>CALIZK010000094.1:0-29869 GCA_938028635.1 uncultured Atopobium sp.
CCAATGCACAAGAGTTTTTCTCGGCACCTAAAACAGAAAGGGCACAAGAGTTTTTGCGCACCTTTGAATTTGAACGTGTACATAAATAAACAGCGTGTTTTTTTGCACGTAGATGATGTAGTAATTGATTCAACTTGTTAGGATTTAAAATGAACTTCTTTGAAAATACTTCCGCTTCTCTTTCTCGCCGTGCTTTCCTTGGTGCAAGCGCACTTTCTGCTGCAGCTCTTTTGGCTGCTTGCAAGAAAAAGGATTCCGATGGAGCTCAGGGCGGATCTTCTGATACAGACTCAAAGTTCAGAACTCTTGATGACATCAAGAAGGCGGGCACAGTAAATATCGGCGTCTTCAGCGACAAGGCTCCTTTTGGTTATGTTGATGCAAACGGTAAGTACGCTGGTTACGACATTGTTTTTGCAGAGCGCCTTGCAAAGGATATGGGTGTTAAGATCAACTACATTGCCACTGACGGACAGAACCGCGTACCTTTCTTGCAGTCCAATAAGGCAGATATCATGCTGGCAAACTTTACGGTAACTGATGATCGTAAAGAGAAGGTTGATTTCTCTCTGCCATACATGAAGATTAAGCTGGGTGTTGTTTCTCCATCCTCTGCGCCAATCACAGACGTTTCCCAGCTTGATGGCAAGAAGCTTATTGTTTCTAAGGGAACCACAGCTGAAGTTTGGTTTGCTAAGAACGCGCCTAAGGTTGAGCTGGTTAAATTTGATAGCTATGCCGATGCGTATAACGCACTGCTCGACGGCCGCGGCGATGCTTTCTCAACCGATAATACCGAGGTACTTGCATGGATCAAGTCTAACCCTGGCTTTGTTGTTGGCATTGATGACCTGGGCGACTCCGATACTATTGCTGCCGCAGTTCACAAAGGTAACTCCTCGGTGTTGGAGTTTATCAACAACGAGATTACCGGCCCTCTTGCAGAGGAGAACTTCTTCCACAAGGCTTATGAAGAGACACTCGCTCCAATTTACGGCGATGAGGTAGATCCGAATACTATGGTCGTCGAGGGCGGCAAAATCTAAGTTCTGGGCTTAGTCGCTGAGTCGTCTTTAACAGTTCAAATACACCCATTTTGCGAGAAGACCTTGCAGCCTGTAAGGTCTTCTCGCATTTGTAGCTAAATTGTTAATTTGCGCAGCGCTTTTCAAAAATGTTTCTTTGTGCTGATAAAGTAGGTCAACTATTTTTTGACCACCAGGGCAAAGGAGCTGATAATGGCAGCTGAACAGCAAAAGACAACTCGTAAGATTGGCGTCCCCAGGTTCCCTGGCGATATTATGCTGTATCCGCTTTCTGTAGGTCTACTTCTTCACTCATTTGTTCCTCAAGTTCTAGAAATTGGTAGCTTCACCACTGCTGTTGCTAAGGGAGCTCCTGCAATTGTTGGCATTGTTTTGCTGTTTGTAGGTGCTTCTATTGATCTTAAGACGGTTCCCAAGGTTTTGAAGACCGGCCTGACCATTCTTATTCCTAAGCTTGCTATTGCAATTGCCTTTGGTCTCTTTGTTGCTAAATTCATGGGCGATAACTTCTTTGGTCTTAATGCACTTTCTATCATTGGTGGCATTACCTTCTGTAATGTTGCTTTGTACATTGGTATTACTGCTGAGTACGGAACTCCTGATGAACAGGGAGCGGCTGCAGTTTTGTCCCTTGTTGCTGGTCCTGCAGTTACCATGATTGCTCTTGGTGCAGCAGGCGTTGCAGCAATTTCTCCTACCGCACTTGCGGGTACCCTTCTTCCTCTGGTCCTTGGTGTTGTTCTTGGTAACCTTAGTCCTTTTATCAGGGGGCTTTTGGTTCCTGGTATTAACCCCTGTATTGCTGTTGTTGGCTTTGCTCTTGGTTGTGGCATGAGTGTTGAGAATCTCATTACTGGTGGTCCATCAGGTATTCTCTTAGCAGTACTTTGCATCATCACGGGTATCCTTACCATGTTTGTTGAGCGTCTACTGGGCGGTTCTGGTAAGGCAAGTCTTGCGAGCGCAACTATTGCAGGTACCGCAACAACCACTCCTGCTGCAGTTGCTTCTGTTGATCCAACGTATACGGCTCAGGTTGTTGCAAACGCAAATGCTCAGCTTGCTGCCGCGGTAGTTATTACTGCGCTAGTTGCACCAGCATTTACTGGTTGGCTTGATAAGAAGCTCAAAAAGAAAAATGATGCCGGTGAGGTACAGGCTTCAGAAGAAGTAGCTGCTACTGAGTAATTACGTAGGCTACATAAAATGAATAAAACCCTCTTCTGTGCAGGCGGTTCATATGCGGGTGATTATGATTCTGCAGCGTGTTAGCGTCGGCTTTTAGTCCTGGCAGACAAAATAGCGCAGCTTTGGTAGGTTCTGCCGAAGAATCGACATGTTTCTAATCAAGATAGCCAGGCAGCTAGGCGGTCGCACTGCCTGATATGCATTTCTATGCATAAAATTCATCTAATATGCCTAAACATGAATAGACTTATATAAGAAATTTAACTATCGATAAATTCTGTATCTACGGAACACACCTAAGTCGGATATTCTGCTCAATTGCGGGCATTTTACACACCTAATGACGATAATCTGCATGATTGGGGTATTTTCAGCGTAATGTATACGTCTTTTTAACAGATTATCTGACTTAGGTGTGTTTTGAACTGCTTTCTATTTCTCATGTCCAAGAAATGGGAGGCAGTTAAAACAAAACTGGCGAGAAACCCCTGCAGCTGCAAGTCCTTCTCGCCAGATTAGTTATCTGTAAACGACGCTGTTACTTCTTGACCATGCCGTTACGGACTGCCCACTTACGGCGCTCAGTCTCGGAAAGAATACGCTTACGCATGCGGATGTTTTGTGGCGTGATTTCAACAAGCTCGTCGTCCATGATGTACTCCAGAGCCTCTTCCAGCGTAAACAGGCGTGGAGGAGTCAGCTGAACTGAAATATCTGCAGTTGAAGACCTCTGGTTGCCCAAAGACTTGGTGCGTGCAATGTTAACAACCATGTCGCCTGGCCTTGAACGCTCGCCAACCAGCATACCTTCATAGCACTCAACACCTGGAGAAACAAAGAGCTGACCGCGCTCCTGGAGCGTGCCAAGCGCATACGCAACAGCCTTCTCGGTAGACATGGAAATCATGGCACCGTTCTGGCGGCTACCGATATCACCAGCAAAAGGACCGTACTCAAGGAAGGTGTGGTAGAAGACGGCGTCGCCGTGGGTGACGTTCATGACGCGCGTCTTGAGGCCCATGATGCCGCGGGTTGGAATCTTGAACTCAAGGTGCGTCTGAGTCTCGCCGGTGTCCATGATGGACATGGTGCCGCCAACGTTACCAAAGACCTCAATGACCTTGCCAGCATACTCTGGGTTGCACTCAACTACAGCCTGCTCAATAGGCTCAAGCGTGTGACCCTGAGCGTCCTTCTTGAACAGAACACGAGGACGACCAACCTGGAATTCAAAGCCTTCGCGGCGCATGCTCTCCATAAGAACGGAGAGGTGCAAAATACCGCGGCCAGAAACCTCAATACCGGTCTTGTCAGGAAGCTCCTCAATACGCATGGTGACGTTATTCTCGCGTTCTGTCATCAGGCGCTCTTTGAGCTGACGGCCGCCAACAATGTCTCCCTCGCGGCCAACAAGTGGCGAGGTAGAAGGCTCAAAAATAATAGAAAGGGTTGGTGGATCAATCTCGATTGGATCAAGCTCAACGGGATTTTCTGGATCGGTGTAAACATCACCAATATCAGTGTTATCAACGCCAACGATTGCCGCAATATCACCTGCGTCAACCTCATCGCACTCCTTGCGGCCCAGGTAGTCAAAGGTGAACAGCTGCTTGACCTGACTCATAGCGCGGGAGCCATCGTTTTTGACAACAAGAATCTTGTCGCCAGTATGAACGGTTCCGGAATACACGCGGCCGATACCAATGCGACCCAGGTAATCGGAGTGGTCGATGGTGACGCACTGCATAGCAAGAGGGCCATCGATATCAACATCTGGGGCTGGAAGGCCGTCGATAATCATGTCGAGAAGAGGGAACATGTTGTCATTGTCATCATTTGGATCAAGGCGAGCGTAGCCGTTAACGCCAGAAGCAAAGACAACGTGCTCCATGGTGAACTCAAGCTGCTCATCGGTTGCACCAAGGTCCATCATAAGATCAAGAGAATCGTTGACAACAGCCTCTGGACGAGCGCCGTCACGGTCAATCTTGTTGACAACCATCATGATAGAAAGGCCTGCGTCAATGGCGTGACGCAGAACAAAGCGCGTCTGTGGCATAGGGCCCTCAGCTGCGTCAACCAGAAGAAGTGCGCCGTCGGCCATCTTAAGAACGCGCTCTACCTCGCCACCAAAGTCAGCATGGCCAGGGGTATCAATAACGTTGATCTTAACGCCCTTGTACTCAATAGAGATATTCTTTGCCAGAATGGTAATTCCGCGCTCGCGCTCCTGATCGTTGGAGTCCAAGATTCTCTCTTGAACCTGCTGGTTCTCGCGGAATGCATCGGTTGCCTTAAGCATCTGGTCAACCATGGTGGTTTTACCGTGGTCAACGTGGGCGATGATAGCAATATTTCTGATGTTGTCTTGACGCATAAGTCTCTATCTCTCGAAGGTATGTGTTTGGACTTGCTACTTCAGGTCCAATTTTTATCAGCTTTAGAACTTTAGTGCAATTACGTGCCTAGAGCGTCCAGAAATTTCAATGAACGCAGCTTTTTCATTACAGAAGTGGCTCAAGCTCCCCTGCTGGAGCGGGATCAGACCACACAAACTGGTCACCTTGGCCTTTTCCGTGAACTAAAGAATATGCCGAGAAACTCTTATAGCCCTTCTCGCCAAACTCAAGAAGCACGGCATCTTCGTAACCGCCCTCTTTGAGCAGTTGAATGGCTCCCTCATATACAAGCGCATAGCGAACAGGCTCTTCAAGTCCCGCTTCTTTATCGCCCTTCTGTTTTGCCAGGTCAAGCACGCGCTTATGGGCGCCCTCAAGCAGCTCCTCTGGGCCGTCATCGGAGAACTCATAGCTTGCAGCCGTGCCTGCTGCATCCTCAACTACAAGCAAAACGTTGAGTGATTGGCCATCTGCAAGCAGGTCAAACGCATCTCCAAGCAGCTCAGTTGAGAGCATATCAAGCTGGGGAGAAACTCCATCTTTGCGCTCGTTGTTTTCGGCCATGCCGCTCCTTAGCGTCGTTTTTATAACTATTGTTCTCTATGATACATCGCACAAGAAAAGAGGTCGAAAGCAAAAAGCCTTCGACCTCTTAAGTTTGTCAGCTATCTGTCCAAAATTGGACAGCAAAGGCGTTACAACGGCAAAATACCGTGTCTGAAAGCACGAGCACTTACTCTGCCAGTGCCTCACGGATGCGCGTTGTAACTCCCTCAAGCCTATAGCACTCAACATACTGACGAAGAGGACGTTTGATGTGGTCAACAACAAAACGCTGTCCATCAATATTGAACTGAGCAAGGTTCTTGTACAGATGCTCGGTTGCGGCTTTGACCTCGTCGTTATTGAATGCATAATGACCAGAAATATCAAGAATATCCAGCGACAGTTTGTGATCAGCAAGAATCTGCTCAACAGTCAGATTGACCTGGTCACCCACCATCCACTTACGCCAACGCTCAGTCTCAATTGCCTTGACCAACAGGGTGTTTCTCAAGCCGGAGACCTCGTCTGCCCTCAGAAGACCTTCTTTAACCAGAAGATCCTCTACATCGCAAAGCTTCAAATATGCGCGAGTCTCCTCTGTTCCGTACTGTGGAGCCACGTTTGAAGCGGTTACATTTGCAGGAGTGTGCTCAAGCAGCGTCACATCATCAAGGTAGTCTGCATTGTGCTCCTTAAGACCAACACCGTAGCTCTTGGCCATCTCAGCAAGGCTAATGGCAGCCTCAAAATCGTAGTGACCAACCTGCTCAGTAAGGCGCGTAAGTGTTCCTGTCTGTCCAACAATAAAGGTTGGCATAGGCAGTCCTTTTGCGGTCAGCTCACTCTTAAGCTGCTCAATGAAGGTGTGATACTTGTCGGTAGAGGTCAAGCCACCATTTGTTTCCTCGGTACCAACCTCATAGCCAATCTCAGGAAGACCGCGAGAAACACGTTCCTTCTCGCACCACTCAATCAAATCAACTGTACGGCGAAGAACCACATCAAGCGGAATAACCTTGCCAATCTCAAAGGGGTCCTTTGTTGGATCAATCATCAGCAGGTCAAAGCCATTAAGCATATCAGCAAGGTAAGATTTTTTTGCAAGCTCCATAGCCTCATCTTCTGGGAGGTGAGCGTTGCGCTCCTCGTCGCGCTGCCAAGGACCACCGTGGTCGCGACAGAGGTAATACAGACCGTCAAAGCCAACTTTCTGAGCTGCCTCAGCAATATCTTCCGAGAAACGCTTCTGATCCCAAGAATTTACGTATCCTCCACCAAGTTCATCAAGGTCTACCTGGTTTCTAGATGCAATAAACATCAGAGGAAAATCGCAGTCTCTACCAAGTTCAAAAGCTGCCTGGAGCAGGTTGGGTGACATTGGTCCAATTCCTAGAAGCGTGGCGGACCTTCCTGTGTCTTGAAGCTTAAGCAACCCTTCAACAGCTTTTTTGATTGGTAGCTTTTCCATAATTACCCCTTCCCAAGAGTGTTTCTTGGTAATAAGAAGGGCGTGGGGGTTGAATCCCTACGCCCCTCTCCTTTTAACTTCAATTTTTAAGGTCTAAAACCAAAAAGAACATGCGTTTCTCGCCGTGTATTACTTGTTGTCCTCAAGCTTTGGCTTGGTAAGAACAAGGATTGCAACGCCTACTGCAACGCCAATTGCCATATCAAGGGTATAGAGGGCAATGTTGTTTGTAGCTGCAGCAACAATCATGCCACCGTGAGGAACAAAGCACTCAATGCCGTGCCAAGCAGCAAGACCAGCGCCAACTGCAGAACCAATCATGATTGCAGGCAGGGTGTGTGCAAGATCCTTAACAGCAAAGGGGATTGCGCCCTCAGTAATACCAATGAGTCCCATGAATACTGCAGAGATACCCATCTGCCTATCAGTGTCGTCAAACTTGCTGCGAGCAATAAGGGATGCAACACCGCAGACCAGTGGAGGAATAGCAACTGCAACACGGAACGCTCCGTTAGGACCATAGATACCTGCGGTCATAAGAGCCATGGTGAAGGTAGAAGCAGTCTTGTTAACTGGGCCGCCCATATCAAATGCGGTCATAAGGCCAATTACAATGCCGAGTACAACTGCAGAGCCACCCTGAAGGCTTGAAAGCAGGCTGGTCAGCCAATCCATGAATGCACCAAGTGGAGCTGCCAAAACGTAGATGTAGAGCATGCCAAGAGCCAGGGAAGACAAACTTGGGATAATCAGAATTGGCATGATGGTGCGAATGGTGTTATTAACCTTCCAGCTCTTCATCCACTGAACAAGGTAGCCGGCAGCAACGCCAAGGACCATTGCACCCAAGAAGCCAGTAGAAACCTGGACCTCGCCTACAGGAACAGGATTGCTTGCAAGGTAACCAAGGACAAAACCAGGTGCCAGAGCAGGCTTTCCGCCCAAAGAATAGGCAATGTAAGCAGCAAGGACAGGAATCATCATCTTGATGCCAGCCATACCAATAAGGTTAAGGCTCTGCATCAAAGGATTGGTGACTTCAATACCGTCTTTTCCTGCAGTTCCCGTAGCAAGCGAGAATGCCAAGAAGACTCCGCCAACTACGACAATAGGAATAAAGTACGAAACACCAGTGTTAAACGCCTTTAGAAGGTCTTTACCGACCTTGCCCAAAACTGAGGGACTCTTTTCCTCTGCCATGGGTTTCTCCTCTCTTCTTCCTTGCGTTATCACTTATGCGCTTGCTACTCAGCCAGCGCAACTACCTGATCAATAACCTTTGCTGGATCTGCAATAGCCAGCGATGGGTCCAGCGTAAGAACACGACCCTCATCGCGTTTCTCGTCAAAACGCTCGTCGCCTTCGATGCCAATTGCAATGGCGAGAAGAACAACGTCAGCAGCGTCAACTTCGTCCTGCTCAAGTTCATTCTCAATGCCATAACCGCCTTGAGCCTCTACCTTGAATTCATAGCCGCGACGCTCACACTCTTTCTCAATGGCCTCTTTTGCCATCCAGGTGTGAGCAATTCCAACCGTGCAAGCGCATACAGCAACGACGTTCATGGTTATGTCCTCTCGCAAAGTAAGTTGTGAGCCCCTATGCGGGGCGCACGAGCACGTCTTTTACGACGTACGTTTCCAACTCATACTTTGCATTATTTCAATCTTTTTTAAAAGAGGATTTCGGTAAACGTCTAATCTACCTTGTGTTATGATGAATTTTGTTAAACGTTTAACCAACGTGAAATCCAGCACATTCACTAACGTTTATGTTTTGCAAGTACATTGTAAAAATTTCGGTGAAATGAGTACCAATGTCTAAGACCACTATCATTGACCTTGCAAAATTAGCAAATGTGTCTATTGCTACCGTTTCGAATTACCTTAACGGACACTTTGAAAAGATGTCCGAAGCAACTAAACAACGTATCAAAAAAGCAATCGAAAATACGGGATATATTCCAAGCGCCCAAGCTCAAGCAATGGTTAAGAAGAGCTCTGGAATTATTGCTGTTCTCATCCTGGACAACACTAATGCCTGGGCAGCTCAAATGACTAATGGTATTGAAGATGCTGCTCTTGAAGCTGGATATCAGACAATTATTTGCAATTCTCGTTTTGACCCCACGCTTGAAGCTGACTGGGTTGAGAAAATGCTTTCAATTGGAGCGGATGGCATGCTTATCCAGCCCACCAATCAATTCAGAGCAGTAGATAGGCGCATTGCTAAAGTTGGAAAACCCGTTGTCTATTTTGACTGCGACCTTCTTGCCCTTAATACTTCCTGGATAAAAAGTAACCTCTACGACGGCGTTTATTCAGCAGCGTCGCACTGCGTTGAACGCGGATACGAAAACTTTTTAATCATTGGTGGAGAGCCAAAAGGTCGTACCAGAATTGAACGAGAATCTGGCTTCACTGATGCCTTAGAGGCCTTACATAAACCTCATGAGCGTCTCACCATAGAGCAAGGCATGCTGTCTATCTCTGACATCACGCAATGGCTCAATAATCACATTCTTCCATCAAAGAAAACGCTGGTATTTGTACCAAATCAATGGGCTCTTAAAAGTGTCTATAATGCCTTACAATCCTACGAAACAGTAATTCCGAAGCAAGTTGGCCTGTTGGGATTCAATAACACTGATTGGACTGACCTGCCCGTTAAAAGCATCTCAACCATTGTCGAGCCTGTCTATGAAGAGGGCTACGCAGCTTGCAAGATGCTCCTTAAAAGAATCAAAGATTCCTCGCTTGAGCCTGAACATAAGTTGCTCACCTGCAAACTAAACTGGCTCAAATCAACCATCTGACAAAAATGGCGAGAAGACCAACTGATCTTCTCGCCATACGTTACTGCCTTAACCAAAGCGCTTACAGAACGTGGACCTCATCTTTGGTGAAATCAACAAAGGCATGGTCACCAACGTTGTAAATCTTGTGGGTACGAGGATTGAAGTCCGTAATCTTGATGAGAGTATCGCCTACCATAACGTGGTAGTTCTGGTAGTGACCCATGAATCGAGAAAGAACTACCTCACAGGCAAGTGTTCCCTCGTCAGCAAGGCGTGCAGACTCTGGACGAAGAACAATGCAGCATTCCTTACCCTTGTCCAGGTGAGAACATCCGCTGACCTCAAACTCATGGCCCTCAAAGTGGCAAAGAGCTGTCTCAGAATCATGCTTGTCTGCAATGGTTGCATGCAGGAAGTTTGACTCACCAATAAAGTCTGCAACAAACTCGTCTGCTGGGTGATAGTAAACCGTCTGAGGATCGCCAACCTGGTCCACAACACCCTTTTTCATAATGATGATGTTGTCTGAAAGCGCCATTGCCTCTGACTGGTCATGTGTGACGTAGATGGCGGTAATACCAGCCTCTTGCTGGATGCGACGGATCTCGTTACGCATGTCAACGCGGAGCTTCGCATCAAGGTTTGAGAGAGGCTCGTCAAAGAGGAGCACGCTTGGTTCAATAACCAGAGCACGTGCCAAAGCAACACGTTGCTGCTGACCACCAGAAAGCTGGTTGGTCATGCGCTCTTCCATGCCCTCAAGTCCAACAAGACCAAGGATGTGAAGGACCTTCTCGCGAATTACTGCCTTGTCCATTTTGCGGAGCTTGAGGCCGTAGGCAACATTGTCAAAGATGTTGTAGTGAGGAAGCAATGCATAGCTCTGGAACACCATAGCGGTATCGCGCTTGTTTGGAGTAAGCTCATCAATCTGCTCATCGCCAAGGAAGATCTTTCCCTCATCAGGGCTCTCAAAACCAGCAATCATGCGCAGAATAGTGGTCTTTCCGCAGCCAGAAGGGCCAAGCAGCGTAACAAACTCGCCAGGAGCAATAGTGATGTTAGCGTCTTGAACTGCGTAGAAGTCTTTTCCAGTCTTCTGATCCTGATAAATCTTGGAAATGTGCTCAAGGCGAACGCCTTTTTTCTCTGTAGCCATGTGTTACTCCTCCTTGAGTGCTCGGCTGGTGCCAAAGTGTTTGATGGCCCAATTCATAAGCAATACCGAGCCATAGGTAATAACAATCAGAATTGTTGCAAAGGCACAGGCCATACCATATGAACCCTTACCAGCAAACTCATTAATCTGAACGGTGATGAGCAGGAACTCTGGTGTGACCAAGAGGATAACTGCAGAAATTGCGGTGATGGAGCGGACAAACGCCGTTACCAAGCCTGACAAGAACGAATCTTTAATCAGCGGCAACGTAACGGTCATAAACACCGTAAAGCTGTCGGCGCCCATGTCGTATGCGGACTCCTCAATTGATTTATCAATCTGTCGAAGTGCCGAGATGCCCGAGCGTGTTCCTGTAGGAAGCGAACGCACGACAAAGACAATAATCAGGATAAGTCCCGTGCCATACAGGCCTTGCAAAAATCCTGTGTGCATAACACCGCTTGAGAAACCGCGAATATAGCCAACGCCCAAAACCGTACCAGGGACTGCCATAGCAAGCATAGATACAGCCTCGATAAAACCACGACCACGGAAGCGACGTTTTACTACCAGATAAGAAATAATCATCGAAAGCAGAGCAGTGATTGGTGCTGCAATAAGCGAAAGCATAAACGAGTCGCTAAACGCCTGCAAGCCATGGTACTTGGTAAATACCTGCTCAAACCATTTAGTAGTTAACTCGTAATTTGAGCCCCAGGAACGAACAAACGAACCATAAGGAACGCAGAGGTACATGCCAATAACAAAGAGTGCTACCAGCGCGCAAAGGATGGTAAGTGGGATACGAACAGAGTTGTCTGTAATAAGCATCCTAGCTCGCGTTGCTTTGCCCGAGAGCGTGGACGTGCTCTTTGCTTCCAGTACAAACTTCTGAACAACAAACATAAGCAGCGTGATGGAAAGAAGAACAACAGCCATAGCAGCTGCGCCCTGCTTGTCATATGCGCCTGTAATTTGCAGGTAAATGGTTGTTGCTAGGGTATCGTAGGAACCACCAATAATCATTGGGTTAGCAAAGTCTGCGATTGACTCAATAAATGAGACGAGAAATGCGTTGCCCAAGCCAGGCAAAATAAGAGGAAGCGTAACGCTGGTAAATACCTTCCAGCGGCTTGCGCCCATGTCACGTGCTGCTTCTTCAAGGGATGGGTCAATGTTTTTAAGCAGACCCTTAAGCATCATGTAGCACACAGGGAAGAATGACATGGTCTGAACAATAAAAATGCCCCAGAAACCATAGATGTTGTTGTCAAAAATTCCCAAAAGACCTCGAGTAATCAGGCCTTTCTTACCAAACATCATGATCATGGAAAGCGAGAGAACAAATGGCGGAGAAACAACAGGAAGCATGGAAACCACGCGGAAAAGTCCTGTCATAAACTTTGTACGAAGCTTTACGTACACTTCAACATATGCAAAAAGAAGACCAATAAGCGCTGATAAAATGCCTACCGCAAAACCAACTCTGAGCGTATTGGTAATTGCGCGATCAAACGAAGGCAAAGCCAAGATACGCGTAAATACATCAAAGCTAATCCCATTTTCGGAGACTACAGAGTCAACCATAAGAATGGCAAGTGGATACAAAATAAAAAGGGTTAAGAAGGCGATAAGAACGACAATGGTCGTTATCAAAATTGGATCGCCAAGGAGCTTTTTTCGCTCAAGTCGAGCGCTCTGGGATTTTGCCATGCTGGTCCTAACTCTGAAACACTAAACCTATACGCAAAGCTCTATGTGGAACTGGGTAGGCAGATCTCTGCCTACCCAGTATAATCTGCCACTCAGATCTTGAGCAACAGCATTGTTTGCTTACTCGCGTTGGTTTTACTCCGTCTTGAAGCGGCTGTCTCCGCCACCAAGAGCTTCCATAACGTCCTTGACATACTGCTCGGTATGCTTCTTAGCATCCTCGAAGTTGTAGTCCATGACATTGTTTGGATCAAGGCCGTACTCAGTAGCAATTTCAGGCTGCTTTGCGTTGTCAAGTACCAGGAACTGATAAGAGCCATTCTTCTGAGCAAGGTCAACGCATGCTGGTGAAAGTGCATACTCGATCCAGAGCTTAGCGGCGTTTGGATGTGCAGCGCCCTTGAAGATTGCAGTTGCGCCAACCTCATATGATGCACCAGAGCTTGGAATCTGAAGACCAACATTCTCATGCTCTTGGTCAACAATCTGATAAATACCATCGTGGAGCATACCAATTCCGATGGTGCACTCGCCTGTTCCGATAGCCTTGGAAGGACCAGAACCGCTCTTGGTGTACTGAGCAATGTTCTTATCAAGATCAACAAGATACTGAATACCCTGGTCATGACCGTACTTCTGAATAACGGTGTTGATGATCAGCTTTGCAGTACCTGCGGTGTTGTAGTTAGAAGACCAAATAAGGCCCTTATATTTAGGATCAATAAGGTCCTTATAGTCCTGAGGCACATCAAGCTTAAGGCGCTGAAGCTCATCCTTATCGTACAGAATGCCCAGAATGCCCTTATAAATTCCGTACCAGTCTTTGTTGGTACTCTTGAACTTATCGGAAATAAGATGTGATGCATTCTTTGGCTCATACTGCTCAAGAAGACCCTTTGAAGAAGTGACATTGTAAGGATCGGTTGTTCCGCCAAACCAGACGTCAGCTGATGGATGACCGTTCTCTTCCTCAATCTTTGCAGCAACTTCTCCAGTTGAGAGACGCTGTGCCTGAACATCAATGCCATACAGACTCTTGAAGTTTGCACAAACTGCGTTTAGGTACTCTTCCTCACAAGAGCCATAAACAATCAGCTTACCCTCTTCTTTTGCTGCCTTTACCAGCTCTTCTGGTGCACCAACAGCATCAGTAGAGTTGGTGTCAGATTCTTTTTTCTCGCCAGTATCAGAATCAGACTTTTTACAGGCTGTGATACCCAAACCTGCTACAACTGCACTGACACCAAAAAAGTTTCGACGAGTAAGGTTTGACATAAGAACTCTTTTCTCTCCTTGTGGTTACCCACAGCGCCAATGAAAAGAACATACTCCTGAGTAAATCGTACTCAAACTTTTTCGAAAATATTTCAACTATTCGATAAGTGGCTGATATTGGCGGCTATCGGTATGTTTTAACGTCTAAGCAAAAAGGCCAGGGAGAAAATCCCTGGCCTTGAACAATTGGTGGAGAATAGGGGGATCGAACCCCTGACCTCAGGCTTGCAAAGCCCGCGCTCTCCCAGCTGAGCTAATTCCCCGTACTGTCTTCTGGTTGGGCCCAGAAGGTTTTAATAATCACCCCAACGGCGACTCGGCTAACGTTGGGGTGACTATTGTCACATAAAGTGGTGGGCCTGACAAGGTTTGAACTTGTGACCTCCCGGTTATCAGCCGGACGCTCTGACCAACTGAGCTACAGGCCCAACGCAGGGAAAAATAATACCTCCATAATTCTCATAGGTCAACACTTTTTTTGTTTTGTTTTAAACTTTCTTGAAACTGGGTATGAAATGAAAACAGAGAGTCGTAGACTATCTGCCCAAAGATTGATAAAAGACGTGCTATTTGGAGTGTTTGTGTCGCTGAAGCGTATGGACATACAGACAGTTGTTGTCGGAGGAGGACCTATCTCTTCCGTAATTGTTCTGCGTCTTCATGACCCACGCGGCGTCTCTTCTTTAAGTCTTCCTATCAAGATTGGCAACATTGAGGCATCTGCTATCAGTCTTGGCATTGATCAAGAATCTACCGAGAGGCCTCTCACGCATGACCTTCTCCGCTCCGTTCTTGATTCTCTAGATGCAGATATTAAAAGCGTACGCATTGTGGGCGTCCGCGGCACCACGTTTTTCTCGCAAATTGAGCTTATCTCCAAGGAGGGAGAGCATATTTACGTAGATGCTCGCCCATCCGACGCAATTGCGCTGGCAGTAAGAACAAACGCTCCCATCTTTGCAGACGAGAGCGTTCTAGAAATTGCTGCTGCTCCAGACTTTACTGATGTCGAGAAGGACGTTCAGGCCCAAGAGCTTGAGGAATTCCGCCAGTTTATTGAGGACGTCTCCCCTGAGGATTTCTCATAAATCCTGCTCTATGGCTTACTTTTATACAATTGACTCATCTTTTATATAAAAATCATTACCGTTAGCGTGCTGATTTTCTCGGTAAACGAAAAGAGCCCAAGGGAATTACCCCTTGAGCTCTTCAAATTACGTATAGCTGAAATGCTTATTCGTCATCATCCAGCAGTGAATCGTCCAGTACTTCCTCTTCATCTCCAAGGTCAACGGACTCTGCCTCATCAGCATCACGAGCGCCGGCAGCCATAAGATCAAGCATGCCTTGGTTCTCTGCGTGCTTAGGAGCCTTCTTCTTGTTGGCAACCATACGAGCAACAGCAGAAACAACGTCGCTACCAGAGAGGTTCATAACCTTGACGCCCTGCGTAGAGCGGCCCAGCTTGGAGATATCGCCAGCCTTGACGCGGATTACAACACCCTCTTCGGACATGATCATAATCTCGTGCTGAGGACCAACAACGCGACAGGCAACCAGGTTACCCTTCTTCTCCGTCATTGTGATGGTAAAGACGCCCTGGCCACCACGCTTATGGACTGGGTACTCAGAAATTGCAGTGCGCTTTCCGTAGCCCTTCTCGGTAATAACAAAGAGGTCGCCATTGCCGTTGGTAATCTCCATGCCAAGCATAGTTGCATTGCCCTTGAGCGTGATACCACGAACGCCAGAGGTACCACGGCCCATGCTTCTTGCCTCTGCCTCGTCAAACAGAATTGCCTTGCCGTCGGAGGAGCACAGAACAACCTTGTCACCTGGGTGGACACGACGGACGTTAACAAGCTCGTCGCCGTCCTTAAGGTTGATTGCAATGAGGCCGTCCTTACGGGTACGGTCGTACTCAGACATTGCTGTCTTCTTGACCATTCCCTGCTTAGTAGCAAACATCAGGTAGTTATCTTCTGGGAAGTCGCGGGTAGTAATAACTGCCTTGACCTTCTCACCCTCTGCAAGCGTTTCGATGACGTTAATGATGGCGCTACCCTTTGTAGTTCTACTACCAACCGGAAGCTCGTGAACCTTGAGACGATACACCTTACCAAGATTGGTAAAGAACAGCACGTAATCGTGGGTAGAAGCAACAAAGAGGTTCTCGACAAAATCATTTTCTTTGAGAGAGACGCCCTGAACACCCTTGCCGCCGCGCTTCTGAGAGCGATAAATCTCAACAGGAACGCGCTTTACGTAACCTGCGTGAGTAACGGTAACAACCATGTCCTCTTCAGCAATAAGATCCTCGACGTCCAGGTTCTGAATGTCCTGGTCAGAGATTTGCGTACGACGCTTATCAGCATAGCGGTTGGAAATCTCTCGGAGCTCATCGGCAATAACAGCCAGAATCTTTTCCTCGTGAGCGAGAAGATCCTCGTAGTAGGCAATATCAAGTCTGAGCTGGGAAATCTCGTCAACAAGATCCTGACGAGCAAGACCGGTAAGGCGGCGCAGACGCATCTGAAGGATTGCCTCGCCCTGAATCTCATCCAGGCCAAAACGCTCGTTCATGCGCTTCTTTGCCTCAGCATCATCCTGCGAGCTGCGGATGATGTGGACAATCTCGTCGATGTTATCAACTGCGGTCAGAAGGCCTTCCAAAATGTGGACACGCTTCTGTGCCTTGTCCAGGTCAAACTCAGTACGACGGCGTACAACATCAATCTGGTGATCAATGTAGTGACGAAGAATCTCGCGAAGAGAAAGGGTACGAGGAACACCGTCAACCAAGGCCAGGTCAATGATGCCAAAGTTGGACTGGAGCTGAGTCTTCTTGTACAGGTTATTCAGAACAACCTGTGGAACAGCATCACGCTTGAGATCCAAGACGATGCGCATACCCTTACGGTTTGACTCGTCGCGCATGTCGGAGATGCCTTCAATTTTCTTCTCGTTGACTGCCTGAGCAATCTTCTCCTGAAGAAGACCTTTGTTAACCTGGTAAGGAATCTCGGTGACAACAAGGCGCTGGCGACCACTCTTGACTTGCTCAACGTGAACCTTTGCACGGACCGTAATAGAACCGCGACCAGTCTCGTAGGCATCCTTGATGCCCTGAGTACCCATGATGATGCCGCCTGTTGGGAAGTCAGGACCAGGTAGAACGGTCATGAGCTCCTCAGTGGTAACGTCAGGGTTCTCAATCATCATGCAGACAGCGTTAGTTACCTCACCAAGGTTGTGAGGAGGAATATTGGTAGCCATACCAACTGCAATACCTGAAGAACCGTTAACCAAAAGATTTGGGAAACGAGCAGGAAGAACTGCAGGCTCTGTCAGAGACTCATCATAGTTTGACTGAAGATCAACGGTGTTCTTGTTAAGCTCTGCCAGCATCTCCATAGCACTTCTGGTTAGACGTGCCTCGGTATAACGCATTGCTGCTGGTGGATCGCCATCGATAGAACCAAAGTTACCGTGACCATCAATCAGAGGAAGTCTCATCGAGAAGTCCTGAGACATACGGACCATGGAGTCATAAATAGCGAAATCACCGTGTGGGTGGTACTTACCCATGACTTCACCGACTGCCCATGCAGACTTCTTATGTGGACGGTTTGGCGTAATGCCAGCCTCGCTCATTGCATACAAAATACGGCGGTGAACAGGTTTAAGACCGTCTCGAACATCTGGAAGCGCACGAGCAACAATAACGGACATGGAATACTCGAGGAAGGAAGTCTTCATCTCTGAGGACAAATCGGTTGGCTTAAGCGTGCCACCGTGAATGTCTGAGAGGTCAAGACGAGTACCAGCCTCATCAGAGATAATGTGTGAAGTTTCTCCCGTTATGAGATTTTCCCCGGTCTCTGGGTCAAACTCGTCAGAGTCTTCTTCTACCTCGTCATCTTCGTATTCTTCATCCATATCGTTTTGTGCATCAAGGCCTTGATCCTCGTCTGCGCCAAAAAGATCATCATTCATATTTTTATCGTCTGCCACAAGTTACCCTTTCATTTTCTGTCTAATGATTTAGCGAGAAACCATTAAATGTCCAGGAAGCGGACGTCTTTTGCATGTGTTTGGATGAAGTCTTTACGCTTCTCAACCTGATTGCCCATAAGGTCAGAGACCGCGCGATCAGCTGCAAGAGCATCATCGATGGTTACCTTAAGAAGAATGCGGTTCTTTGGCTCCATAGTGGTTGCCCAAAGCTGCTCTGGATCCATCTCACCAAGACCCTTGTAGCGCTGAATGGTGTACTTGGTGTTGTCCTCATACTTCTTTGTCTCAAGAGCAAGTTCTTCATCGGTATAGATGTATTTACCGTTCTTTTTACCCTTTGGCTTAATCTGATACAGAGGAGGCTGAGCAACGTAGATATAACCTGCGTCAATCATTGGCTTCATATAACGATAGAAGAAGGTAAGCAGAAGAATTCTAATGTGAGAGCCGTCAACATCGGCATCGGTCATGATGACAATCTTGTGATAACGAGCCTTCTCAATATTAAACTCATCTCCAACGCCCGTACCAATAGCGGTAATCAGCGAAGTAATAGTGTCAGAAGAAAGTGCGCGGTGAGCCTGTACGCGCTCAACGTTCAAAATTTTTCCGCGAAGTGGAAGAACTGCCTGGATAGAACGGTCACGTGCCATCTTTGCAGAACCACCTGCGGAGTCACCCTCGACGATGAAGAGCTCAGTCATCTCTGCATCGCGAACGGAGCAGTCTGCAAGCTTTCCAGGAAGAGCAGCTGACTCAAGAAGTCCCTTACGGCGTGTTGCTTCACGAGCTTTACGAGCAGCAAGACGGCCTTTTGCAGCCTGCGATGCTTTCTTGAGAATCTCTTTTGCCTGATTTGGGTGCTCTTCCAGGTACTCTGAGAGACCCTGAGTAACAATCTTGTTGGTGAGAGTTCTCATGTAAGAACTACCAAGCTTTGCCTTTGTCTGTCCTTCAAACTGAGGATCTGGCAGCTTGACTGAAATAACAGCAGTTAAGCCCTCGCGAATATCGCCGCCCTCAAGTTTAGGGTCTTTCTCTTTAAGAATTCCCTGCCTGGTGCCGTAATCATTTATTACTTTAGTAAGAGCAGTACGGAAGCCCTCGAGGTGCATTCCGCCTTCCTCAGTGAAAATGTCGTTTGCAAAAGAAAGAGTTCTGTCACTGAAGTCAGTATTCCACTGAATAGCAACCTCTACCTCACCCATCTGAGACATTGGAGCGTCAGGGTCTGACTTACCTTCAATATAGATAGGGCGAGAAAGTCCTGGTAAAACGGTTTTCTCGTCATTAAGGTACTTAACAAAATCGATGATGCCGCCAGCATACTGGAAATCAACCTGACGAGGAGTGAGCTCACGCTCATCAACAAGAGTAATTTTAAGGTTCTTGTTAAGGAATGCGGTTTCCTGGAGACGGTCACGAAGTGTGTCAAAGTTATACGTAGTGGTCTCAAAGATCATGTCGTCTGGCCAGAAAGTAATGGTAGTACCGTTAGATTTTGAAGTACCAATTTCCTTCATCTTCTGAACGGTTTTACCGCGCTCAAAGACCATCTCGTAGATTTTGCCATCACGCTTAACCTGCGCAACAAGTTTCTTTGAAAGAGCGTTTACAACAGAAACGCCAACGCCGTGAAGGCCACCGGAGACTTTATAAGCGTTGTTATCAAACTTACCACCTGCGTGAAGGATAGTAAGAACAACCTCAAGAGTTGGGATCTTTTTCTGTGGATGAAGGTCTACAGGAATACCACGACCATTATCTTCAACAGAAATAGAGTTATCTGGATGAACGGTTACCTTAATTTTGGAGCAATAACCAGCCATTGCCTCATCGACTGAGTTATCTACAATCTCCCAAACAAGGTGATGCAGACCAGAAGCTGAAGTTGTACCAATATACATACCTGGACGCTTACGAACAGCCTCAAGGCCTTCAAGGATCTTAATCTCTGTACCGTCATACTTATTTTCTTTTGCCACGTAAGTCCTCTCTTCAATTGTGAGCGGAATGATATAGGTATTTTACTATGAAATCGCCAAAATCAACTCGGCACAGAGAAATTTCATTGTTTAAAAAGTAATATTTGGTATCTGAGAGGCTCTGTAAAGAGATTTAAGGACAGATTAGTGACAGATTAGACTAAAGACTCTTTTTTTGTCTAAAACTTGCTTCAATCGCTTTATAAGCCGTTGACTTAAGTGGCTCAGAAAGTCCAGAAACTAACTCAGAAATTTGTAATTTCTCTTCTGGTGTGAGTTCTGGAAGATCTTTTTTCTCTTCTTTTTGGCCCTGTGCTTGCTTTTCTGATGAGTCATCTTCTTTATCAGCATGTCTATTGTATTTGTCCAGCTTAAATTCAAGGTCTGAGAACTCCAGGCCTTGCTCTGAGAGCCTGGCTCTATAAATTTCTCTCTGTGCAAGAAAATCAATCATACACATACGATTGTCTACATAGACAGTAAGTACAGGGTACTCTCTACCAGCAACTTCTCTAACAAATACGCCGGTTGTATGTTCTGTCTCTCTTTCACCATTTGCTTCAACCCACGCAAGATAGGCACGACGATTTTTTGACATGCTCTTAGAATCTTTGAAGGTTCCAAGCAGAGAACTCATTAAATCTTTTGCATTTTCATTGCCACCGCGCGCAGGTGTTTCTTGTTGATTATTCATCGCTAAACCTAACTATCTGCGCTTTTTCTAAAACCTCTTCAGAGAAATACCCAAGGTTTGTAGTGGTAATTACCGTTTGAATGTCATGGAATGCAAATTCCATGATGGCTTTTCTGCGGTCTTCATCAAGCTCACTCATAACATCATCTAAAAGCAGCAAGGGTTTCTCGCCAAGTATTTCTTCTGAAAGGAGAACTTCTGCCATCTTAAGTGCTAAAACGACAGTTCTAATTTGGCCTTGAGAACCAAAATTTCTAGCATCTTTGCCCTCAATTAAAAACTCAACGTCGTCTCGATGAGGTCCTTTTGTACTTTGCTGACGACGAATATCATCCGTGCGAGCTTCACTTAAAGCCTTCAAGAATTGATCAGTAATTTCTTCTCTAGTGGCCTCAAGAGATACCTCTCCAATTGAAGAAATATAGTTAATTTCTAGGTGTTCTCCACCAGAGAGTTCCTGGTAGATCTCACATGTCTTCTTTGCCAAGCGATCAAACAAATGAATTCGTGCATGAAGAAGCGTAGCCCCTCCTCTTGCAAGTGAAAAATCCCAAGCATCAAGCAAGTTTTCATCTGGCCAATCAGATTTAAGCAGCTTATTTCTTTGCTCAACTGTCTTGGTATATGCCGAGAAGACCTTGAAGTAGCTTTTATTTGCCTGGCGGCCAAAGTCATCAAATTCTTCTCGGCGATACGATGCACCACCTTTAATCATTGAAAGGTCATCGGGATTAAAAAGTACCGACATCAGTGTTCCAGAAATATCTGCAGCCTGACATTTCTTGCCATTCTTTAAAAATTGACGGCGGCGTTCTGTAATGGTGCAGGCATTTTCTAGCTTTCTTCCATCTCCTGTAAGAGAAATTTCTATCTTTGCCTCAGAAGTACCTGTAAGAAGGAGTTGTGAAGGTGTGGGCTTTCTAAATGAATATCCAGCAGTAAGGAGTTGTAGTGCTTCAACAGTATTTGTCTTACCTGCAGCGTTCTTTCCTACAAAAATAGTAGTTTGTGCAGATAAATCTATCTCTTTCGAAGAAAAACAACGAAAGTTATACAGCGAAACATGTTCAACTTTAAGTCCCACACAATCCCTATCAAATTAGAGGCGAACAGGCATCAGAAGATACAAGTAGTTGACCTTGCCGTTTGATTTGAAAATAGCTGGCTGAGAAGGACCTTGTAACTCAAGACGCAGAAGATCCTTAGAAGGAGCAGCATTTACACAATCAAAGACATAGTGATAATTCAAAGCAATTGAAAGGGAATCTCCCTCAATCTGTGCTTCAATATGCTCGGAAGACTCACCCTGATCTGGTGAGGATGCAGAGAGCTTAACTTCTTTACCATCGGCGTCAACATCAAAACGAACTGAAGGATTTGCTAGTGCAATAACAGAGACGCGCTTCAGGGCTGCAGAAAAATCTTCAACGTTGATATCAACTGACGCGGTGCAAGACGTAGGAAGTAGCTGCTTATAGTCAGGGAAATGACCTTCAATCTTACGAGAGATGTGAGTGGTGTTTCCAAACTGGAAGACTACCTGATTGTCCGTAGTACCAATCAAAACCTTCTCAGTCATGCTACGCATGGAAAGAACGTCATGGAACACTTCGCCAGAGATAATTGCAGTAAAAGACTCACCTGCTGGAGTATCTGTATTGGAATCACAAACGGCAAGACGGAATGAGTCAGTAGCAACAAGACGAATAGTGTTGTCCTCAACAGTAAGAGAAATTCCCTGAAGAATAGGACGAGAAGCTTCCTTAGAAGTTACTCGATACACCTTATCGACCATAGTTGATAGAAGCTGGCTTGGGAGCTCACAGGTTTTCTCAAGATCAAACTCTGGGAATTGAGCCCAGTCGTGAGCAGAAAGAGTATTAAGTCTAAAAGACGAACGCTGACATGTTACAGAAAGTGTGCGCTCTCCACCTTCAAAAGTAATTGCAGCATCAGGAAGATTTTTAACAATGTTCTGGATAACTTTTCCAGAAACAACTGTTTCTCCTTCTTCCTCTACGTTTGCTGCAATTTGATGCTTAATAGAAATAGTTAAGTCGCTGGATTGTAACTCAAGCATGCCATTGAATGCTTTGAGGTAAATACCAGAGAGAATAGGAAGTGTTGTATTAGAACCAATGCCCTTAGAAACAATATCAAGTGCCGTCTGGAGAGCGGATTGACTTACGGTAAATTTCATGACGACCCTTTCTATTATTTCTTAGATAAGAATAAAAATATCGTAGTAATAATAAGCTATGTTGAAAAGAAGAAAGCTTTACATTTCTAGAGGTAGGAATATGTTTCTAGAGGTCAGATTTGTTTGCTTATTTTTGACATTCATAAACAAAGTAAAATTCACCTTCCTAAACTCTCAACAACAAACCACTACTTCTCTTCATCAATTAACAGCTTACTAACAGGTTTTAAACACTAACTTTGTTCAAGGATAGTCTTCTTAAGTTGAGAAATTTGATCATAGAAACTTTTGTCTTCTTTGATTCTCTCTTCTATTACCTCAATGCTGTGCAAAATAGTTGCGTGTTTTCTTCCACCAAAATGCTTACCAATATTTACCAGTGTGTATTGGCAAAGGTCGTGAGCAAGATAAATTGCAACGTGACGAGGTTCTGCAATCTCTTTATTTCTCTTGTTGCCAACAATATCGCGATGACTAATGCCATAGATATTTTCTACGACTTCTTGGACCTTCTCGATATTTACGGTCTTTGAAACGCGGCGCCAAAGCGTGTCTGCAATCTTATCGATTTCTTCTTGTTTGATATTTGTGCCAGATTCTTTTGCCTTAATTTGACCAGTTACGCAGCGATTACAGAATCCCTCAAGCGTTCTAATACTTTGACCAGCCTTGTCAGCCATGTAGCGACGGATGTCCTCTGGCAAATCGTCTGCAGAAAGAGAAGAATTTCTCTCTTTAAATGCGCGGTCGCAGAAGACATGAATAAGATTGAGTTTCATCTCGTAGCTTGGAGACTCAATACCAATAACGATGCCACCACTCATACGAGAAGTAATACGATCATCAAATCCGTCAGATCCCATACCAAGCTGAGCAGGTGTTCTATCTGCGGCAAGAATAATCTGCTTACCTCTATCAATAAGAGAGTTAAAAATATTGAAGAAGAAGTTAATAGTACCTGCTTTACCAGCAAGTTTTTGGACGTCATCGATGATAAGAACATCAATATTTTGGTAGTTATTATTAAGCTCTGTTGCGGCGTTTCCTGATGCATTTTTACGAACTGCATTTACGTAGTCATCAACAAAAGCATCTGCATCTTTGTAAACACAAACACGTTCGATATCTTCAGAGTTGATGTAGTTTTGGACCGCACGTAGAAGATGAGTTTTTCCAAGACCACTTGCACCGTAAATAAACAGTGGGTTTGCCTTACCTTTTGCGTCGTTTGCAACATTTAATGCATGTTGATGCGCAAGCTCATTCTCGTCACCAACAACAAAGCGATCAAACGTGAGGTTTGAATTGAAAGATGTCTCCTCATAAAGAGGATTACTCTTACGGCGCTTTAAGGTCTGTTGTTTTAATTCTTCAAGACTTTGTTCCTGGGATTCAAAATCTTGAATCTGCTCTGGAACAACTGCTCGTATAGGAGCAGTTGTTTGCTTCCAAGCATTGAACTCTTGAGGAGTCATTGTGGAAGTAGTGGTAACAGGAGTAGAAGACTTTGTAAGAGTAAGGCTTAAAATAATGTCTTCAAAGGCTGCTGCCGAAAGACATCTCTCAACAATCGGAAGATTCTTAAGGATACGGTTATATGCCAAGCGCATTGGTGTCTCAGCATACAGAGCGTTATCTTCAACTTTAATTGGAGTGCAGGTTCTCAACATAGCGATAAAAGCCTCTGGCTGATTCTCTTCAACCAAGAGGTCAATTGCGTCTTGCCACAGAGCTACTGCGTCTGAATCAATTGATGCATCCATACGTGTCCAATCAAAATGTTGAAAATTGGGACACCTAGTATAGAGGAATGTTGATAACTTTCAGCGAATAATGTTGAGAAACTCTATGAAAGGAGAGTTTCTCCAATAGTAGTGAGCTTATATTTCTGCCCAACTTTTCCAATTATTCCTATGTTTACCAGCGATTTTAATTCTCTTGACCACGTTGGTGTTGAAAGTCCATAGGTACTTGTTAACTCTGTTGCTCCAACCCATTCATGTTCAGAGAGATATTGAAGAACTTGTTTTGCTCGATCTGTAAGTAACAGATTAGGAAGCTGTGTAGCTGGCTGTGCAGCTATCTGATGAGATACTGCTTGTGGAGCATGTGAAACTGTTTGTTGGTTCTGATTTACAGGTAATTCTTCAGCTTCTTCTTGAGTTGGAAGTGTCTGAATATGAGCATCTTTAGAGCGGCGTGTTGACAAGGTAACAATGGTTCCGCCAGAGATATTGTCTTCGAGGGTAAGACTTCCACCCTTTTCAACCATGTATTGTTGAGCATAAGGAAGCCCAAAACCAACGCCTCTAATAAACGATTTCATCTCTTCTGTTGCAGAAGAAGTACCAAACTCAAGAGCTCGATTTTTCTCTTTAATACCAGGTCCCTGGTCTGAAAACCTAATGGTATTTCCGTTATCCATGATTGAAATTGTAGGTGCTACAAATCGAGCGTGAATGAAATTTTCCACAATCTCACGCATAACCATAAAAGGAATATTTCCTCCCTGCTCGTGAGCAAGCTGGTTAACGGTAGCTGCAATTTCATCAAGATAAGATCGAACGTCTTTTGGTTCTACGAGAACAACGCGAGGTGCTGCGGCTTTATCGTCATACACTGCAATACGTGCAGCATAACGGACGGTGAGAGAATTATCAGAACCAGCATCTTTTTCATTCTGGTTTGTGTTTTCCTCAACAAAAGGAAAAAAATCTCTTGCCATGACACCTCCTTTTCAACAATTGTTAAACAAATGAAGAAAACTTTTCGTTTTCTTTCACGATGAATGAAAGTTTTCAACAAGTGTTAAACATCTGTAGATAACTTTATATCTTTGTGAAAGACATACTGAATGATAGTAGCATTTAACGGACATATTTCAGCTTGCAGAAATATTCCTTTCAACAAATTTCTTCACTTATCTCAAGTGAAATTTTCAAAATGAAAGGTTTTCTCGCTAGGTTTTTGAATAAAAAAGAGAAAAAGTTGAGGTATTTGCGTAGAAAATTTGACAGGTACCCATAAACGCGAGTACAATCTGTAGGCTTTTTAATCGATACTGTACCCGTTCGGGAGGAAATAGCTATGAAGCGTACCTACCAGCCAAATAAGCGCAAGCGCGCAACTACCCACGGTTTCCGTGCACGTATGGCAACTAAGAATGGTCGTGCCGTTCTCGCTCGTCGCCGCCTTAAGGGCCGTAAGCGCCTCACCGTCTAAGGAATGTTTCTGTGAAGACCATTAAATCTCGTTCAGAGTTTGAAAGGGTCTTCTCTGCGGGGAAGAGGGCTCAAAGTTCTGTTCTTCGTATACGAGTAGCACCATCCACTGAGGCACATCCTTCCGAGGTAGCCTTTGTAGCTCCAAAAAGATTAGGTAACGCCGTATTTAGAAACAGGTGTAAACGCGTTCTGCGCGAAGCAGCTCGAAAGAGCGGTTTACCTGTTGAGGGATACGGCATTATTCTCTTTGCGACTAAAGATACACACAGCACTAATCCTGCTGATATAAGCGTTTCTTTGGATGCTTTGTTAAGAAAGACAGGGGTCAAATGAGCGAGAAAAGACAAGATTCTTTTTTCGCAAACTTGTTCCTAGGTGCTATTCGTTTCTATCAAAGAAACATTTCTCCCCTTTTTAAGCCTCACTGTATTTATCGGCCCACTTGCTCCGAATATGCAGTTCAGGCCATACAAAAGTATGGTGTTAAAAAGGGAAGTTGGCTTGCTCTTAAGCGTATTGCTCGCTGTCACCCTTTTCATAAGGGAGGATACGATCCCGTTCCGTAAAGGAACGCACCGGAGGAAATATGTGGGATTGGATTGTTAACTTTCTATACACAGTCTTAGCGGGACTTCAATCATTCTCGGGAGACTGGGGTATGGCAGTTATCCTGCTTACCATCATCATCCGTATTATCCTGGTTCCAATGACCAACAAGCAGACGGCCTCTATGGCTCGTATGAGCGTTGTTCAGCCAAAGCTCAAAGAAATCCAGGAGCGCTATGCTGATGATCCAGTAAGACAGAATGAAGAAATGCGCAAACTTTATGCAGAGATTAACTTCAATCCACTTGGTGGTTGTCTTCCTCTGCTTCTGCAGTCCCCTATCTTTATTGCACTCTTTACCGTTGCAAAGATGGTTCCAGTAGATTCTCGTTTCTACAACATTCTTCCTTCTATTGCACGAGCAACGTCTGACATTTTTGCTGTTGATGGCCTTGTTGCTGCTATCCCTTACATTATTTTTGTTCTTCTATTTGGTCTTACAACCTTCCTTTCTATGGCAGTAAATGCTCGTACAAGCTCTGGTGAGCAGCGTACTCAGCAATACATGATGGGTGGCATGATGACCCTCATGATGCTCTGGTTTGGTTGGACTGTGCCAGCAGCTGTTCTTCTCTACTACGTTACTTCTGGTATTTGGCAGCTTGCTCAGCAGCAGCTTATTACCAAGCGCATTATGGAAAAAGAGAAGCTTAAGGCTGAAGCTCAGATGGCTAATAAGCCAATCGAGGTTGACGTGGTGAGAAAAGAAAAGAAGCCACGCCCTCACAAAAAGGCCTAATAGCTGGGGTTAAACAAAATAACTTTTATTTACAAAATTTTTCACGGTAGATTAATAGTTAAACTTTTTATATTGACTGGAGGACGACATGGAGGATGAGACTTTCGTTTCTGAGCCAAACGCTCTTAATGAGTCTCCTGTCGTTGATTCACAAGACGAGTTTGCTTCAATTCGAGAGCATTTTGAAGCTGGAATTCAGCTTACTGATGCTGAGATGAATAAGATCGCTGATACTGCTGTCTTTTATCTAAGAGAGCTCCTCTCCTTCTTTGGTGAGAATAGCTGTGCAATTGATGAGTACGACGGTGAAGATGGTGAACTCATTCTTGACGTAACCGGCGGCGATCTTGCAATTCTTATTGGTCGTCACGGTAATACACTTGAGGCTCTTCAGATGGTTCTTTCTTCTTTGATGAGCGCTAAGCTTCACTTCCACTATCCAGTATCTGTTGATGTTGAGAGCTACAAGAGCCGCCGCCGTAATAAGCTTCAGGAGATGGCGCTCTCTGCTGCTGCTCGCGCTAAGAAGACTGGTAAGGTCTCTCTTGCTCCAATGAGTGGCTATGAGCGTCGCATTATTCACATCGCACTTCGAGATATTCTTGAAGTTACTACGCACTCCGAGGGCGATGATCCATATCGTCGTGTTGTGGTAACTGCTATTAATAGCTAAGAACTTCTAACAAGCTTTAGTAATTTGATGAGGAAGGTTTACGCCTTCCTCTTTTTTTGTGACAATTCTTCTTGTAACAAGAA
Organism: uncultured Atopobium sp.; assembly: GCA_938028635.1. GTDB lineage: Bacteria > Actinomycetota > Coriobacteriia > Coriobacteriales > Atopobiaceae > Lancefieldella. The sequence continues at coordinate 27,813 of CALIZK010000094.1, forward strand.
GTTTTGTCACAGGAGAAGCAATGTCAGAATCAGAGAAGTCTTTATGCAATTCAAAAGAGAATGTACTGAAGGAACTTCTCCTTAACTATGGAATTGATTCAACAGAACTCCAGAGAAGACAGCTTTTGAAACACATTGAATTGCTAATCGAGATTAATAAAAACCTCAATCTCACAAGAATCACTTCAATTGATGAGGCGCTAGTACTTCATATTCTTGATTCTTTGTTACCACTCAAAGAGTGTAATGAGTTTTTATCTGGTACTCACAACTATATTGATATTGGTACCGGTGGAGGCTTTCCTGGACTGCCTCTTGCAATTATGAGCGATAACAAAACGGTAATGGTTGACTCAATTGGAAAAAAGATCAATGCAGTCCAGTCAATGATCGACGAGATTGGTCTTAGTGACAGAGTCAGGGCTGAAAAGCTTCGTGCAGAAGAAATTCCAAATAGTTATAAACAGAAGTTTGATTTTGTGACTTTTAGAGCTGTTGCGAAGACAAATATTCTTTTGGAGTACGCAGAGCCTTACTTAGCCCCTCTAGGCACTCTTATAGTAATGAAGGCCAATGTTGATGAGATAGAGCTCCAGGACGCCTCTCAGGCAGCCAAAATTTTTGGATACGAAAATGTTTCACGTGAAACATTTGAGTTACCAAACAATCTTGGCCATCGAGAAATTCTTTTATACAAAAAAGTTGCAAAGAGCAAAATCAAATTACCAAGAAAAACTGGAATGGCTAAATCAAATCCGTTTGTTGCAAGAAGAGGGTAATTGTGGAATGTTTCACGTGAAACATTCTGTATTATTAAATAAACTTGGTCAAACGGAGGATAAATGAGCTACAATGACCTTTCGAGGGGATTTCAGGATAGAGATCCTAAAGTTCTGGCAGTAATTAATCAAAAAGGTGGAGTTGGAAAATCAACTACCGTAATTAATCTTGCTGCTGCATTAGGTGAAACAAAGAAGAAAGTTCTGATTATCGATTTTGACCCACAAGGAAATGCGACAAGTGGTTTTGGAATTGATAAAGAGGAACTTGAAGCTGATATTTATGACGTAATTCTCAATGAAACGCCAATCGAAGAGGTATTGCAGCAAACAGTTCAGAAATACGTTACTATTGCACCAGCAACCATTCAACTTGCCGGTGCTGAAATTGAACTTGTCTCTGTTGACTCAAGAGAAAATATATTAAAGCAGGCGATTGAACAGGTTAAAGACTATTTTGACTACATTTTGATTGATTGCCCACCATCACTAGGTCTTCTAACAATTAACGCTTTAGTTGCTGCAAACAGCATTCTTATCCCAATTCAGTGCGAGTATTATGCACTAGAAGGCGTTACCAAGATTGTTGAATCAATGAAGATGGTGCAAAAACAGCTTAATCCAGATCTTGAAATCTTTGGCGTAGTAATGACCATGTTTGATAGTAGAACTTCCCTATCTAAGCAGGTAGTCAATGAAGTATCTAATTACTTTGGTAACAAGGTATTCAAGACACTTATTCCAAGAAACGTCAAAATTGCTGAGGCACCAAGTCATGGTTTGCCAGTAACCATGTATGCACGAATAAGTATGGGCGCACTTGCATATAACAAACTTGCAAAGGAAGTGAATCGTCGTGGTTAAAAAATCAGGACTTGGTAAAGGCCTTAATTCGCTCTTTAGCGAGGTAGATGCTGAGGTTGGTAATAAAAAAGAAACTACCACGCTGCCTTTGAAGAAGATTAAGCCAAATAAAGACCAGCCTCGCAAGCGTTTTGACGAAGCTGAGCTCACTGAACTCAGTGATTCTATTAAGCAAAACGGTATTCTTCAGCCACTTCTTGTTCGCGAGAAGGGCGACCACTACGAAATTGTTGCTGGTGAGAGACGTTTCCAGGCTGCAAAACTTGCAAAATTAGAGGAAGTACCTGTTGTAATCAAAGCAATTTCTGACGAGGAAGTATTCAAGCTTGCTCTTATTGAGAATTTGCAGAGATCTGACTTAAGCCCAATCGAAGAAGCACAAGGTTATAAGCAGCTAATTAAACAGGAGAACTT
>CALIZK010000095.1:0-7904 GCA_938028635.1 uncultured Atopobium sp.
GATTCCTGCCTTGTAGCACCAGACGTTGCAAAGTGAACAGGCTTGTGGAGCACAAGCTTGCCCACAACACCCTCTTGAACTGCAGCGCGTTTCTCGTCAGAGCAAGCAATCACAATGTGAGCCACGCTTGGCGCGTGATCAAACGCAAGGATTGACCAGCTCATCAGCGGAAGACCGCAGACAGAAATAAACTGCTTACCGTCAGGATATCCAAAGCGCTCGCCAATGCCACCGGCCACAATGACAGCAACGGTATCGGCTTTTGCTCCATGTGTTGTGAGGCGAGAAGGACGTGGCTTTGACACGACCTTTGCGCAAGTGCTGCTTGCAGCCATTATTCTGACTTACCCCACATTCTGCGGAGACTGTTAGCAAGTGCACCGGGGTTCTCGACACCCAGAGATTTGAGGCTGGACGTATCGTTTTCTGCAACGTGAAGCAGCTGCTGCAGGTTATCGTAGGCGTCAACAATTCTGGCCGCAATCTCATCGTTGACCACATGAACGCGGGAAAGCGTGCGCAGGCCCAGAGGCTCCATGGACGCATCTTCTCCGCGGCCATCGGAGTAACCCAGAATCTGGCCAACACTTTCTGCGGAGCGGAGCTCGGTGTTAGCCGTCTCGTGGAAGCGGCGGCGAATGGCGCGCGCCTCTTCAGCAGAAGAATCTACAGCGTAATCGCGAATCATCAGGTTATAGGCCTCGTCGATACCGCCTAGATACTCCTCGCGCTGCATAGCGGTGGTTTTTCCCTCGCTACCTAGCTCCAAAAGACAAGAATCAAGCTGGTCAGCGGCACTCAAAAGAACCTCAAAAAGGTAGAAGATGCCTGCTACATCACCCAGGGTGACGTAGTTATCAAGCTCAAGAGCGGTTAGGCGCAGAAGTGCGCGATCAAGTTGCTGGCGCGTATTTTGCATGGCAACCGAAAGTTGGTTGACGGTAGACATAATAGCTGGTACCGACTTTAGTGGGATAACGTGACCATCAACGTAGACCGTAATCAACGAGCGGCGAGAAGACACAGCAATCACAATAGACTTGGTGAGCAAGCTCATGCGAGCGGCAGTACGGTGGCGAGTGCCTGTTTCTGCAGTTGGAAGCGTTGCATCAGGATTGAGGTGGAAGTTGGCGCGCAGAATTCTGGTGAGGTCTTTGTCCACCACCACAGCGCCATCCATCTTGCAGAGCTCAAACAATCGATTTGCTGTGAAAGAAACATCAAGTTTGAAACCATCTCCGCCCGCAGCAAGGACGTTTTCTGTATCTCCCACGCAAATGAGGGCGCCCAAGCGGCCGGCGATAATCATGTCCAGTGCAACGCGAAGCGCCGTACCAGGGGCAGTCATCTTCAGAGCGGTGGCAATACGGTCCTCGTTTTCTGTTGCGCTTGGATCAAGTTGCGTTGGCTCCATGGCTCTCCCTCAATTACTTGCAGCTTACAGGCTGCGTTTTGCGATCTGGTACGTTTACGGCTTCAGTTTGTTTCAACATTTCAAGTATACGGTTTTGTTGCCGGCGCGTGTAGTGACGGTTTGGAGAAGACGGGTTTCTCGCCAAGAGCTTCTGCCAAGAGAACTGTGCGTTTAAGCTGCGATACAAAAAGACCCGAGGCAGAACCTCGGGTCGAAGTTTCTTAATCGGCGGAGGACATCAGGTCGGACGAACCGCCTGCGCTACCCTGTGGCAGCGAGGATGGGCCCATACTGACATCCATCTGGTCAAGCTGCGCCATTGTCTCTTTCTTGCGAGGCTCAGGGATGACGCCCGTGGTCTTGGTGAACACAAGCTTCTTGCCCTCAGCGTCAACATCAACAGCAACAATGTCGCCTGCGGTCCACTGGCCAGAGAGAAGCTCCTCAGACAGCGGGTCTTCAATCATCGACTGAATGGTGCGGCGCAGCGGACGAGCGCCGTAAACAGGGTCGGTTCCGTCTTTGGCAATCAGATCCTTTGCGGCCTCGGTAAGCTCAATGGACATACCGTTGGCAATTAGGCGATCGCGCAGCTCAAGAACCATAAGGTCAACAATGCCACGAAGCTGCTCAGTAGAGAGCGACTTGAAGACAACAATCTCGTCCACACGGTTCAAGAACTCTGGGCGGAATCCACGTTTGAGCTCGGACATAACGCGGCTGGTAATCTCTTTGTCGGAGAGTCCCTTAGAGCCTTCTGACGAGAAGCCCATGGTATTGGTACGGGCAATCTCGCGAGCACCAATGTTGGATGTCATGATGACAACCGTATTGGAGAAGTCCACGTGACGACCTTGACCGTCAGTCAAGCGGCCCTCGTCCAGAATCTGCAGCAAGATGTTGAAGACGTCTGGATGTGCCTTCTCAATCTCATCAAAGAGCAGAACAGAGTACGGACGCCTGCGGACAGCCTTGGTGAGCTCGCCGCCCTCATCGTAGCCTACATATCCTGGAGGTGCGCCAACCAGCTTAGCTACGGTGTGTCGCTCCATGTACTCGGACATGTCGTATGAAAGCAGGGCGTCTTCGGAGCCAAACAGGAACTCTGCCAGGGCTTTTGCAAGCTCAGTCTTTCCTACGCCGGAAGGGCCTAGGAAGATGAAGGAGCCGCCAGGACGCTTTGGGTCTTTGAGCGGGCTACGGCTTCTACGGATTGCCTTTGCAACCTTAACAACAGCCTCGTCCTGACCAACAACGCGCTGGTGAAGGATGTCTTCTGTACGAAGCAGCCTTGAAGCCTCAGTCTCGGTAAGGTTAGAAACAGGAACGCCGGTGATGCCAGAGACAACCTTTGCAATATCATCCTCGTCAACGGTAACAATGTTCTTGTCCAGCTGCTCACGCCACTCAGTCTCCAGGCGATCCCTCTCTGCTACCAGAGATTTCTCCTGGTCACGCAGACGAGCTGCCTGCTCAAACTCCTGAGCGCTTGCTGCCTCAGACTTCTGGGTACGAACGCGGAGAAGGTCTGCGTCTACCTGGGCAATCTCTGGTGGAAGGCTCATCTTGTGGATGCGAGCGCGAGCGCCAGCCTCATCGAGGACGTCAATTGCCTTGTCTGGCAGGAAGCGATCCTGGATGTAGCGGCTCGAAAGCGCAACGGCAGCCTTGATGGCAGCCTCGGTGTAGTGGACGTGGTGGTGCTTCTCGTAGCGGTCCTGAAGACCGTGGATGATAGAAATGGTGTCGTCGTTGTTTGGCTCGCCGATGTTGACAGGCTGGAAACGCCTCTCAAATGCAGCGTCCTTCTCGACATGTTTACGGTACTCTTCTGCCGTAGTTGCGCCGATGACCTGGATTTCTCCACGAGACAGCGGTGGCTTAAGGATGGATGCGGCATCGATGGAGCCCTCTGCGGAGCCAGCGCCAATGACGGTGTGAATCTCATCAATGAAGAGGATGTCATTCTTGGATTTCTCCAGCTCAGCAACAACCTTCTTCATGCGGTCCTCAAACTCACCGCGATACTTGGATCCTGCTACCAGACTTGCCAGGTCAAGCGTCCAAACCTGCTTTCCGCGCAGAATGTCAGGGACGTTGCCGGATGCAATGAGCTGAGCCAAACCCTCAACAATGGCAGTCTTACCAACGCCGGGATCGCCCAGGATAAGTGGGTTGTTCTTCTGGCGGCGGGCAAGAACCTGCATGACACGCTCAATCTCGCGGTCACGACCAATGACGGGGTCAAGCTTTTTATCTGCGGCAAGCTTGGTAAGGTTGCGGCCAAACTGCTCCAGCATGGAGGCATCGTCGTTTGCGTTAGGACGCATCTGACCAGCTCCTACAGGCATGCCAAAGATGCCACCCTCAATGCGAGGCTCTGCCATACGAGGACCAGCTGGTGCATCATCTGGAGTCTGGGCAACCAGCTCATCAACGGCGTTTCTTACCGCGTCGCCCGAGACACCCATGGTACGCAGGGCATCCATAGCGCGACCATTGCCCTCAGATACAATGCCCAAGAGCAGGTGCTCTGTTGCAATATAGCTTTGACCGTGGGTCATAGTTTCTCTGTACGCGTCCTCAAGCACGCGCTTTGCGCGAGGAGTAAACGGAATGTGGCCGCCAGGAATAGGATCTCCTGCGCCCGTGGTGAGCTCTTTTACGGTTGCCAGAGCCTCGTCATACGAGACCTCTAGCTTAGCCAAAGCCTGAGCAGCAATGCCCTCCCCCTCTTTGATGAGAGCAAGTAGCAGGTGCTCGGTACCAACATACATCTGGCCAAGACCGCGAGCCTCGTCCTGAGCCAAGCTCATGACTTTACGCGCTCTGTCAGTGAATTTATCAAACATGTGCTGAAACCTCTCAAAACTCTCTATATATTTCTGATTTATACCCATCAGAAGGCTCTGCAAACATACGACTCGCGTTGGATTTTTCTCCTCCGTACGAACCACACATACGCCGGGCGAGAAACCCGTGCTGCCGAGAAGATCACGCTTCCGCACACTCCGCGGCGAAGTCATCGCAGCGAGCTCCATGGCACCGCAACCGCACACAAAAAGCCCGGTACCTGCAACGAGCGGATACCGGGCTGATGCGTTTGTGTGCTGCGTGGGGCAGCTAAAGTTCCAAGCTCTTAGCGCTTCTCGGGCTTGAGCTGTGGGAAGAGAAGGACGTCGCGGATTGAAGGCTGATCGCAGAAAAGCATAATCATGCGGTCGATGCCATAACCAATGCCGCCCGCTGGTGGCATGCCGTACTCAAGCGCGCGGATGAAGTCGTAATCGTACTCCATGGCCTCTTCGTCACCCTGACGCTTAGCCTCCATCTGGGCAGCAAAACGCTCCTCCTGGTCAACGGGGTCGTTGAGCTCGGAGTACGCGTTTGCGTACTCTGCACCGCAGATAATGAGCTCAAAGCGATCGGTCAGACGAGGATCGTCTGCTTTACGCTTGGTGAGCGGAGAAACCTCTGCAGGATAATCGCAGACAAAGGTTGGGTTTACGATGCTCTTCTCGCCAAGCTCGTCGTAGATCTCAAACAACAGCTTGCCGGCCTGCCACTCTGGGTTCCACTCAATCTCATAGCGGTCCAAGACTGCGCGGAGCTTCTCGACAGGGGTATCAATGGAGAGCTCCTCGCCAGTGACCTCGGACGCAATCTCTGCCAGGGACGCGACGCGCCAGTTGCCGGATAGGTCAACCTCGGTGCCCTGGTAGGTGATGACCTCGTGGCCCTCCTCGCAGCCGCAGGCCTTGCGGGCAATCTCCTGGAAGAGGTTCTGGGACAGTTCACGCATGCCGGCCAGGTCAGAGTAGGCGGCGTATGCCTCCATGGAAGTGAACTCTGGGTTGTGCGTGAGGTCGGTGCCCTCGTTTCTGAACTGGCGACCAAGCTCGTAGACGCGCTCAAGACCGCCGACAAGCAGGCGCTTCAGCGGGAGCTCGGTTGCAATGCGCAGATAGTTCTCGGTGTTCAGAGCGTTGTAGTGCGTGATAAATGGCTTTGCGTTTGCGCCGCCAAGGATCTCCTGAAGAACAGGGGTCTCAACCTCCATGTAGCCGTCTGCCTCCATGAACTGACGGATGATGGAGATGATCTGGGAGCGCTTGCGGAACACGTCGCGGACCTCGGGGTTCATGATGAGGTCAACGTAGCGCTGGCGATAACGAACCTCGCGGTCGGTGAGGCCGTGGAACTTCTCAGGCAGAGGACGCAGCGACTTGGAGAGGACCTCCAGCGAGGTGACTGCCAAGGAAAGCTGGCCGCGGCGCGTGCGCATGATAGCGCCGGTTGCGCCGATGATGTCGCCAAGGTCGAGAAGACCCAGGAGCTCCCAGTTCTTCTCGTCAAGGTTGTTGATGCGGCAGAAGAGCTGAATCTGGCCGGTATAGTCCTCTACCACGACAAACGCAATCTTGCCCTGGTTGCGGATGGCGCGGACGCGGCCGGCGACGGAATAGACTTCCTCGCCAGTCTGGCCGTCCTCGAGGTCAGCGTAGCGCTCCTCCAGCTCAGCGACGTGAGCGGTGACGGTGGACTTGATTGGGTATGGGTCAACGCCGGCGTCAAGTAGTGCCTGACGACGGGCTTTGCGCTGGGCGCGCTCGTCGTTGATGGAAGCCTCTGGGGTGACCTCGGTTGCGTCGACGTTCTCGGCGGCAGTTGCGTCAGCGGCGGCCGAGCTACCAGCGATGTTGTTCTCTACTTCGGACATGTATCCTCCACGTAAAAACGCCCCGCGCCAGACGGACACGGGGCGACCAAAATCTTTTGTGCCAGTCTAGCGAGTAATAGAGGTAATGGTGTACTTCTTCACCTTGCCGTTTGGCGTGGTGAACTCAACCTCGTCGCCCTTCTTATGACCAATAAGAGCCTCACCAGCTGGAGACTCGTTAGAGATCTTGTGCTCAAGGGAGTTAGTCTCAGTAGTACCAACAATTACATATTTAGTTGTCTTGCCTTTTGCATCAGCAAGCTCGACGGTTGTGCCGATTGCAACGGTGACATTGCGCTTGCTACCACCCTCGACAACCTTTGCGACAGAGAGAATCTGGCGAATCTCGTTGATGCGGGACTCGTTGTGAGACTGCTCTTCTTTTGCAGCGTCATACTCGGAGTTCTCAGAAAGGTCACCAAAACCACGAGCCTCTTTGATGCGCTCAACAATCTCGTCGTGTTTCTCGCCCTCACGATAAGCCAGCTCATCGACAAGCTTCTGACGGCCTTCTGGGGTAAGTACAATCTCTTTAGTAGTGTCCATCGTGTTCTTTCTGTTGATGGGTCAAGTAGGTCTATACGTGTGAGATGGGGTTACTCAGCCTTTTTGGACTCTTCGTCCTCAATGACCTCAGCCTCTGGCTCCTTGGCTTCTTCCTTGGTCTCAGACTCCATGCCCTCACGAACGCTCTTGACGGTCTCGCCGACAGCCTTACCGAGCTTTGGAAGGTTCTTAGGTCCAAAGATGACCATAACAACGACAACAATAATCAGAAGCTCAGGAATACCAAGTCCTAAAATCATATAAACCCCCAGAAAATCTTTTCCTGTAAAAGCGTTCAGAAAAAACGCCGTATCGGCTAGTATAACCGAGGGAAACCTTACTAACAAGGAATTAACATGGTCTTACATGATTTTTGGACATTTTTTATCTGGTCGACCGTAGCGGGGCTTGCCGTTATTGGCCTTTACCAGCTATTTCTGTTAATTCTGCGCGCTCGAGGCGTTTTTGTGACGCGTACCAAATTTGGCCTCACGATGATCTTTGACTCCGAGGACGCCGACGGTACGCCCATTAGGCTGCTCAACGTTAATGGCACCTTCCAGTCCGTGAGCTACATTGCACCTGAGCTGCGTTTTGAGCTCTGCGTCCACTATCACCGCATGATGGCAAAGGTTATCCAGCAGGTGTCTGCTCGGGGTCACGTTGTAGTCATGGGCGGCGGAGGTTTCTCGCTGCCAAAACACCTGGCTACGCACATGAGCGGCGGCGTTATTGACGCGATTGAGATTGATCCGAAGATAGTCTCGCTTGCACGCGAGCATTTCTTTCTGGACGAGGCTCTAGCTGCGGCTTCAAGTGAGCTGCGAGTCATCGAAGATGATGCGTGGAAGGTGTTGCAAGACGCAGAAGCCGGCAGCGTTGACGTGCTGGTAAACGAAGTGTTTGCTGGTCGGAAGTCGCTTGGACCCCTGGGAACTCCAGCTGGCGCACAAGTGGTTAAAGAAAAACTTGCAGCTGACGGGGTATATCTGGCCGATGTCCGCTGTCCGCTCGAAGGCCGTGGATCTACGCTACTTCCCCAGGTTACGGACGTCTTTGCACACGAGTTTGCACACGTTGCGTACGTGCCCGAGTGGCCCGATACTCCTAAAACACCAGGTAACAACCTCTTAATTGCAACCGACGCGGATATCGCACTTCCCGAAGGCACTGTTGTAGTGAAATAACATCACTTTGAGGGCTGATCGCTATCCAGTTAACCGC
>CALIZK010000096.1:0-1290 GCA_938028635.1 uncultured Atopobium sp.
CAATCTTTACACCCTGAACGCGTGCCCCCATGCCGGTGCCTGACTCGACAACGCCAAGCATTGCCTCTCTGACCTGGGCAGCAGTATCTGCAGAAACTGCTTGGCCAAGAGACTTGGGCGACGTTGTAGAAACAACAGCTCCCTCTGGCGAGAGAACGCGATCAACAATGTAAGGATTCATGACCACTCCGCCGTTTGCAATTGCTGCCGCAACAACAGCGTTTTGCATGACAGTTGTCTGAGGACCTGCTGGACTTGCATGTTCACCAACAGGAAGGCCACAGGATGCCCAACCAAGCTCCCAAGTGGTCATTTCAGCAGGATTTGGCATCAGCGATGGAGCTGTGGGGAAGTCCTGTCCAAGTGCCGTGCCGTAACCAAAGGCGCGGGCATAGCTGACTAGATTGTCAGCGCCAAGAGCATCACCAAGCTGTGCTAAAGCCGTATTAGAAGAGCGAGCAAACGCCTCACGTAGAGGAATGGTGCCCATGTCTTCATTGGCGTAGTTGTGGATAGTACCACCACCAAGCTCCATAGTGCCTGGAGCTGAATATGTGGTGTCCAGCGTGGTGGTATGTGTATCAATTCCAGCTGCAAGCGTCACGGTCTTAAACGAGGAACCAGGAGAGTAAAGCGCTTGAGTTGCTCTGTCAACCAGCTGGCTTCCGGTACCAGATTCAATAACGGTTCCCAGTTCAGCATGGGTGTACGAAGGGGTCGAAGCCTTTGCAAGGACCGCGCCTGTAGTTGGATCCATAACAACAATAGAGCCTGTGTGGCCTTGAAGCGCAGCCTCTGCCACAGCCTGCATCTGAGAGTTGATAGTCAACACAACGCTTGAGCCAGCGGTATTAATGCCGGCCATCGAGTAGAGAGCACTTCTCCAGTCGGAGTGATCTGCGTGACCGGTGAGCGTTTCGTTCATGGAAGACTCAATACCCGAGGTGCCGTACTGAGTAGAAATGTAGCCAACGGTGTGAGAGGCCATGCCATCGTGCGGATAGTTGCGCACGTAGGTACCGTCGTCCTGCTTGACGCTTTCTGCCAACGTTACGCCATCAGAGGTCATAATGGCGCCGCGCTGAACGTAGGCGCTCTTAGCAATGGTGTGGTTGTTGGTGGGAAGCGCCTGAATTCTCGACGCATCAATAACCATCAGGAAGGTCAAGTTGCCGAGAAGAACCGTGAAGAAGAGGGTAAATACGGTAACCAAATTGGTGAGGCGTTTTCCGAGAGCAACACGGCCCAGAACGCCAGATTCCTCAGACTGCAGGCCAAAACCACCGCGGA
>CALIZK010000097.1:0-15811 GCA_938028635.1 uncultured Atopobium sp.
GTTGAACACTTAGAAAGTCCTGAAGTGCCTGTATCACAGCGGCAGAAACACTTCCAGCGTACTTGGCAGCATCATCAAATAAGTGTAGATCTGCTTCTGAAACATAAATATTTTTTGTGGCCATAGCCATACCTCCTTGTTTTTTTGTAATTTGTATCTGAAGTTTAGTATGTATATAAATATAATCATATAGATGTATTTTGTCGAGATAGATTTTCTTTCCATCATTATGATGTTGAAGACCGTGATTCTTCACTGATACTGGGGCCTAATATCAAAATGCAATATACAAAGTTCTTCGTTTTTGCACAAAAATAGAGGACGACTCTGCGACCATCCCCTATCACTGCAATCTTATTTTGCTTGGTTTGTTTTATAGTTCCTTTTCACCTGTTATCGGTTTTTGTTCCTGTTTTTCAGTAGAAGGATTTTCAGGTATTGGCTTTTTGTAGCACCACAACGCACTCAACGTGCTTGGTGTGAGGGAACATGTCCACAGGTGTCACGCGCTCGATGGCAAACCCGCTGTCGAGAAGAACCTTGAGGTCTCTGGCCTGCGTCACAACGTTGCAGCTTACGTACACGATTTTCTTCTGAGCTAGCTGAGCTGTTGCCTTGAGGAAGGTAGGTGTTGATCCTGCGCGAGGTGGGTCAAGAATAATGACGTCAAAGTTCTGACCGTCTTTTGCCAGAGCTTGCATGTAGCGAGTAGCATCGTCGCAGATAAACTCAGCTTCAAGCTTGTTGTTTCGAGCGTTTCTACGAGCCATTTGAATGTTGTTTTCCACCTGGTCAACGCCGGTGAGCAAGAGATTGACGCCTTGAGCTTCGGCGGCGTGTGCCAAGCAAAGTCCAATGGTTCCTGTGCCGCAGTATGCGTCAAGGACTCGCAGGTTGCTGGCTTGCGCGGAAGTGACTTCCTGAGTGGAAGCGCCGGTCAACGCAGCGCCTGCCTGCGCGGCGCCGGTTTGCTCGGAGCCAGCAAGCTCGGAGCCAGCAAGCGCGCCGTCGATAGCCAGCTGATAGAGCACCTCAGTTTGCTGAGGGTTGGTCTGGTAGAAACTGGTTGGACCAATCTCAAACGTGCAGCCCAAAAGCTTATCGCTCATAGATGTTGAGCCCCAAAGCAGTCGGGTTTCTCGCCCCAAGATTGCGTTGGTGCGTTTCTGGTTGACGTTCAAGAAGATGCTGGTCAGCTCAGGGTGTGCCTTGCGAAGCGCGGCAATAAACTCCTGCTCGTGAGGCAGATGCTGACCGTTGACCACCAGCACCAGCATGACGTCGTCGGTGGCATATCCGCAGCGCACCACGCCGTGGCGAAGCGCTCCTTTGCCGCGATCCTCCTGGTAGGCGTGGATGTTAAACTGGCCGGCAAGATACGCCACGTCGTTGAGGATGGCGCGAGCTCGACCGTCTTCTACCAGGCATTCCTTTGAAGCAATAATTTTGTGCGTTCCACTTGCATAGAAACCAGAGCGAACCGTGCGGCCCTTACCTGGCGCAAACGGCGTTGCTGCTTTGTGACGATACGCCAGAGGCTCGTCCATTCCACGAATGGGCTCGATAGTTACGTTATTGATGCTTGCCAGCGGGGCGAGAAGTTCTTCTACCTGCGCCTGCTTACGCTTAAGTTGGATAGGATAGGGGACCGAAAGCCATTCACAGCCTCCGCAGCTACGCGCAATAGAGCATGTTGGTGTCTTGTATCCCATAGTTCCTCTCCAAATCTTGGATTACTACTATACCGTTTACAGGTTTTAATGGCACGTTGAGGGGACTGTTGTATCTAATCTGTTTCGTCTTTCTGTATCGTTGCCCGTTTATGCAAAAAACCGCTAGGCTATCAGGCACAGTAATTTTGGACGAGATAAAGGGGTGGATTATGGCTCTCATCAGTAAGATTGGCATCATTGGTGCTAATCACGTCGGCGCTCACGTTGCAAATGCCCTGCTTTACCAGGGACTTGTTACCGAGCTCTTTATTAGTGATACAAATGAGGTCCTGTGCAAAGCTCAGGTAAACGACCTGTTGGACGCAATGCCATTTTATCCACACCCCGCTCGCGTCTATGATCTTGATGACCGTTACGAGGAACTTGCTGGCTGCGATATTATTGTTAATGCTGCTGGCCACATTGAGGCTGCAGCAGCTAGTCGTGATGGTGAGCTCTTCGTCACCACTGACGAGGCCAAGAAGTTTGCAAAGCGCATTGCAGACGCTGGCTTCAATGGCGTTTGGGTCAACATCGCAAACCCATGCGACGTTGTTACCACCGAGCTTCAGTATCTGACCGGCGCCGATCCAAATAAGGTTATCGGCTCCGGCACCACGCTGGACTCCGCTCGACTCCGCCATGCGCTTTCCGGCGCTACCGGCTATCCAGCATCTTGCATCAACTCTTGGATGCTCGGCGAGCACGGCAACGGCATGTTTGCTTGCTGGTCACACGTTTCCATTGGCTGCCTCACCCTCGACGAAGTTGCAGCTCAGACGGGCAAGACCTTTGACCTCCCAGAGCTTGAGCAGGCTGGTCGCATGGGCGGATACGTTACCTACAGCGGCAAGCAGTGCACCGAGTACTCCATTGCAAACGGAGCTGTCGAGGTCATCAAGGCCATTGTCCACGACACCAAGCTGATCACGCCAGTCTCCACGCTGCTCAACGACGTGTATGGCGTTTCTGGCTTCTACTCTTCACTTCCTGCGGTTATCGGCGCTAATGGTGTCGAGAAGGTCTTTGTGCCCGAGCTCTCCGACTCCGAGATTGAGGCATGGCGCAAGTCTTGCGAGCACGTCAAGGGCAACATCGAGCAGCTCGGTTGGCTTGAGGTAGACGCTCGTATCGACTAGCGTGACGCGAGGCTGCGAGCTGCATCGCGCTCTGACGGGCGCGAGGCTGCGAGCTGCGAGCAGCGTCGGCTGCGAGCATAGCCTGCGAGCAGGTAATAGTGCACACCGAACACACCTTGGGAGCTTCTCCCGAGGTGTGTTTTTATGCGTTCAAGCTGCCTCTCTCCATTTTTTGATCGGCTCTGATTGCGAGCCTGAAAAGCTCATCATGTCTGAGTAAAACAGCTCAGACATGGCGAGAAAAACCGGCAAATAGCTCAGACTTGGTGCGCTTTTCCGGCAAATCGTTCAGACATGGCGAGAAAATCAGGCTCCATAAGAGTGCTCATGAAACTAACCTCGGATTCAAAAGTCACATCACGAAGGGTCCGCCTGAAAAGTGCAAAGAATCTGTGTTTTTGGATACAGATTCTTTGCAGAAATCAGGCAAATCCACAGATTCTTTGGTGTTATCAGGCAAAAGTTACAGAATCTTTGCAGAAGTCAGGCGCGCTTGATGTAAGCCTTGCGATTCAGCTGCAATTCTCGAAGAGAAGAACTTCTCGCCTTGCGCATCACACACGGTCAAGCGCACGGTCAGGCGCGCTTGGTCCAGGCTCTACAGGTCAACTGGCATTTCAATGCACGCGACCAGACATGCTCCTGAGTGCGCAACGCATGCAGAAAAACCACCGTCTTACCTGGGATTTTTGAACAATATTTAAATAAAATTTCTCTTGACTTGCAATCAATGTGATATCACAATGATGCCAACATAAAGCTCATTGTCACAAAGGAGATCTTATGAGCACCGAGAAAATCATTAAGTCCAAGAGTGGTTGGCTGTTCCTGCTGATTACCATTGCTCTTTTTGCAGTTGCAGCTCTGTTTTTGGCTAATTTTGTACTCAGCGCTATCGCTGCAGACAGAAATCCTCGCCTGGACCCATCGTTCCCAAGCATCATTGGTGCACTGGTATTTTTCTTTGCAGGTTTGTTTGTTTCGAGCGGACTATTCAGTCTTCAGCCTGGTCAAGCAAAGGTTTGCGTGCTGTTTGGTAAGTATATTGGCACCGTTAAGGACGAGGGTCTTCGCTGGGCAAATCCTTACTACGCCAAGACTCTTTCTACAAACATGGGTGACCTTTCTTCTCTCGCTGCAGGCGTTACTCCCAGTGTAAACGTGCATACCTCCATCATTTCCACCCGTGCTCGCACGCTGAACGGCGATGTCCTCAAGGTCAACGACCGCATGGGTAACCCAATCGAGATCGCCGAGGTTGTTGTTTGGCGCGTCAGCGATACCGCAAAGGCTCTCTTTGACGTCGACGACTACGACAGCTACGTTGCTATGCAGGCAGAGACCGCGCTTAGGCACGTCGCGAGCATCTACAGCTACGACCACATGGAGGACGAGTCCGAGTCCAACACCGCAATTACCCTGCGCTCCAACATCGAGGAGGTCTCCGAGGCGCTTCAGTCCGAGCTGAGCCGCAACCTTTCTGTTGCTGGCATCACCGTTGACGACGCTCGCCTCACGCACCTGTCCTACGCTCCCGAGATTGCGCAGGCAATGCTCCGCCGCCAGCAGGCAGAGGCAATCATCGCTGCACGTAAAAAGATCGTCGAGGGCGCCGTTTCCATGGTTGACATGGCCCTTACCCAGCTGTCCGAGAATGGCGTTGTTGAGTTTGACGAGGATCGCAAGGCTGTCATGGCCTCCAACCTCATGGTTGTTCTCTGCGGTGAGTCCGAGGCCCAGCCTGTGCTTAATACCGGTTCCTTGCAGCAGTAAAGCATGGCGAGAAACCCATGGCACCTCGCAAACAATATCCACTTCGTGTAGCTCCAGAAGTCTGGGAGGCGGTTGAACGCTGGGCGCAAGACGACATGCGTTCAACTAACGCTCAGGTAGAATGGATTTTGCGCGATGCTCTGAGAAGGGCAAAGCGCTCTCCAAAAGTTCAAGACACTCGTGTGAACAAGATAGATAAATTGGAAGAAGGAAACTAACATGGCCGACAATATTCCACAGCCACCTGTTCCTAACGCTCCCGTACCTCCTGCAGCACCAGCAGCCCCTGCGGCTCCCGCACCAGCTGCTCCCGCCGCTACGCCTGCGCCTGCAGCTTCTGCTGCACCTGTGGCTGCCGCTACACCGGCACCAGCCCCAGCAGCACCAGTTCCAACACCAGCGGCACCTGGCGAGGTTGTTCCCGTGCTGAGCGTTCAGCACTTCACCAAGAAGTATGGCTCCAAGGTGGCCGTTTCTGACCTTTCGCTCGACGTCATGCCTGGCGATATCTACGGTTTTATCGGCCACAACGGCGCAGGTAAAACCACGCTTATCAAGTCCATCGTTGGTGCTCAGCCATTTGAGGGCGGCGTCATTTTTGTGGACTCCAAGAACGTGCTGGTTGACCCTGTGGGAACAAAGCAGGTCATCGCTTACGTTCCAGATAACCCAGACATTTACGAGTTCATGAGCGGTATCAAGTACCTCAATTACGTCAGTGACATTTTTGGCGTTCCTGCGGAGAATCGCGTCGAGCGTATTACAACGCTGGCCAACCGCCTGGGCATCACCGATTCCCTGGCAAACGCTATCGGTAGTTACTCTCACGGTATGAAGCAGAAGCTGGTTTTGATTTCCGCCCTGCTCCACGAGCCAAAGCTCATCATTTTGGATGAGCCATTTGTTGGCCTGGATCCAGCAGCAAGCTTCGAGCTAAAGAAGATGCTGCACGAGCTTGCCGACCGCGGATCTGCCGTGTTCTTCTCGTCACACGTTCTTGAAGTTGTCGAGAAACTCTGCAATAAAATTGCAATTATTCGTCAGGGCAAGCTTCTTGCCGCAGGTAAAACGGACGAGATTCGCGGCAATGCTTCTCTTGAGGAGGTCTTCCTTGGCCTTGAGGCCGGCGCTCCTGGTGTTTCTTCTGAGATTGCTCAGGATATGGCCACCACAAGGGACGGTGCCGCTGTTCAGCCAGTCATTCCTGGCGCACCTGTAGCTGCTGCACCTGCGGCCCCCGCTGCACCTGTGGCACCAGCGGCTCCAGCAGCCCCTGCGGCACCCGCTGCACCAGCAGCACCAGTCGCACCTGCGGCACCCGCGGCACCAGCAGCACCTGCAGCACCTGCGGCTCCAACCGTACCCGGAGCACCAGTTCCTCCAGGCGCTCCAGTTCCTCCCTCCTTCCCTAAGGAGAACTAGTCATGGCAAACAACGTTCCACAGGCTCCTCAGCGCCCCGATGTGCCTGAGCAGAACCTGCAACTCTCAGGAGATGTGTTTATTCCAGCTCAAGTAAGTGCTGGTCAAGTTCCTGTTCTCGATCGCTCTGAGCTCAAGCTGCCTTCCAATCTCAAAGTGTTCTGGATGCTGCTTAAGGTTCAGATCACCATGATTTGGACTACGCAGGTTATAGGTGCTCGAAAGAATTTTGAGAAAAAGGTTGGCGCAAATGCCCTGCCTATTGTCGGTGGTATTTTTGTAGTTGTTGGTACGCTCTTCATGATGGTTTACATTTACGGCATTGCGACAACTCTAGCCATTGCTGGCTTCACAAGGCTGCTTCCTCTGGCAGGAATTCTTGTTGGCGCTCTACCTGGTGTTATTTTGACGTTTGTAAAGGCCAATGGCGTGCTTTTTGCGTACAAGGATTACGACTTTATCATGTCGCTTCCAATCAAAAAGAGCACCATTATTTATTCTCGCATCGCCGCTTTGTATGCTGCCGAGGGTATCTGGTCCATCACCATTATGTTGCCAGTCTTTTTGGCTTACTTCACCTTTGAGGCTGTTACACTTCCACGCTTGATTGGCGCCTTGTTCGCGCTTCTTCTTGGGCCTAACCTTGCGGTTTCTGCTGCAATTCTCTTGGCTTTTGTGGTTGCTGCCCTTGCTGCAAAGCTGCACTTCAGGTCACTCGGCGTGGTTATCGGCGGAGCGTTCGGTCTTCTGTTTATGGTCGCGTATCTGTTCTTTATCTTTACGGTATCTTTCAATGCAGACAAGTTTGTCCCAGGTGTGGTGGATAACTTCCGGAACACCGTCTTTAGCGTTGCAAGTTCAGTTGGCGTAGTTTATCTTCCATCACTGTGGATTGCGGATTTCTTTAACTCCGGCTCCCTTATCAGTTTCTTACTGTTTGTTCTGGTTTCTGTTGGAGCTCCTGCAGCAATTGTGGCAATCATTTCTCGCTTCAACGACCGCATTAATGCGCTGGTAAGCGAGGATAAGGTCCAGAAGAAGTTCACCACCAAACAGATTTCCACCAAGTCCGCGACGCCATTTGTTGCTCTGATCAGAAAAGAGATTCAGACCATCACGGGTTACCCAGCAGTCTTTATAAACATGCTTTTTGGCTGCTTGCTGATGGTTATTCTCGCCTTTATTTCTCTGTTCTTTAGCACGTCGTCTATCGTGGCCTATTTTGTTCCTGCGTCCGAGGTTCCGCACTATCTACCTTTAGCAAGAACCATTTTTGGCATGATAACCACCTGGTTTGGCACCTCGATGTTCTGCGCAGCCAACTCTGCCGCTATTTCATACTCGCTGGAAGGCCGATCAAACTGGTTGATGGCAACCATGCCTGTATCCCCAAAGCAGATTTTTGGTGCAAAGATTGCTGTTAACATGCTTTACGTGCTCATCTTCAGCGTGTTGACTCAGATTTTCTTCCTGATTCCTGGTCACATCACCATTGAAACGGCTCTGAGAAACGTCATTCTGCCGCTCTGCATTGTGTTCCTGGTGTCTAACGTTGGCCTGGCCATTGATATCCGCCGACCAAACTTTGACTGGACTTCTGTTGTCGATATCACCAAGAGAAGCCTTTCGGTCACCATATCTTCTCTTGCGGGTACGCTGGGCTCTATGCTTGTCATTGGCGGAACGTTCATGATGATGATTGTTCCGGTTGTTGAATCGTTTAGCTCGTCAACAGGCGTGATTAACGAGACGCTGCCAAACATTATCTTTGTCACACTGTCGCTGGTGAACGCAATTATCGGCTTCCTTATCTTTAATAACACCGTTCACCGAGGAGTCAGAATTTAACTTTTGTGATGCACAAGGGTAGTGCTGTGAAATTCTATGGCATTTACCTGCGATAACAGTAAAAATTCTCCTGGCGAGAAGAAACTTCGAGGCACCCACCACATGTCGTTTAGCGAATGGTGGGTGTCTCTTTTTGTGCTTTGCGGTACGGTAGGGGGGCTAGAGGTTTTCTTGTTCGGTAAGTAGCAGGAAGGGCCGAAGCATATCGCGCTAGACTCGGGCGCGTACTATCGGCTGACCTTCTCGGCTGCTTGCCGCAGTCAGAGGAGGCATCATGGCCGAAAAGAATGTATCTAAGGTAAAGAATGTGGTCCTGGTGGGCCAAGGTGGCGTGGGCAAAACCATGCTTGCCGAGGCAATGCTGCATCTGACGGGTGCAACCACTCGTTTAGGCGGCCACGCAGGCACAAAGCCCACGCTTGATTATGATTCACAAGAGTCAGAGCGCGGTTTCTCTATCTCTACCACTATTGCACCAATTATCTGGGAAAATACACGCATTAACGTACTTGACGCACCGTGCTATCCTGACTTTGTAGGCGACGCCTATGCGGCAATGAGCGCTGTTGAGACGGCGCTGTTTGTCGTTGATGCAGCTAGTGGACCTGGCACTATTACCACCAGACTTTGGTTTGCTGCTGAGGATCTGTCTCTCTGCCGCGCGCTGTTCATCAACCGCTTGGACCGCCCTGATGCAGACTACGAGACCGCGATGGCTATGCTTCAGGACCGTTTTGGCTCCTCGCTTGGCGCAGTGACCATTCCAATGGGTTCCGGCGAAGCATTCTCCGGCATCATTGACGTTGTCCATCAGAAGGCGCGCAAGCTGGTAGACGGCAAGCCTGAGGTCACCGATATTCCTGCCGAGTTCCAAGCAGAGGCAGAGACTGCCCGCGCTGCCCTGACCGAGCTGGTTGTTGAGGCAGACGATGAGCTGATGATGCGCTACCTTGAGGGCGGAGAGATTACGCAGGAAGAGCTTGAGGGTCTGCTGGGCAAGGCTCTTATGGAGCGCATTTTTGTTCCTGTCTTCTCCGGTTCATGCGTCCGCGAAGAGGGCGTTATCTCCCTGCTTGATGCCGTTGATGGCTGGTTCCCAACTATGTCTGATTTTGGTCGCATTCCGCTGGTCAACGGCGAGCAGCTTGATATTTCACCTGATGACGAGCGCCCCGTTGCGTTTGCTTTCAAGTCGCTGCAGGATCCACAGAACGGTAAGCTTACCTTTGTAAAGGTACTTGCAGGTACTGTTTCTGCAGGTTCCGAGCTTATCAACGCTCGCACACGCAAGCCCGAGCGCCTTTCTCACCTGTATCGTATGTGCGGCAAAGAAACGTCTGACGTCAACACCGCTGCAGCCGGCGACATCGTAGTAGTTCCAAAGCTCGAGGCCATGACGGGCGACACGCTCTCCGTTACTGGCAAGGTTGAGGCTGCCGCGTTTAGGTTCCCGAACTCCCTGTATCGCACGGCTATTGAGCCTGATGAGCGCGGTACTGAGGGCAAGCTCTTCGCGTTCCTGGAGAAGGCCGCCGACGCCGATCCAACTCTTAAGGTTGAGCGTGACGAGGACACCGGTCAGACCATTGTTTCTGCAATCGGCGAGGCACAAGTAGCCGTTCTTCTCGAGCGTCTTGAGCAGCGAGCCGGCGTTTCCGCACATAAAGTTGCGCTTCGCATCCCATATCGCGAGACGATCCGTCGAGTTGCAAGCGCTCAGGGTAGGCACAAGAAGCAGACCGGCGGCTCTGGCCAGTACGGCGACTGCTGGCTGCGCATCGAGCCAAACCCAGACGCAGGTTACGAGTTTGTGGACGAAATCGTAGGCGGTCACATTCCACGCGGCTTTATCCCTGCAATTGATAAGGGCGTCCAGGAGACCATGCGCGAAGGCGTTTTGGCTGGTTATCCTATGATTGACGTTAAAGTTGCTGTCTACGAGGGCTCTTACCACCCCGTTGATTCCAACGAGATGGCTTTCAAGACGGCTGCTCGTATTGGTTTCCAGAAGGCTGTTGACCAGGCAGAACCAGTTCTCTTGGAGCCTATGGCTCACCTGGAGATCACCGTTCCAGACAGTTACGCAGGTTCCGTCATGGGCGACGTTTCCGCTTCCCGCGGTCGCGTTGAGGGAATGTCTTCTGGCACCGGTGTTTCCGCTGGTGAAACTACCATTAAGGCGACGATTCCATACGCTGAGGTTACCGATTACGCTACAAGACTGAGGTCCCTCTCGCGCGGAACGGGCGAGTATACCGTTGAGCTTGCAGGATACGAGCAGGTGCCGCATGACATCCAGGCTCGTCTTGCTGCCGAGTACGCTGAGCGTCGCGCCGCCGGCGAGCGCTAGCCAGCGGGTAAACTGACGTTTCAAGTATGAACCCTCGCATCTTTCAGGTGCGAGGGTTCTTTTGCGTTCCACAATGTGTTTAGCGTCGGTTTCTTTGGCTTGGTGTACAAAATAGTGCAGCTTAGCCGCGCCTCGCTGAGAAATTGTCATGTTTCTAGTCAAGATAATCGGACGACTGGGGCTCAATGTCTGACATTTAGAGAGCCTCGCTACTTGATATACATTTCTATGCATAAACTACAATTAATATGCTGGAAAATGAATATGTATATATAAGAAATTTAACTATCGATAAATTTCGCACTTAAGGAACACACCTATGGCGGATATTCTGCTCAATTACGGGCATATTACACACCTAATGACGATAATCTGCATACCTTAGCTATTTTCGGCGTCATGTATACGTCTTTTTGACAGATTATCTGACATAGGTGTGTTCGGCCATCAGCAAAACAGTGCAAGCAGCTAAGTAATGCTGCAAAAACTAAATTTCGAGAAATTCTTGGACTCGTTCTGGGTAAACGAAAAACATATCTTCGCACTTTAAAGTTATGTTTAGATTGTCGTGCGTTTGACCTGCGCGTTTGACCCGCGCGTCTAACGCGTCGCTCGTACGGTGTGGCTGTCCGCAGGTGCATGCCCTTAGCGCGCCCCGCGCCCTACGCATCCCGCAGACCCCGCACGTCACACAGCAAACAAGCAATCTACTCATTCCTGTATTGTTTCGAGAAAGGCCGCACATGTACCTAGAGAATATCAATGGACCGGAAGACGTAAAGAAGCTGGATGCGGAGGCCCGCGCAGTGCTTGCGCAGGAGATTCGCGACAACTTGCTGGTCATGGAGTCAAATCACGGCGGCCACTTTGGTCCAAACTTTGGCATTGTCGAGGCAACCATCGCGCTTCATACGGTGTTTAACTCGCCCGTTGACCATATCGTTTACGATGTCTCGCACCAGACATACCCGCACAAGATGCTCACCGGCCGCAAGCAGGCATATATGGATCCTGCGCTCTACGACTCGGTGTCTCCGTACACTGATCCCGCCGAGACCCCGCATGACCTCTTCAAAATCGGCCATACCTCCACGTCTATCAGCTTGGCGCTTGGCCTGACAAAAGCTCGCGACATCATGGGCGGCAAGGAGAACATCATCGCAGTTATCGGCGATGGTTCCATGTCCGGCGGTGAGGCTCTTGAGGGCTTGAACGTTGCCGGCGAGCTGAACAGCAACTTTATTATCGTCTTCAACGATAACCAGATGTCCATCGCCGAGAATCACGGTGGCATGTACGACCAGTTCGCAGAGCTGCGCCGTACTAACGGAGCTGCCGAGAATAACCTCTTCAAATCGATGGGCTTGGACTACCTGTATGTCAACGACGGCAACGACATCGAGGCTCTTATCGCCGCATTTGAGCAGGTAAAAGACTCGACCCATCCAGTCGTGGTCCACATCAACACGCTCAAGGGTAAAGGCTACGCTCCCGCGGAGGCAAACAAGGAGAAGTGGCACTGGCACATGCCGTTTGACATCCAGACTGGTCAGAGCCCTGCATCCGGTTCTTCCGAGTCGTATGCCAGCATTTTTGCAGAGTATGCCCTCAAGCGCGCAAAGACTGACCCAAAGTTCTTGGTGCTTATGTCGGCTGTTCCTGGTCTGCTTGGTCTTACGCAGGAACGTCGAGAAGAACTGGGAAAGCACTACCTTGACGTGGGCATTGCCGAAGAAACCGCAGTTGCAATGGCTTCCGGCGCAGCTCACGCCGGTGCGCACGTGGTTTGGGGCTCAAGCGCAACCTTCATCCAGCGCACCTACGACCAGCTGACCCAGGACCTGGCGCTTAACCAGAATCCTGCGGTTATCGTGGGCTCCGGCTCCATTAGGGGATTGATGGCCGCCACCCACCAGGGCCTCAGCAGCATTTCCATGATCGCAAACATTCCTAACATGGTATACCTCGCGCCGTCCAATGCCGAGGAGTACGTTGCCATGCTCGACTGGGCACTTGACCAGGACAAACACCCCGTCTACATCGCAATCCCTTCCGGTCCCGTGGTTCACGCCGAGGGCCCCGTCCGCACAAACTTCGACGACCTCAATATCTACGAGGTCACGCGCCAGGGCTCCAAGGTGGCCGTTCTTGCCTTGGGCGATTTCTACGACCTTGGCGAGAAAACCGTTGAAGCCCTCAGCTCCACCTTGGGAATTGAAGCTACGCTGGTCAAGCCATACTTTGCCTCGGGCGTTGATCAGAATCTGCTCGACAACCTGGTAAAAGACCACGACGTCATCGTGACCATTGAGGACGGCATTATCGAGGGCGGATGGGGACAAAATATCGCCAGCTACCTGGGAACTTCTCCCGCACGCGTGCTGAACTACGGCGTCAAGAAGGCTTTCTACGACCGTGTCAACATCGCGGACCTTATGCGAGAAAGTCATCTGGATCCCGAGCTAATCGCCACGGACGTCAAGCAGGTGCTAGGCCTGTAGACGATGCCGTTCCGCTGCGCCAATACGGGCGTCCGTCCCTGGGCGGCAGTGGCTTCATGCGGGCCGACGCGACTTCGCGTGCACTTCTCGCCATCACATCAAATCTGCAACAAAAAAGAGGGGCCGCAGATGCGGTCCCTCTTCTGTATCAAGCAAGTACGCTGCTGCGGCGCACTGTTGTGGCGCAGCGTGCAGCTAGAAGCTTAAGCCTTAAGAGCGCGGCCCATAGCGTCAGCCTGAACGATAGCTGCATAGAGCTCGTCAGGAGTGACGTCACCAGCAAGGTTGTGGATGGTCTCGCCAGGAACGCAAGCAGCCTCAGCGATCTTCTTGATCTGCTCGTCAGTGGTGATGCCAACCTCCTCGAGGGTAGTTGGAAGACCAACCTCAAGGCAGAAGTCCTGAACCTCGTCGAACTCCTCCTGAGGAACGCCCTCAAGAACAAGCTGGACCAGGGTACCAAAAGCAACGCAGTTGCCGTGAGGTGCGCTGTGGCCACCAAGAGAGGTGAGGCCGTTGTAGAAGGAGTGAGCTGCTGCGCAGTTAACGTTGTCAGCGCCGACACCACTCATGTAGACGGTAGCCTCGCAGATAGCCTCAAGAGCTGGGGTTACAACGTTGTTCTCGCAAGCCTTAATTGCCTGTGAACCGTAATCGCGAAGGGTGAGGTAGCACTCCTTAGCGATTGCCATACCAACGCGGGTGATGCCGGTTCCCTCAAGGGAAGGAGACTCGGTGCGGATGGATGCGCGGCCCTCAAAGTAGGTGCCCAGTGCGTCGCCCATGCCTGCTACCAGGAAGGAAACAGGTGCGTTAGCGATGATCTGGGTGTCGACCATGACTGCATCTGGGTTCTGTGGGTAGAAGAGGTACTTGTCAAAGGAACCGTCATCGTTGTAAATAACGGAGAGGCCGGTGCATGGAGCGTCAGTAGCTGCAACGGTAGGGAGAATAACGATGCGCTTATCAGCGTAATATGCGGTTGCCTTTGCAGTGTCAACAGCGCTGCCGCCGCCGATAGCGACGACTACGTCGATGTTGTCCTCCTCGACGATAGCCTTCATGCGGTTAATCTCACCGTTGGAAGAAATGCCACCGAAGACCTCATAGCGACGATAATAGTCGCCCTTGCCCTCGAAGCTCTGCTCAATCATGTCGTGGGTTGCTTTGTAGCCGCTGTTAGAGCAAACAAACAGGAAGCGCTTTCCCATGTAGCCCATCTCTTTTTCGAACTCGAGACAAGCATTTTTGCCCTGAACATACTTCAGTGGCTCACGCATTGCGCGTAGCATTTTCATAGGTTCCCCTCTCCGGATACGTTTTAGACCTATGTAATTTATGTTAGCACTGTCAAAAGAACATAACAGCAAGGAAAATATTTAGATTCGGACAAAGTGAAAATCTAGATTCCAGCACGGAAAGAATTTAGATTCGGATAACTTCTGGAAAGTTTACGTGAACATACACTCACCAGCCGGCAAATGATATTCTTGTAGTGTCAAATTTTCGCACTGTGGTCTTTGGAGGACACATGCTTAGTTCTGTCGAAATCAAACCCGATGTCTACTTTGTAGGCGCCCTTGACTGGAACGCTCGCGAGTTCCACGGCTACACCACTGAGCAGGGCATCACCTACAATGCATACCTTATCTTGGACGAGAAGGTCACGCTTATTGACACCGTCAAGCGCCCATTCTCCGAGGAGCTGGTCGAGCGTATTAAGAGCATCATCGATCCAGCAAAGATTGACGTTCTGATCTGCAACCACATTGAGATGGACCACTCCGGCAGCGTTCCTCGCATTCTGGTGCTCGCGCCAAACGCCGAGGTCTACGCAAGCGCACCTCAGGGCGTCAAGGAGCTCAAGGCTTTCTATGGCGAGAATATCAACGTCAACGGCGTAAAGACGGGCGATACGCTCAACATTGGTAAACGCACCCTGACCTTTGTGCAGACGCCAATGGTCCACTGGCCAGACAACATGGTCACGTATTCCGAGTACGACAAGATCCTCTTCTCCAACGACGCATTTGGTCAGCACTACGCTTCAACCACTCGCTTTGAAGACGAGTCCGACTACTGCGAGGTTATGAAGCAGGCTCGCAAGTACTATGCAAACATCGTTCTCCCTTACGGTCGTCAGGCTGACTCTGCTGTTACCGCAGTTAAGGGCATTGGTCTGGAGAACATCGATATTATCGCCCCAGCTCACGGCGTTGCATGGCGCTCCCACATTGCCGACATCATCTCCAAGTACGAGGAGTGGACTACCGGCAAGCTTGAGGAGAAAGCCCTGGTTGTATACGACTCCATGTGGGGTTCAACCGACAAGATGGCTCATGCTCTCCTGGACGGTTTTCTGGCTGAAGGCATTCCTGCCCAGCTCATCGACCTCAAAGAGACTCACATCTCCAACGTCATGTATCACTTCTTGGATTCCAAGTATGTCTGCGTTGGTTCGCCTACGCTGAACTCTAAGTTCCTGCCTACCGTTTCTTCCTTCCTGACCTATATGAGCGGTCTTTCTCCAAAGAATGACCATCGTATTGGCTTTGCGTTTGGTTCTTACGGCTGGGCTCCACTTGGACCAAAGATGGTCCAGGCCGAGCTTGAGGCAGCAGAGTTCACCATGCCACTGCCTGTTCACGCTATCGGCTGGATTCCTTCCGACGAGGACCTGGATGCCGTTCGTGCGCAGGTCAAGGACCTGGTCGAGGCTGGCAAGCAGCTCTAATCTAGCGGTATATTGAGCAAGACCCCCACATTCATGCTGAATGTGGGG
Source organism: uncultured Atopobium sp. (assembly GCA_938028635.1). Taxonomy (GTDB): domain Bacteria; phylum Actinomycetota; class Coriobacteriia; order Coriobacteriales; family Atopobiaceae; genus Lancefieldella. Next base: position 15,527 of record CALIZK010000097.1, read on the forward strand.
GTCTTTTGCTGTAGAGGGAGTTAAGCGGGTAAGAATGATGCAAATGACCCCGAAGTGACCCCGGAATGACCCCGAATTGACCCCGGAACGACTCCGAAGTGACCCTGAAATGCCCGAAGTGGTAAAAAATCCGTTTAGTTGGGGAATACAGGATTTTGCATATAGCGTTTGTCCTGATAAAAGTTTTTAGTGCGGTAAAAAATCGTCTTAGTTGGGGATAAATCGGCAAATTTTAAATTTTCATTTCCAACTAAACGGGTTTTTTACCTTTTTCGGCACATAATT
>CALIZK010000098.1:0-6259 GCA_938028635.1 uncultured Atopobium sp.
AACATCTACTATACGCAATTTTGCGATTTCGTGCTGTAAGGAAACAAACCTGCCACAAAAATCCCCGCTTCAACGTGTGAAGCGGGGACGTGTGCGAGAAGTTCGTGGAGCTTGTACTACTTACTTACGACGATCCTTTAGAGCATAGCCAAGCGTGGTAATAACGCTGCCCAAGGTAGCTACTGCAACAAGAGCAATCTCGGAGAAGTCGCCAGTTTCAGGAAGCTTTGGCTGCTTCTTCTTGGGCTTCTTTGGAGTCTCTGATGGGGGAGTTGCAGGTGGTGTATTTGGTGGTGTATTTGGTGGGGTGTTAGGAGGAGTGTTTGGTGGAATCTCGGTGTTGGTAACCGTGAAGCCATCAGTCTGGTTGCCCGAGACTGCACTGGTATATCCAGCAGGAACGTTCTCTTCTACTACGGTGTAAGCAATAACGTGGCCGTCTGTTGCATCGTTGCGGAGAAGACCGCTAAATGTTGCAGCCCAGTTATTGGTCTGGTCAAGAGTGACTGTCTCGGTGCTAGCAACGCCGTCTTTGTAGAGCCTGACGGTAACAGGACCGCCAACGGTTCCTACCCATGTTTTGTTAACCTGAACGTCAACAGTTGGGGTCTTCTCGTCCTCAACGGTCTTAATAACTCCGGTAGTTGCAGAAACGGTGAGGGTGTACGTATCGGTATTGAGCTGATAACCATCAGGAGCGGTAATCTCTTGAACGTTGTAGGTGCCAGCAGGGAGCTTCTCGGTGGTAGCGGTACCGTCTGCACCAGTGGTAATAGTCCAGGTCTTGGTTGGATCGGTGGTGCTGGTTACCTTAAAGACAGCGCCCGCAAGCTTGGTGTTGTGGTCGTTCTTATCCACCTTGACGATGCGGATACGAGCGATGAGGGTAGAAGTACCTTCTCCGCCGGAAGTTGCGTTGCGATATACCCAATCGGAGCTCCACTCAGGCTTGTCGGAGTACATCTTGATGAGGTTACGCAGAGCAACACCTGGAACGTACGTGGTGCGATACGTGAACTTAAAGCTCTGACCGTTGCTGAGGTCTATGCCAGAAAGGTCAAGATCAAACGACTGTCCATCAGGAGAAATGGTGAGCATACCTGGGGTAATAGGGATGCGCGTAGCGGTTCCTGGAATGGTTGAGCCGTACTCGTCAAAGCGAGCGCTCCAGAGCTCAAAGGTGTTTGGAACATACCTAATCTCTGCAGGAAGATCTCCGCCGCCCTGGTCAAGGAGCTGGTCGTGTAGACGGACGTTGTGGAAGTTACCACCAGAATAGTTGATGCGGCCGGTCCACTGGATTTCGTTAGCGTTATCATTGATAATCTTGCCCCACTTGGAGAGGTACTCAGTACCAATGGGGCCAGGAGCGGTGACGTCAAACGTTACAGGAACAGGGCTGCCAGAGACAGTAAAGATAAAAGATTTACCGGTACCTGTCTGAACACGCTGTGAATCAATGGTAAAGCCAAGGCGAGCGGTACCTCGCAGGTCAGTGTGGTTGTTAACGTAGTCGGTAAAGACAACACGCATGTTTCCACCAAAATCATCGGTACCAGGGGTGACGTGAGCTACTGCCATGACCTCGCCGGTTGCTGCATCGGTGATGTTAAAGGTAGACGCAGGATGAGCTGCGGTAAACCTCATTTCGTTAGGGAGGGTGACGTCAAAGTAATCGCCCGGCTCTACGTTAGCGTTTGCAGAGGCGTCCCACGTCATAGCAATGGCATACACATTTGCCTTGTTAACAACGGTAGTTGGATTGCCAAAACGATCTTCAACTCTAAAGTCTGTAATGGTTGCGACAACCGCTTTAGGGGTGCCTGTCGCAGCTTCAGTACTTGTAGTCTCAGCAAAAGCTGATTTTGCAGCAAGCGGAAGCGCCAGGACCAGCATGAAGACAAAACTTAACAGCTTAAACAGTCGTTTGTTCATCAGGACTCCTTTGCAATAGATACGTCTATTCTCACCTATTACAAAGAGAATTTATTTGAGATTCTGTATATATTTATATAGCTTTTTTAAAGTTCAAATATTTATGCAGGTACAAGGAATTTATCTGTTCTTTTTCTGATACCTTTTAAATAAAGTACAGGTAAATTCACAGGTTCTTCACAATTGTTCACAACAAACATTCCGCACTATGTGCAGCTTAACGTAATAAAAATGGATAAATATTACCTCTAGTAAATTCAAATGCTGGACATTAGTCACTTTTTATACGTGATTCCGAATAGGTCATTTTTCTATATGCAATTAAGGAGGCGAGAAGTTCTGTGGAGCCTTGCAAAAGAGACGGTTTTCTCGCCAAAAAAAGAACGCCTTGCCACGAGGACAAGACGTTCTTGTAACGTTGTGTGAAGCTGCGCGTCTGTGCTGCTACGATTGCGCGTCAGGCTTACTTGCGACGCTTAAGTGCAACTGCGCTGCCCAGTGCTGCCAAAGATCCAAAGAGGACGCTTGCAACAGAAGAAGCATCTCCTGTGTAGGGGAGGCTGGACTTCTTACGAGTCTTAGCAGGTTTCTCTGGAGTTGGAGGAACCTGGGTGTTAGTGACTACAAAGCCCTGAGTTGCGTCGCCCGTAATCTGGCTGGTGTAGCCGGCTACCTCGTCCTCAGAGATGGTGTAGGTAATCTCAGAGCCGTCAGCAGCATAAGCCTCAAGACCTGTGAAGGAATCCTGCCAGTTGTTGTCAGAGCTCAAGGTAAGGGTCTTGCCGGTGTCAACGCCGTTTGCAAGCAGGTGAACGGTTACTGCTCCACCCTCTGCGCCATTCCAGACTTTCTGTACAGGGATGTCTGCGTGAGCGTTCTTCTTGTTCTCAATAATCTTGATAGTGCCGGACTGATTGTCAACGTTTACGGTGTAAACAGTAGCGTCACGCACATAACCATCTGGAGCAGTGAGCTCTTCGATGGTGTAGGAGCCGGTAGTGAGCCTCTCGGAGGTTGCAGTTCCGTCGGCGCCTGTAGTAAGAGTCCAAGAATCAGCTGGGTTAGCAACGCTTGTTACCTTAAAAGTTGCGCCTGGAAGCTGAGTAGTTGCGTTGTCAGCATCAACCTTGATAATGCGGATGCGGCCGACAAGATTGCCGTTTGCGGCGCCGGAGTTGTTTGGAGAGTAGTAGGTAAAGCCAATCTCGCTTCTTGGAGCACCGCCAGCATTGGTAAGCACGCCATAGTTATGCAGAGCCATACCTGGGATAAAGGTGGTGCGGTACTGCAGGAGGTAACGCTGACCCTGGGAGAAGTCAACGCCGCTCAGGTTAAGGTGGTAGGAGTGGCCGTCAGCTGCAATAGAAAGCGCACCATTAGGAATGGTGACCTCCTGAAGGTTGCTGAAGTTACCCGTTCCATCAAAGTCTGCACGATAGAGGTGGAAAGAGTTGGCAATGTAGGTTACCGATGCTGGCAGGTCGCCACCGTTTCTATCAGAGAGGGAGTCAGAGAACTCAACGCCAGTCATGTTAGAAGCGGAGTAGTTAAGACGAACATACCAAAGTACCTCGGACTCAGTACCGGTAACAGGGCCGCCCCACTTGTTGAGCCACTCCTGGCCAATGGTGTTCTTTGGACGAACAATCATGTTGAGAGGAACAGCGGTGCCGTTAACGCCAAAGTCAATGTGGGTGTTGTCACCTGCGTTGATAGCATCGCGGTCGTAGAGAGCGGACAGCGAGAAAGTACCCTTAATCTGAGTGTGGGTGTTTGCATAGTCAGTATAAACAACATGCAGGGTGCCGCCAAAAATGCTACCTGCTGCTGGAGTTGGGTAAGCCCACGCTACGGTTGCACCGTTAGGATCTTTAACTTCAATTGGAGTTGTGTTTTGTGTGGCTGTGAACTGGACTTTATCGGGCAAGGTAATATCAAAATAGTCACCTTCTGCCACGGTAGAAGCGGTAGATTCCCAGTTGATTGTAATATGGTACAGATTATCAGTGGTAATCTCACTGACTGGTGTATAGGTATCATCAGCCACAGACATGCTGGTAATTTGAACCGGTGAAACAGTTGCAGCCGAAGCGAATGTTGCCACAAAAGTAACAACAATCATAAATGGCACAAGAAATGCACCTAGTCTGACCAGTACTTTTTTCATAAACCAAACTCCAATTCGTCTTACGTGCGTGAGAAAATTATTGCAGATAGGTACTTAAAAAACTGTTACCAGTTTTTGTCGTCACAAAACAATTACATTTCAAATTACCGTACTTTTGACCTGCTCTTCTCGCCATATTCTGGGTTTGTAAATTGTTAGAAATTAGTAGCATTTCTCGTCAGATTATAAAACTTTGACGTCTTTTGTTTGCGCAGAATAAGAAGACTTTTTGGCGCGCACAATCTCTCGTGGTGTTATTGGCTGGTTGAAGGTATTATTAATAGCAATAAATTCGTGGTAGAGATATGTGTCCATACGTGCGGCGTTGTGCGTTGGCGCAGAATCAAAAGTGACCGGGAAACCGGAGAAGCGGAGTCATGCATGAGCGAGTCCAGGCCCAAGCAGTTTGTTGCAGTTCTAGACTTTGGTGCCCAGTACGGCCAGTTAATTGCACGTCGCGTGCGCGATCTTAACGTTTACTCCGAGATTGTTCCTTGTGATATTTCTGCAGATGAGCTTCGTGAGCTCAATCCATCTGCGCTCATTTTGTCCGGCGGCCCTGCTTCCGTTTACGCGGAGGACGCGCCAAAGATTGACCCAGAGATCCTGGAGCTTGGCCTACCTGTCTTTGGTTTCTGCTATGGACAGCAGATTATGGCGGTTACTTTGGGCGGCACCGTTGGACACACCGAGAAGGGCGAGTATGGCCCAGCTCATCTGACCCGCGCGGGGGAGAGCCGCATTTTTGACGGCACTGCTGAGCAGCAGACCGTTTGGATGAGCCACCGCGATGCTGTCTCTGAGGTCCCAGGGGGCTTTGCTGTTACCGCTTCTACCGACGTTTGCCCTATTGCAGCTATGGAAAACGCTGCTAAGAACCTGTATTCCACTCAGTTCCATCCAGAGGTCAACCACACCGAGTGCGGTTCCCAGATGCTTTCTAACTTCCTGTTCAATATCTGTGGCTTTGAGAAGACGTGGACCATGGACAACATCATTGAGCAGAAGGTAGAGGAGATTCGTCAGAAGGTTGGCGATGGCCGCGTTATTTTGGCGCTTTCCGGCGGCGTTGACTCTTCTGTTGTCGCAGCCCTTGTTCACCGCGCTATCGGCGATCAGCTGACCTGCGTGTTTGTTAACCATGGCATGCTCCGTAAGGGCGAGCCAGAGATGGTTGAGCAGGTCTTCCGCAAGCAGTTTAACGTGCCTCTGATTCACGTTCACGCAGAGGAGCGCTACGCAGAGCTTCTAGCTGGCGTTACCGAGCCAGAGATGAAGCGTCGCCTGATTGGTACCGAGTTCTGGAAGGTCTTCTTTGACGAGGCTCAGAAGCTGGACGGCGTTCAGTTCCTGGCACAGGGCACCATCTACCCTGACATTATTGAGTCGGGCGCTCGTAAGACCGGCGGCAAAGCTGCAACTATCAAGAGCCACCACAACCTGATTCCATTCCCAGAGGGCGTTCACTTTGACCTGATTGAGCCTCTGGACCACTTCTTCAAGGACGAGGTCCGTGCGCTGGGCGTTTCTCTTGGTCTGCCAGAGAACCTTGTCTACAGGCAACCATTCCCAGGTCCTGGCCTTGCTATCCGCATCATTGGCGACGTTACCCCAGAAAAGCTGGAGATTCTCCGCAACGCCGACGCTATTGTCCGTGAAGAGATTGATGCCTACAATGCTCAACTCTTTGACGAGACAGGCGATCGTAACTCCGAGCACAGTGTTTGGCAGTACTTTGCCGTGCTACCCGACATTAAGTCCGTTGGTGTAATGGGTGATGAGCGCACGTATGCCCGTCCAGTTATCCTGCGCGCCGTTGAGTCGAGCGATGCTATGACCGCTGACTGGGCAAAGCTTCCTTACGAGCTGTTGACTCGCATTTCTTCTCGTATTGTCAGCGAAGTTGCTGGTGTTAACCGCGTAGCGTATGACATCACTCCAAAGCCACCTGCGACCATTGAGTGGGAGTAGGACGACAGGGTTCTGACCTGCGATTTTGAGTGCCGCACTATGCCGCTGAGTTTCGTTTCGTACGAGAGTCATGACAAAGCCACCAGCGACGGAGATGAGTAAAAGCGATTAAAGAGCCTCCGTTCCCTGCGTGAACTGCGTCCCAAAACTTGGACGAATTTAATAAAGAGCTAGGCCACCAAGGAC
>CALIZK010000099.1:0-6255 GCA_938028635.1 uncultured Atopobium sp.
ATCCAGACACTGGCACATCTCAACGTAAGACTTTTCTTCAAGCAGTGCTTTGTAGCGCTCTAATACCTTGCAAGCACTCATCTGACCAGCAGAAAGTTGACCGGAGGTCATAATCTGATCGAGCTCTGTAAGATACTCTGGGGCAAGCTTGGACAAAAGTTCTACAGTACCCTTGCTGTTATTCAAAGTGCCCAGTTCATCATCGGGCATCTCATCCAAAATCTGTTGGAAAAATACCTTGCGAAGCGTATTTGAAAGCAGACGATCAGAACTTCCATACAGCTTCCATTGATTGCGCATCCATTCATCAAAAGTTGAAACATTCACGCCAACAGAGAGCTCTTGGATGGCTCCAAGCTGCCTCTTAACTAACAACACAGTATCGGAAGAAGGCACTATAAGCTGAGCAGACCCCCACCTCTCAAGTGAAGCTCTTAGCTGCTCTTGAATAGAGTTTGATAAGAAAGCACCTGTTTGTTGTTTGTACAGAAGCAAGCCCATACGTCACCTCTCCGATTTTTCTTACTTCTAAAGTTACCACGCACACCGGACATAAATTAGAATCAAACTAAACAACAACTAAAAATCCCGTATCAAAAGGATTTTCATGATTATTTTGCTTCCTCCATCGTCAGGAAAAACCGCGCCCACTTCTGGGCCTTCTCTTGACCTCTTATCGCTTTTGTTTGGCTCTGAGCTTGCCAGCTGTCGAGAAAAACTTATCAAGGACGTGCAACAGGTATGCTCTCGTGCAGACGCAGCTCAGGTGCTTAAAATTGGTCCTAATACCGTCGGCGATATTGCCGACAACCTGGACGTCTATGAAGCTCCAACCACAACCGCACTCAACCTCTATACCGGCGTGCTGTTTGAAGCTGCAAAATTCAAACAGACACTTGAAAACGTCACAGTAGAAAACACGCAGAAAACATTTGCATTACCAGAAGATATTCTCAACTCAGAAATCATGATTTTCTCTGGTCTATGGGGCGTTGTAAGACCACTCGACCTTCTCCCCAACTATAGACTTTCTGCCTCAATCAAGTTACCCACTGTTGGTACCGTTGCAACTTACTGGAAAAAGCAGCTCAGCCCTCTATTAAACGCTGCTCTAAAAGATCAGATAGTTGTAGATTGTCGCTCAGGAGAATACAGAAAGATGTGGACGCCATCGACAAAGCACCCTAGCGAGCTGCTGCAAGTTGTCGTACAGCGAGAAGATCCTTGTACGGGAAAGCGCAGTGTAGTGTCGCATAATGCAAAACACATGCGTGGTGTACTTGCAGGCGCCCTCTTTGAGCAGCGAGCAAGCGGAAAACTTTCTAAAGAAGTCAGCGTATCTCAAATTGTAGAAATTGCGAGCAATCTACCAAGCGTCATTGACGTTGACGTAAGTACGGCAAACGCTTCTGGAGAAGCAATGCTCACATTAGTCACTGGTCAAAACTAATAGACTTAAGCGTTCTCAGTGCTAGTCTTTTGATCTTTCTTGACCTGCCTCATCAGCCACTGGAACACTATAACTACAACAAGTGTGACTACAAAGACAAAGATGCCTCGTACAAAAGCGTTACCAAGCAAGCTGTACGGGAATCGGCCAAGTCTTAGTCCTAAGAAGTTAATAACCGGAATCTGGAACAGATAGACTCCTAAAACACCAGCAGATACCGTGCTGATGCATTTCTTGACACCATCGGAAAGCGCCTGCAGCCTTGGCTCAAGGTTCAGCACAAACAGGAACAAAGATGCGGCCTGTGCTAAGCAGAGGAAGTTTCTAATAGTAATGGGATAGCTCTGATATGTCATTTCTGGAGTCAATGGGGTTCCAAAGTTGTTAGCCATAAGGCCCCAGCCAAACATAGCCGCAGACGAAAGCAAGAAAATTACAGCAAGCACAAGATTGTTTTTAGTAAATTTTGGAAGCTCGTCGTAATACGTCTTAACGTAATATCCCAGCAGATAGTAGAAAAGGCCATCGCTGTTAAACGCAGCCCATCTAAACAGCTGATCAAAGTAAACACCACGAACGCCAATGAACTCAAGTAGCGGCAATCCAAAGCTCACAAAGAGCGTAAGCGCCATAACATAAAGCAGGGTTTCTTTCTTTTGAACTACCAAAGAAAGCACAGGCGTCAAAAGATACAGATACAAAATGGTATAGATGAACCAAAGCGTGCTGTTAACGTTATTGGTTAGAAAGCGCTTTACAAAATCAACAACACCGGCACTTGCGGCGACCTCTTCGGCACCCCAAAACTTTGTAGGAAAAAGCACGTACATCAGATACACCGCTAGGCTGCCAAAAATAAGAGCCATCAGCGTCTTTCTAGCACGCTTCATAAAAAATGTCTTTGTGGAGTATTTGCTTCTATACCCAAGCAAATTCATGCCACTCAGCATAAAAAAGATGGGTACCGCGTAAATAAACGCAGCTTGCAGAGCTAAAGAGAAGGCCCATGTTTTAGTGTGAGCAAGAGAAAAAACGTTAAGCGAGGTATGCAGCATCACAACAGCAATACCTGCCAAAATGGTAAGAATATCTGCAAAAACAAAGCGCTTCTTAATGGTAGCTGCTTTTGAAGAAACTGTAGCTTTTTCCACGGGCTTCTCCCCAAATCAATCAAACTTCATCTATGCTTAGTATACGAAAAGTACCAGCAGGAAAGAGGCATCATGGCAAATGTCGTTGACTATCTACACTGGCGCGGCGATCTGGCGTTTGAAAAGGATCCCTTTAACAACGTTGATAACCTGATTCTTTCAATTCTTTCCTATCTGGGATTTGGTGGGGTCGTTCCTTCTGAGCGTAGCGAGAAACGCGTTCAACTTGGTGACGCTTGCGCCAAAATGCTTAAGAAACTTAAAGATGACCCGTCTCTTATCACGGGATTTTCTCGCGTTGATGGAACCTTCCTTGAGGCACTGGTCAACGCTCCCCGCTTTGCCAACATTAAGCTTGGCCGCTATGTAGATCGTATTAATGTCGAGAAAAGCCTGCAGTTTGCAGCATTTACCGCTTACCTACCTACTGGTCAGATGTATGTCTCATTTAGAGGAACAGACGGTACTCTGGTTGGCTGGCGAGAAAACCTCAACCTCAGCTTCCAAGTTACATCCGCTGATAAATCAGCGGCCCTATATCTTGAGAAGCGTATTCGAGAGCACCTCGCAGAAGGAAACAGTAATACCTGTGCAAACGTTATGGTTGGTGGTCATTCTAAGGGTGGCAACCTTGCAGCATACGCAGCAACAGTCTGCCCTAACGAGCTGCTTGGCTCAATTGATCGCGTCTGGAGCAACGATGGACCTAATATGTGTCCAGAAATTCTCCCCACCACAGCCCACAAGGTGCTTGGAGATAAATACATCAGAATTTTGCCTGAGTTTAGTGTAGTCGGCATGATTTTTGATGATCCTGCTGTTCCAAAGCTCATTGTAAAAAGCTCTGAAACAGGCATGATGGCTCACGATGGTGTCTCATGGCAGGTCATGCGCGACACCTTTGAATTTGCTGACGACTTCCAGCCGGAATGTAAAAAGATTAACGAGGCATTTAGCAACTGGTATAAAGAACTCCCGCTCTCTGATCGTGAGCACTTTACTAACGAGCTCTTTGACGCCCTCTCGGCAGGCGGAGCAGTCTATTTCAGTGACATTATTAGTTCACCTGCAAACTTACAACCTGTTGTTGCGGCACTCACTAAAACAGAAAAGCAAACCAAAGAGGTCTTCTTTGACCTCCTTAGTTCGCTTGTCAATGCATCCGCAACATCTTTGATTGAAAACATTACCGAGTCATCGCAAATCTCTCAGATTACCTCTGCTATCTCGGAAAGTTTTGCCAAGCTTGATAAAGCCCAAAAGGAACTTAGGAAAGGTTCTCCTTCTTCAGACCAGTAAGGCTAATCACAATTGAAGAGACAATTGAGATAACTATTGATCCCAGGATAGCGGTGCCTAAAGAATCAATAGCAACGCCCGCATGCAGCAAATTCCTAGAAATAAAACTTGAAAGCTCAAGCATAAAAGCATTAATAAAGAGCGAGAAAATACCTAGGGTCAGCACATTAATAGGCAATGAGAGTAGCTTAACAACAGGCTTAATGCCCGTATTGACTGCTGCGAGTACTAACGAGAACAGAATAGGACCTGCCCACGAGCCTCCCACAATAATTAGACCTGGAATTAAGGTGCAGGCCACCAACGTAGCAACAGTAGTTACAAGCCATGTTGCAACAAATGTCATCAAAACACCTCTTTGAAAAAGCCCGGCTGACGCCGGGCTTAACGTACACTTTTATGTAAGCCGTTAGCTTACTCGCCGAAGCCGTTATCAACAAGAGCAATGAGAGCGTCAAGAGCTGCCTGCTCGTCAGCGCCATCGCATGCAATCTCAATCTTGGTGCCAGTACCAAGGCCGGCAGCAAGAATCATCATGATGGACTTAGCGTTAACTGGTGCGGAGTCCTTGTCAACATTCTTGATGGTGACGTTGCTCTCAAACTTCTTTGCCTCAGAAACAAAGACGGATGCTGGACGAGCGTGAAGGCCAGTTGCGTTGATAATAGTAGTCTGCTTTGAAACCATAAGTGGACTCCCCTTCCGGAAACCAAAAATCTACTCGAGAGTTATTCTCGATTAATCGTTACTATCGTAACAAAACATAACGTATTATATCCAATCTTATTTCCAGAAAGAACCAAATTAGACTATGAATTACCCAAAAACAGGGTAAAAATAATAAGTCAGAACTCTTATAGGAGGTTCACCATGGCTGAAAACGATATCCAAAACTCAAAAACCGAGGATTTGAGCACAATAGATACTCAAGCAGTAACTTCTGATGAACAGAATGAGTCTGAGAACACACCTGAAGTCAGCAAGTCCCAGGACATTCAAAAGATTGCCAAAGACACTACTCAGGTTGTAGCAAAAGGCGTTAGCAGTGCGTTTGAGAGCGCCACAACTGCTGTTGCAGAAGGTTTCCAGGCTACCAAAGAAGTCCACAACGCCGCTAAAGAGACAAATTCTGCAAAGCAAGAGCTTAAGCGAATGCAAGAACACCTTGCTAAAGACAAACAAGACTTAGAGCACAGAGACTACGTGCAAAGCTCGTTTGATCAAATAATTGCTGAGCAAGAGAAAATTTTTGCAGAGGCCGCTCAGGTCATGAGTGATCAATCTACGCAAGTAGATCTTCTCACGGTTAAGAAAAACCAGCTTATTCAGAAGCTTGAACAGCAAAAAGTTGACGACGAAGCAAAGATTAAGCCTTACAAAGAAGTTGCTGCCACAGCAAAAGGCAGGCTGGATGATATCTCAAAGACAATCTCTGAGGCACAGCGTGGTGTTAAAAACGCTGAGGCTCAGCTTAAAGAAGTTACCGAGAAACGCGATGCTGCTGTAGCATCTGCAAATAAAGCACTGGAAAACTCCCAGGCAAGACAGCTTTCTCTAAGAGAAGAGCTTGCTGGTCTTAAGACGGACCCTGCCGCTAATCACGATGCAATTGTTCGCATTGAGGAAGACCTTAAGGCAGAGCTTGCTCGTGCAGAGCAGGCCCAAAAGCAAGTTGAGGAACTACAGAACTCTTTCCAGTCTTCACTTGAGATGGCACAAACGCATTACTGGACCCAGGGCAAATCGTTGGAGTCCTCAGAGTCTTCTATCGATGCAGCTCGCAAAGATTATGAGCAGAAACAGCAAGAATATGACGCCGTAGTAGCTGAAGCTAATGCTCGTCAGAGGATTCTGAGCAAAGATATAGAGGATCTTGAAGAGAAAATTAAGACAGCCAAGGAACTCTTCAACGAAGCAGCAGATAAACATGATGAAGCACAGTCAGTCATTGATGACGCTAAAGAAATTCATGCAACACCAGAAATTACTGAGGAGCTCAGAAAGTCTGTTGGCGAACAAGTAATTAACATCAATACCAAGCAGCTCACCCTTAAAGAGCTTATTACTGGCGAGAAAATCCTTCGAGAAACAACTCGTGGACAGCGCATTGGTTTCATCATTGTTGTTCTTGGCATGATAGCGATTCTTGCATCTTTTGTATGGTTGATTTTTAACTGGTAATTTAGCCTTTGCTCAGACAAACCATCGTATGAAAAAAGTGCTCACAATACTGTGGGCACTTTTTCTCTAACTCTAAACCCTCAAGCTAAACATAAGGATCATATTGATTTAGCCAAGCGCACTAAATGATGATCATAGCGTCACCAAATGACAAGAAGCGGTACTTCTCGTCAA
>CALIZK010000100.1:0-1993 GCA_938028635.1 uncultured Atopobium sp.
TTCCAGGTGCGCCTGCACAACAGGTAGACATCACGTTGACCGTTACCGATAAAGAAAATCCAGAAGTAACCGTTTCCAAGACACTTACCGTTACCGTAAGCCCTCTTAACCAAGCAGATATTGATAAAGAACTTGCTTTGATGAATGAGTCTAAGGCTCGCTTCTGGGATGCTCTTTCTACCCCTTCAGGACAGCAAGACAAGCAGAATGCAGTTTCTGAGTCTCTTGCAACGCCAAAGAAGTTCTATCGTGCTGCTGACGGCACTTTGACCTGGTCTTACAACGTCAATAATACTGATCAGACAGCAAGTGGTATTGTGCCTTCTGAGTTCTCTACGTATGACCCTATGGGTCCTGCTGATCAGGCACGTACGTATAAATCGTCTAAACCAAATGTCATTCAGAACGAGAATCTTGTCCTGACACAGGCTCCCGAGTACAACACGTCTGTAACGGTCTCCGCGCTTCTCTCAAGTGCACGTTATTCTCGCTATGCAAGCCTGTATCCAGATAACGAGCAGTTCCAGGCTCTGTCTAATCAGGAAGTCTCTGCTACTTTTACGGTGGCGGGCGAGAAGGGTGAGCAAGCTCCAGAGCAAAATCCTGACCCAAGTCAGCTTGTTTCTGTCACGGTTTCTGTTGTAGGACTTGATAAAGACGGCAAGCCTCAGCATTGGGCTCCAACTCAGACCATTGAGGTTCGTAAGGGCTCAACTGCTGATCAGGTAACGTATCAGTACCTGAGGAGCAACGGTCTTACATACGATGCTGCAGGCGGATATCTGTCTTCCATCACGTCTCCTACACAGAGCCTTACACTTGCAACAGCTCAGGTTAATGGCGCCTATAAGTGGTGGCAGTTCTTTGTTAATGGCCAGCTTTCAGACAAGATGGCCAATAATGTCACCCTGGATAAAAACACAACTATTACCTGGATCTATGGTGGTCAGGATAGCGCTATTCCAACTCCTCAAAACGAGCTGGTAATTAATCCGTTTGCTGAGCATCCTAACTACGAGGCTTCGTGGAGTGGTTTTGGCAGTGGCAATGGCTCTATCACCAATCAGAGTACGCCTATCAATTCGGCGGTTCTGCGCTGGAGTGTTACTGAGGGCACACAAAATGCTCCTAGATTCATTTCTGACCAGGTAATTGTTAAAGACACTATCTATTACGTGAGCGGTTCAACACTTAAGGCAGTCGATGCTGCTACCGGTAAGCTCATTGCTGAGGCACAGATTGGTTCATCTGTCTCGTATTTTGCACGTCCTCTGTATGTAAACGGCATGATTGTTGTTGCTACAGATGATGGCTGCCTTACTGCATTTTCGGCAGCTACGATGGAGTGTATCTGGAAGTCTGAGCCTCTGGATACCACCCACGCATTGCAGTCTGTTTCAAGCATGACGGTTAATAACGGCACTATCTTGGCTGAGTTTACTAAGATGAGCGGCTTTGATGCTGCTGGCGGTTATATGGTTGCTATTGATGCAGCTACAGGTGTACTGCGCTGGAAGCAAGCAGCACAGCCTGCAGGCAATATAGGCGCAACAGGCGCAGATCAGCCTTCAGGTTATTACTGGTCTGGTGCAGCTGCTTCAGGTTCTGATTTTATTATTGGTGACGAATCTTCGTCAGTCAGACTTATCAATGGTACAACTGGCACTATCGAGGCCGAGCTTAACCTTGGATCTCCAATTCGCGCTGGTATTGTTCCTGTCTCTGTTGATCAAAACGGTAATGGCACTTATCTTGCGGTAACTAGAAATGATGGCACGCTGCATCTTATCAGACGCAACGGAACATCTCTTGTTGAAGAGAAGAAGGTTACGTTTGCAGCTGAGTCTACGTCTACACCAACGATTAGTGGCTCAAACGTCTTTGTAAACGGTGTTGATGCCGAAGGTTACGGAACTATCTCTGTTATTTCTCTGGATACCTTTACAGTGATTGACCAGGCACGCGCTGGAAAGGGCAAGTCTCAGAGTACTCC
>CALIZK010000101.1:0-19289 GCA_938028635.1 uncultured Atopobium sp.
CATCCCAGGACATATTATTCCTCCACGATAATTCATCTCTTCATCAACACAATCGAAAGTTGTCGCTGTCCCTAAATCAACAATAATAGCTGGTAAATAACCACTAACCTTTGCTCCAACTATATCAACAACCCTATCTGCTCCTAGCTTACTGCTGTAAGGTGCTGGAACTTTTATTCCTGTTTTAATACCAGCAGAAACTATAATCGGTTCTTTTTTGAAATATTTTTTACTTAACAACTCTAAAGCAAACATCATCTTTGGTACTGTTGTTGATGAGTCCCTGGGCGATCAGGTTCGCGTAACCGTTATCGCAACCGGCTTCAATGACTCTAACGTTCAGCAGCAGCTTCCAACTCTGAATACTCAGAGTACCACCCGTCCAAGCCGTCCTGCTCAGCCACAGCCAACTCGTCCTGTAGCTGCTCAGCCACAGCCTGCTCGCACCAACAACTCTTCTAATGAGAAAGAGTTTGATATTCCAGACTTCCTTAAGCGTAGCCGCATCTAAATATGTGCGCGCTGAATAGACAGTGCTTACACGGCGTGACCCTGCTCATGGATCCTGAGGTTCCATGCGGGGTCACGCTCGCATTTACTGAGCGTACTGGCGGTTTTTCAGAAGGGGAGTTTGCATCCCTCAATCTGGGCAGTAGGTGTGGAGACAATCTGCAACAGGTGCAAAAGAACCGCCAGCTGGTCTTAGAGGCTCTTGGAGCTGGCGAGCTTTTCTCGCAGCTCCTTATTCCTCATCAGGTACATGGAAGCAAGGTAGTTTGCCTGACTTCCAATACATCAGAGGCTTTTGAACTGGCTCAAGCTGAGGCAGAAGCTGGTGCAGACGCCATAGTATGTACGGTTCAAAATACGCCTGTGATGTTGGCGTTTGCCGATTGCGTTCCGGTAATTCTTGTAGCTCCCGGCGGATTTGCGGTGGCGCATTCTGGCTGGAAAGGCACAATTGCCCGCATTTCTGCGCGCGCAACCGAGGCGCTTTGCCAGGCAACTGGCGCCAAGCCTTCCGAGGTCAAAGCCTATATTGGTCCGCACATTGGCGGCGCTGATTACGAGGTTTCTCCGGAGCTCATTCAGATGTTCTCACAAGAGTTTGGTCCCGGCGTTGTAGACCGTGCATCTGGCGAGAGGTACTTAGATCTTGGATATGCCGTCAGAGCCGCACTGGTAGATGCTGGTGTACGCGCGTCTTCTATTGAAGAGGTTACTGACTCGACCGCCTCTACAACTGAGCGGTTCTTCTCGTACCGAGCAGAGCATGGCAAGTGCGGAAGACACGCGGCTGTTGCTTACATGGCGTCAAAGTAGGGTAGAAGACGTTTAGCGCTATCGGAGAAGGCGTTTAGGTCTACGACAAAAGTCGTTAAACGTTACGTAAGATGTTGATGTATTCACCGCAAGAGATGATGGCTATGACGTACGATTCAGACGAATATCTTGAGTTTATAAAGGCTCGTAGAGCTCAGATTGAGTCACTTGTGGCGGATGCTGCAAAAAAGTCCGGCAGAAGCGCCTCTGAGATCGAAATTGTAGCTGTCTCCAAAACCGTTCCTGTTGAGGCTGTCCTTGCAGCTTATAAGGCGGGCTATAGGGTTTTTGGCGAGAATCGTCCACAGGAGCTGACACATAAACTGACGTGTTTATCTGAGGCTCCTTTTGCGTCTGAGATATCTTTTGACATGATTGGTAATCTTCAGAAGAACAAGATTAACCAGGTAGTTGGTAAGGTTCGCTACATTCATTCAATTTCTTCCGAACATCTTGCAGAGGCGGTTTCAAAGCGTGCAGAAGCAAAGGACTCTCAGGAGTCTGTGCTACTTGAGGTAAACGTCTCCGCTGAAGCCTCAAAATCGGGTTTCTCGCCAGAAGAAGTGTCAGAGTCTATTCAAAAGATTGTTGATCTTCCTCACATTTCTGTTGTAGGTCTGATGACTATGGCACCAAAGGATGATCCAGAGCGCGCCAAGAGAACATTCTCAGGACTTCGAGAATTGCGTGATCGCTTGAGCCAACAAGTTGGTTTGAAGTTAGATGTTCTTTCTTGTGGCATGAGTGATGACTTTACGTATGCCATTGAAGAGGGTTCTACGACTATCCGTCTGGGTCGAGTATTGTTTGACCCAGCCTATACGTTGAGTGGGCACTAAAATAGTTGCAAGTTTTTGATACAGTAGTAAGAAGTTACGTGCGTTACAGAAAGGCACAATGATGAGCATTCTTGATACGCTAAGAGCAAAGCTTCGTGGTGGTCAGGACGATGAGTACTACGATGATGAGTATTATGGCGACGAAGGCTATGACGAGGTAGACGGAGCTTCTCCACGTTCGTACGATGATCGTGCACAGCAAGGCGCTTCCAACAGACTACTGGGCAATCCATCCAGACCAGAGGCAGAGAGCGTTTCTGTGTATACGCGCTCTGGCAAGCCAATCAGCACCAATCCAGCCGCTTCTTACAATCCTCAGCAGGATATGCGTTCGCGCGCTTCTGCGTATGCATCTCGTCAGGAGCCTGCCGGATACACTCCTTCTTACGAGCATACCGTGAGCCCAAATCTGCCAACTCCTGGTGATATTGGTCTTCGTCCTGTGAGCCGTACAAGCTATTCCGGACAGCTGCCACCATACGTTCTTCGTCCTGTTTCTTATGACGATGTTCAGTCGGTAGTTCGCCGTGTTCGTACTGGTCAGCCAGTTGTCCTTATCTTTAAAAACACCAACATTGAGGTTGCTAAGAGAATTTTGGACTTCAGTTTTGGCCTTTCTTATGGACTTGACGGCGCTGTTGAAGAAGTTGCTGACCGCGTTTTTGCCGTACTTCCTCATGGCATTTCTTTATCTCAGTCTGATCTGGATAAGCTTGCTGATGAGGGCGAGATTACCAGGTAACTGGAGGTTTTTGTGTTTTCGTATTATGTCTTGAACTCGCTCTATACTTTGTTGAGGATTTACAGCTTCTGCATTGTGGTATGGTGCCTGTCCTCTTGGATTACCGTTTCAAATGATTCGGTTAAGAACATTCTTGAGGCAATTGGCAAAATTGTTGAGCCATATCTCAGTGTGTTTAGGAACGTAATTCCTCCAATTTCTGGCGTTGATCTCTCACCGATTGTTGCACTTTTTGTGCTTAATCTTGTGGGACGTTTTGCCATTTCGACGCTGGGCCTTATACTAATATAGAAACTAGTTTGTCTTTGATTACAAACTGAGTAGTTATGATGTGTGGTACGTCTACTCGCAGACTGAAAGGGAACAAAGATGGCAATCACACCAGCAGACATCGAGCAGCAGACATTCTCTCCTGCTGAGACCGGCTACAATCCAGAGGAAGTTGACGCATTTCTTGAGCAGCTCTCTTCTGAGGTTGATGCAATGCTTCAAAAGATCGCTGACCTTAAGGGCCGTCTGACCAGCACTGAGCAGCAGCTCGCTGCAGCACAGGCTCAGGTTGCAAACCTTGAGGAGAACGCAAGCGTTCCTTCTGTTGAGGAGACAAACGCTGCTGCTATTGCTGCATCCGAGCACCAGATTTCTCAGGTCCTCATTGTTGCTCAGCAGAGCGCAGATAAACTTGTTGCAGACGCTCGTGCAAACGCTGAGCGTATCCGCAACGAGGCAGATCAGAAGGCTCGTGAGGTTATCCGTCAGGCTCTTGCAGAGAAGCAGACTGAGCTTGATGAGATTGATCGCCTCAAGCAGTCCCGTGAGGACTTCCGCGCTGAGTACCGTAAGCTCCTCCAGCACTTCCTTGATGATGCAGATTCTGTCTTCCCAGAGACCGTTCTTACCAACAATACTCCAACTGGTTCCCAGAATGCTGCACAGCCTGCAGCACAGCGGACTCAGGTTTCCGCACCTGCACCTGCAGCTGGTGACTTCAACGATCTTGACTAAGTTATAGTCATTTCATTTGAACTGATAAGCGTCCAGCTTTGCTGGGCGCTTTTTTGGTATAAGTCGTCTTAAGCAGTAACCTTATAACCCAGAGGTAAGCTCATGGTTAAACGCCTGCTTTTGTTCTATATGATGCACATCCTTTCTGTTTTCTCGCCCCTGATAGCGAGCAGGTATGCCTTGGCTACGCGCAGCTTCTGCACTTGTGGTTGCGGTAAGCTCAGGGAGTCCTTGCCATACACGCTTTGGCATCCAATGAGCGCGCAAGTCGTATCCTCTTTCTGCAGGTCCGCGACCTTCTAGACCAACTCCTTCGTAGAAGCGCCTCCACATGGCTTGTACGTATTTCTCATCAGTTGCAAGGTCTGTTCTAGAGAGCAGCTCTTCTAAAGAAGCGTCATCAAGCTGAATGGTTCCAAAAGTTTTCATTTCTGGTGCATAAAAACTGACTATATGGTGAGCTGGATCAACAATAAAAAACCGTTCTGTACTCATTCGTTTGACAAAGTAATTGCAGGTTAGTGGTACTACGTTTGCATTAGGCTGAAACACAGACATAAAAGAGCCGTCTGACATGCGAGAAAATCGAACAAATTGACGTGTGTGCTCTCGCTCAGTTTCTACCTGCCTAGCCAGTGCATTAAACTCTGCCACGGTTGGGTCTGCAATATCTTCAAGAGCTCCTACACCATAGGAGAATGCAAGACGAATGTATCGATGCACAATCTCCGGCATAGTATGAGCATCTGAAGCACATGCCAAAACAATGCGACGTGTTATTTCTCTTGTGCCTACTCTCTTCTCTAGTCCAGTTAGAACTCGTCTAGCTAAGGCAACTACTGAGTCATCAGAGGGGTCTGGTCCACAGAGAACATGCTCCCCAAGACTAGGTTGACAAAAGCTTTCTCTAACAAGACGTACGTGTGCTGGGTTAGCATGCGAGAGATAAGTGAGTCCTACAGCACCTACAACGCCTTCTAAGCTTGGATTGCAGGAGATAACAACCTTCTGAGGCTTGGAGAGTCTTGTAAGCCTCTGAACAAGCGAGACAAGCTCTACACTTTGATCAGAAGAGCCTGAGTTGAGAGGACTCAATACGACGTCTTGTTTTGTTGTACGAACTTGCTTTGGCATCAGCAATTACCCTCTGTTTAATCAGTTCTTGGTCAAGTGGGGCTGAGGCATCTCTTACGCCACAGCAGGTGAGAAAATGGTGAGATCGTTTGAGCTGTATTCCCAGCCGTTTAAGATCATCAAAGGTGAGACGCGCCCGTTTTCTTGCGGCAATAATTCTTCGTGCACCGGTAGGGCCAATACCGGGCACTCGTAAAAGTATTTCTAGTGGTGCATCCATAATCTCTACAGGAAATTGATTAAGATGTGCCAGCGCCCATCCAAGCTTTGGATCAATTTCTAAATCAAGCCAAGGTGCTTCTGGAGAAACCAACTCATCAGGAGAAAATGCATAGTAGCGCATCAGCCAATCAGCCTGATAAAGACGATGTTCTCTACGCAGGGGAACAGGAGTGTCCAACTCAGGAAGGCGATGGTCTTCAATAACAGGAATATAGGCAGAAAAGAATACTCGTTTTAACTCAAATTGCTGGTACAGCGCTTGCGATAAGTGCAATATTTGATTGTCTGATTCTGGAGAAGCTCCAATGATGATTTGCGTTGATTGCCCAGCAGGCGAGAAGGACCTCTTGCCCGAAGATACTCTTGATGAGCACATAAACGTGTTCTTTAAACAGTTGGAACGTAGAGCTAAACCATCTTTTATGATTTTCTTCTGACTGGGAATAACAATGCCCTTAGATTTGCCAGCAGACTTCACAATGCCCTTTGATGCATTTTTAGCTTCAAGCAGTTGCCTTTCTTCAGAGACGCGTAGGCGGTGAATGAAAGACATGGGTTTAGTAACCGTTTCTGCATTTTTGTGAGGACAAAGTTTAGTAAGTGAGGTTGAGCTAGGTAATTCCAGATTGACGGAGAGTCTATCTGCTAAGCGGCCAATAGCATCAATAAGATCTGGATCTGTTCCGGGAATTACTTTTGCATGAACATAGCCGTTAAAGAGCAACTCATTCCTAAGGTAGGAGAGGCATTCAATCATGAGTTCTGTGGTGTGGTCTGGCGATCCTATAACACCTGAGGAAAGAAAGAGTCCCTCTATGTAATTTCTTTTATAGAAATCTACGGTGAGCTCTGCTAATTCTTGTGGTGTAAAGGTAGCCCGCTTGGTCTGTGCAGACGACCTATTGACGCAGTAAGCACAGTCATAGCAACAAGCATTAGAAAGCAAAACTTTTAGCAGCGTAATGCAGCGACCATCAGGGGTAAATGAGTGGCAACAGCCGGCCGCTGAGGCCATTCCTACCTTTCCTGCCTGCGGATCTCTGTCTACACCAGAAGAAGTGCACGCCGCGTCAAATTTGGCTGCATCTGCAAGTATGGTGAGTTTATCAAGAGTATCCATGGCAGCAACTTTCTACTTGAAAATAGAACGTCTGTTCGTATACTTAGACTATCACGAATGGGAAAGAAGTAAAGAAAAATCTAGAACAAACGTTTGTCATTTTAAAACCGCAGGAAGGATGTGAATGACGTGTGAAGGATGTATACTTTTCCCATCAGCAACTGCGGAAGGAATGGCCATGAGCATACAAAAAAACAGCTCTTCACCATGCCTTTCTCGCCCTGTGAATTTACAGATTCCCACATATGCCTTGCGTGCATTAGAAGTTCTTGAAGATGCCGGATTTGAGGCGTGGATTGTAGGCGGCTGGGTACGAGATGCCCTACGCGGCTCATTTGCCCATGATATTGACATCACAACATCGGCAACGTGGCAGCAGAGCAAAGCGGCTTTTGAGGCTGCAGACATTCCTGTGCATGAAACAGGTATTGCATATGGAACTGTTACTGCTGTTGTCGAGAAGCACCCTATTGAGGTCACAACGTATCGCTGTGACGGAGAATACTTGGACGGTCGTCGTCCTGATTCTGTGCAGTTTGTCTCTCGTATAGAGGAAGATCTTGCTCGTAGAGACTTCACTATTAATGCAATGGCATATCACCCAAAGAGGGGATTGCTTGATCTTTATGGCGGTCAAGAAGATTTATCTGCACGTGTAATTCGCGCTGTTGGGAAGCCTAAGGTTCGCTTTACTGAGGACGCGCTTCGCATGCTTCGGGCAATAAGGTTTGCATGCAGGCTCTCGTTTTCAATTGAGGAGAAGACACATCAGGCACTTACTGAGTGTGCGCCGCTACTCTCTCAGGTTGCATCTGAGCGTATTGGCTCGGAAGTAGCTCAAATTGTTGAGGCGGGCCATAGTGCCCATGCTATCAAGCTGGGATTTCCTGTTCTAGCGATAGCAATTCCAGAGCTCTTACCACTTCAAAACTTTGATCAAAGAAGTCCTTATCACGCCTATGACGTGCTGGAACATACAGCTCGAGTCTGCTCTGCAACAGAGGCTCTTACAGCAGGGTGTGCTACTCCCGCTCTTAGGTGGGCGGCGCTTCTACATGATATTGCAAAGCCAGAAATGTTTAGCGTTGACGCAGATGGAAGAGGCCATTTTTATGGTCATCCAGAAATGGGCGCGGTTGTGGCAAAGGCGTTACTTAAACGTTTAGCTTTATCACAACATTTGAGCAACGAAGTTTGTGCTCTTGTAGCATTACATGACTATGATGTGGACGTTACAACCTCGTCGCTTAGGCATATGGTTGCCCTGTTAGCCGAGACAAGTAAATCGGACGGCATTGCTCTTGCGTATGACCTTTTGACGTTGAAGCAGGCTGACGCCTTGGCAAAGGCAAATCCGTATCGCAGCTACGCAGTAACGCTTGAAGCTATGAGAGAGCTCCTCTTACACGAGGTAAAACAAGAAATTGCTCAGCATCCGCAAGAGCTGTGCGTTTCGGGCGCAGAAATTATGGAAGCACTTTCTCTTCAGCCAGGACCTGCTGTGGGCGTGTACCAACGTAAGCTCTTTGAGCTTTATTTAGCAGGTCAAGTGGAGAATAGGAAAGAAGACCTTCTCGCCATTCTTGCTCAGGGTAATTGGTAAAAATAATAAAGAGTGCCAGATTTAATCAATAAAAAAGTAAGGCCTTTGTATTTTTATAGGTTCGGTAAAACGGTATAGTAGGCATAAAAAATTATCAGAGAGGCGTCATTTTATATGACGGATAGTGTCGTATGGGGGAGTTCATGGGCGAGAAGCGCGATTATATTACGTTAGAAGTCATACACCATAATGCTTATGAACAACAGCCTGCAGAAGAACCTGAAGCTCCAGCGCCTTCCATTTCTCATATTCGTGCCGAAGCTCGTACTAAGAAAAGCGCAGCTACACGTAAGCGTATTATGCACGAGACAACTAAGCTCATGCTTGCTCGTGGAAATACCAACTTCAAAATGAGTGAGATTTCCGATAGAGCTCGTCTTTCAAAGGGTGCGCTATATTACTACTTTTCTGATAGAGAGGCCCTTTTGCAGGCAATCTTTGACGAGAGCGTTGATGAGCTTGCAAAAGATATTGCACATACCATTGGTAATAAGCCCGCCTCAAAAGAGACGCTTCATGCAATCATCGCTCAACTTGCTGCTCATATTTTGCCTGACTCACCTTTGGTTTTGGCTTTAATTAACAAGCTTGCAAGCTCTGAGCAGGCGCTTATTACCAACATTGAAGGACCGCTTTCTCGCGTGGTTGTTCTCCTTGCTAACCAGCTTGAGATGGGAAAATTGCAAGGCTTTATTCGCCAGGGTGTTGATTCAAGACTTGCTGCCTGTTCTATTACGGGTGCATTGGTTCTCTCGGCCATTGGCCTGATGGGAGAGCGCCACGGTGCGGAGGGTTCTGATGAGCTTGCACAGAATCTGCTAGATATGACACTTGCCGGCATTGGAATAGATGAGTAATCATACGAGTTTTTGCATAATGCCAGTTTAACTATGCAATTTAAAGAGCGCCCTTGTGGTGCTCTTTTTACAATTTTCTTGACTGATCCTGCTCAAAAGAGTTAACCATGGGTATAGTAATAGTGGTTGCGCGTAGAAGAACGCAAATATTCTGCATAAGCAGAGAAGCCATGCGTGAAAGGACAGTTCATGGCACACAAAAACTATCTGTTTACCTCGGAAAGTGTTACTGAGGGACACCCAGACAAGGTTTGTGATCAGATTTCTGACGCAATTCTTGATGCAATCCTGGCAAAAGAGGCGGAGCTTGAAGAGCGTGGATACGTTTCTCCAAGTGGTGTTCCAGCTTGCTTGGATAACGTTCGTTGTGCATGTGAGACCTTTGCTACTACAGGAACTATTGTGGTAGCAGGAGAAATTCGCACTCAATCCTACGTTGATGTCCAGGAGATTGTTCGCAATACTCTCAGAAACATTGGCTATGACCGCGCAAAATATGGTTTTGACTGCGAGACCTGCGGCGTTTTAAGCCTCATTCACGAGCAAAGCCCCGATATTGCTCAGGGCGTTGATCAGTCCTATGACACGCAGGCAGGACGCACTACCGATCCGCTTGATCTTATCGGCGCAGGCGATCAGGGCATGATGTTTGGCTTTGCATCTGATGAGACCGATGTTCTTATGCCAATGCCAGCTTACCTGGCACAGCGTCTGGCTCAGCGCCTTTCAGAGGTGCGTAAGTCTGGCGAGGTTGAGTACTTGCGTCCAGATGGCAAAACTCAGGTTACCGTTCGTTATGAGGACGAGAAGCCCGTTGAGGTCACAGCCATTGTTGTTTCCACGCAGCATGCTCCAGAGATTGAAGATATGTCTGTTATCAAACAGGACATGATTGACCACGTTATTGCACCTGTTATGAACGAGGTCAACATTGCTTGGGACAACGCTGACATTTACGTCAATCCAACTGGCCGTTTTGTTGTTGGTGGACCTATGGGAGACACTGGTCTGACCGGTAGAAAGATTATTGTGGACACCTACGGCGGTATGGGTCGTCATGGTGGTGGTGCTTTCTCCGGAAAGGACTGCACCAAGGTTGACCGTTCAGCAGCATATGCAGCTCGTTGGGTTGCAAAGAACGTTGTAGCAGCTGGTCTTGCCAAGAAATGCGAAGTTCAGCTTGCCTATGCCATTGGTGTTTCTCATCCACTGTCTATCATGGTTGATACTTTTGGCACTGCCATTGTTGACGATGCTGTTATTGAGCAGGCTATCGAGAAGGTCTTTGATCTTCGTCCTGGTGCCATTATCAGAGATCTTAAGCTGCGCCGTCCTATCTTCTCTAAGACAGCAGCATATGGTCACTTTGGTCGTAAAGACCCAGACTTCACCTGGGAAGCAACTGACCGTGTTCAGGAGCTTAAGGACGCAGTTTCCGCACTTCAGGCATAACGTTCTTACAAGGTAATCTTGTACAACCTCATAGAACCTTCTTCCAGCACCACCTCAAAACCTGGGGTGGTGTCTGTTATTTGCGTGATACCTCTGAAGGTTCCAGGTTTGTAGGTGCTGGTAACAGCGTTGGAGTAATCAACAACGTTGTTCAGAATAAGGACGTATTGTACGTTAAGGTCGCGTACCGTCTGAAGCACCTCAGGGTCGTTCGCAATGCGATTAAGGCGTTTACGAAGAATTGCGCTTGCGGGACGTTCTGAAGCGTCATAGCCGTTAGGGAAGCGCCAGAGCACATGTAAGTCGTTAGTGCCATACGCCCAGAGACTGCCATCTTGAGGTAGGTTTGCAATAACAGCACCTGCAGGAACGGTAAGCTCCACGCGACGTAAAAACTCCAATTCCTCCGATGTCAAAATGTAGTGATCGCCATAGGCCTTCTCGGAAGCCTGTTTAAAGGCAGTAGCGGCAGGAATTGGCTCTTCCGATTTAAGGTTTGGCATAGGAACCACATAGTTGAGCACAACCACACACGCAATAACTGCGCCAGCAATCAGAGGTTTAGCCCAAACAGTACAAAAGACGCAGGTCTGAGCTTTGGTCTGAGTCTGAATTTGGTGCTGAGTAGCTTTTTCTCTCCAGGAGGCAAACGTTTCCAGCGCAGCTTCGGCAAGAGTTGCCAGGCCAAGCGCTGCCAGCGGAATTGCCATAATGACGCAGCTTGCCGCAATGCGGAACGGATCGGTATACCAAAATCCCGAGAGATATCCCTTTAAGGGAACATCAAACGTAATAATAAAAATGCAGAGTATAGACAGGTACATAAAGGCAGATACCATCCATCGAGCCTGCTTGTGCTTAAACGTCCATACAGCGCCTACAAGCACGCAGATTGAAAGTATCGGTTGTGGAGAAACAAGCTCTCCACCTGCGTATGACTGTCCAATAAAGTCCATGCCAAGGGCGTGTAAAATAGCATCTTGCAGGCTAGAGTAGGCGCTCCACCAGAAATTGAGAGCCACGCCTCGAACAATCAAAACGTAGTAGAAAACAGACCAAATAACCAGCGCAAAGATAAAGAATGCGTATGCCAGCGTGACAGGCTTGATTTGTTTTCCAAAGAGAATAACTCTGCGTTTTGATTCTCCAATGCGCGCAAAACTCCAAGGCAAAAGCACAACAATTGACGAGAAAATCGTGGAAGGATGCAAGATAAAGAGGGTAATCAAGCCAAGAACAAATATGACAATAAGCCAGATAAGGTCGTGTTTTGGTGTATTTGAGCGAGTCATCTGCATAAAAATCCACCAAATAGAAGGCATTACACAGAAAGCTACGGTGTTAGGAAAGATTGGTCCGTAGATGAGAAGCGACCAAGGGAAAACAAAAAATGCTAGGCAAACAAAAGCTCCACTGATAAGCGCAATGCGATGTTTAGGAAGAACTTTTGCAATAAGTGAGCAGATTGAAAGTGGAAAGACAATTGCTGCACTGACAAAGTTGAGTGCATTACCTGCAATAGG
The DNA here is from genome assembly GCA_938028635.1 of uncultured Atopobium sp. GTDB lineage: Bacteria > Actinomycetota > Coriobacteriia > Coriobacteriales > Atopobiaceae > Lancefieldella. Next base: position 11,821 of record CALIZK010000101.1, read on the forward strand.
AACGGTTGTAGAAACAAGCTGCGTTGTTAGTGCAACAATGATGTTCCAGCCTGAAGGATAAAATCCTGAAGTCCCCGGCTCCCAAGGTGTAATTGAAGCTTCTACGGTGCTGTAGAAGTCATAGTGAATTGATGAGTACTTTTGAGACTCAATCATTGCCTGTGTGACATCTAAGTGATGCACAATGTCCCAGCCCTGAACAAAGGAGCTGGCAGAGGGCAGGGTTGGTAAGAAGAGAAACCCTACGGTAAGAAGACCAATTGCAACGTACAGAAGAGGTATCCAGAAAGGGAGTTCTTCGCAGATGAATGCTGGTACAGGGCTAGTTGATTGCTTGCCAGCGCGTATTGCTTTGGATTTGTTGGGTTTCTCGCCTCTGTGATGTTCTTTGTGTTTGGGAGCAACATAAAAAACGTAGCCATTGACCAGAGCTGCGATAAGCAGCGGAACAAGAACCATTACGGCCAAGGGGATGGGGATGTTTAGTGCGCTAAAGATTTCTCCCTCAATAAAGTAGAGTGCGCAGCTTACTAAAGGAGCGGTAACAAGAGCCCAAGGCTTAGGCATACCGGAGGCGTGTAGCAAAATGACGCCTGGCACATAGAGCAGGGCAACAATTACAACAGCACTTTGGAAGAACTCAAGCCACATCCTGATCCAATCAAGGTGTTAGTAAAAATTCTTATACTTCTGGGTCACACGACTGGGCGTGACAGTTATTTCAAACAGACTGGTTTATTTTACGATAGAAGCAAAAGTGGTGTTGAGATAAACAAAAAAGGACTTCCGAAGAAATCCTTGAACATTTGGTAGCCCGTACCAGATTCGAACTGGTGATCTCCGCCTTGAGAGGGCGGCGTCCTGAACCGCTAGACGAACGGGCCATGTATGACTGGGAGGACATGGCTGGGATAGAGAGAGTCGAACTCCCGTTGACGGAACCAGAATCCGCTGTCCTACCACTAGACGATATCCCAAGATGTCATCCGTGCGCATCAGCGCGAGAAATAACTATAAAGGAGACTCGTCAGAGATGCAAGCAATAATTTCAAGAAATTCTGTTTGCAGCAAAAAATATTATACAAAACGCATCTCTAAGCGCAAGGAACGTCTCTCGTATTTGAGCTAAGCATACGTTCTGCATCAATAAGCGCCTGGTCAAGAGGGGCACAGCCGGTACAACTTGCGCATGCGGTAGGAGCGCTTGGAGTTGCGGCAAGACCACCTTTAGCTGTTTCTCTGAGAGAAACAGGGAGCGCGGCGCCAACTTCTGCCATAGCGTGTGCAACCTCATCAAACGGAATTGGGTTACCAACGCCCGCAAGTGCAAGCTGAGAAGAGCTTACGGCAGCAGCTACGCCAATAGCGTTTCTATCTTGGCAAGGATACTCAACCAGTCCTCTGACAGGGTCACAGACTAGTCCTAGAAGGTTAGAGATGGCAATAGAAGCAGCGTCCAAGCACTGCTGAGGAGTGCCGCCTAGAAGCTCAGTCAGAGCAGACGCACTCATGGCGGCAGCAGAGCCGACCTCTGCCTGACAGCCACCCTCAGCACCCGAGACACTTGCGTTGGTGGTTAAGATGGCACCAATAGCACTTGCGTTCCAAAGCGCAGAGATAACCTGCTCGTCGGTAGCACCAATCTCTTCCGCTACCGAGATAAGCGATCCCGGTACAACGCCAGAAGCGCCTGCAGTAGGAGCGGCTACGATAACACCCATGGTAGCTGAGCGCTCAAGCACGGCCATAGCATACGCAACGGCTCGTGTTTGCGTGGTGCCCATAAGCGCACTGGAGATTGCAGCTGGAGTATTTGCTACAGTCTTGGCCTGGCCGTTGAGCAGGCCACCAATAGACCGACGAGGCGTCTTGATAGTGTCGTGAACCTCATCGCGCATAATTTCTAGAACGTGAGCCATCTCGGCGTCTACGTCTGCGTCTGGTCGCAGGTCCTTCTCGCGCTTGCGCATTATCTGGCCAATGGAGTCTCCCGTCTTAGAGCATCTGGCGAGAAGATCTGCGCCGTTGTCAAACGCCCCCGAAAGCACGTCGTTTGTGACCTGAGGAGCGGCTCCTGGAATAGAAACCTGCGCGGCATATGAGACGTGAGGTGCCAGCTGGAAGAGATCCAGGACTTTCTGCTCAATGGGCTCGTCAATCTCAAAGACGGTGTGTGCAAAGCCGCCGCGCTCCGAGCGGAAGGTGCGCATAGTTGCAACATTGATGTTCTGCGTAGCCAAAATAGTAGTGAGAGCTGCAAGAACACCGGGTTTATCGCGATGTGAAACAAAAATAGTAGGCATATCGCCAGACATGCGAATGCGTACGCCGTTAACGCCAGAAATGCGAATGCGGCCGCCGCCAACGGACTCACCCATAACGGAAACGTGGACGTTATCTGCACCGTAGAGATGAATTTCTACGGTGTTTGGGTGCAGAGTCTCATCGTCGCCCTTTTCAATAACGCTGTAGTTGAGGCGTGCTTCTTCTGCCAGGGTAAGTGCTTCACGGACGCGCGTATCGTCTGGAGCAAGGCCTAAGATTCCTGCAATCAGAGCATAATCAGTGCCGTGACCAAGGTGGGTATGAGAGAAGGAGTTGTAGAGCCAAAACTCAACGCGCTCCAGCTGCTTTGGTGCAAGCGAGCGTGCAACCAAGGCAATGCGCAGGGCTCCTGCTGTGTGCGAGGAAGAAGGACCCACCATAATGGGGCCTAGGACCTCAAACGCAGACATAGAAATCATAGCTACTCCAAAACTAAACAAACGGTAACGATAAAAGAGCTGCAAAACCATCTGTTTTACAGCTCTTGTGTGGTTTTACTTTTGATACCCACTTATGTTTGGAAGAATACGCGGCAGGCGCGCATTCAGCGCATTATTTGCAAAGCTCCAGAGCGCGTTCAAGGCGAGCAAGGCAAACCTCACGGCCAAGAAGCTCCATAGACTCTCCAAGAGGAGGGGAGACCATGTTGCCGCACTCAGCAACGCGAATGGACTGGAAGACAACGCGCTTCTTGAGGTCAAGCTGCTCTGGGAGCACCTCAAGGGCAGCGTCAATTGCCGCGGCATTCCACTCGCTCTCAGAAACGCCCTCAAGAGCGGTCTTTGCAGCAGCAAGAACAGCTGCACTCTGAGCAGCGTCTTTGGTAAGACCCTTCTCAACACTCTTCTGATCAAAGGTGACGTTTGCGCCTTCATACAGGAAGCGGGACTTTTCAATGACGTCTGGGCTTACGGTGGTGCGAGGACGAAGAATCTCGGAGAGCAGGTCATACCAGCCTGGACGAGTTGCGTAAATCTCTTCTGCGTCAGTAGCACTACCCTGAACAGGCTCAAGACCAGCGCTCACAAGCTCTGGAATCAGAACTGTCTTTGCAAAGGTCTGGTTGTCCATATTGGCAAGATAGGTTGCATTAATCCAGTTCAGGCGCTCTGGATCGGACTTAGCAGGGTTCTTGGAAACGTGATCCAAAGAGAACTGAGACGCCAAAACGTCACGAGGAACAATGGTTGTCTCGCCATCAAGTGACCAGCCGAGAAGAGCCAGGTAGTTGACAAAGGCATCTGCAAGATAACCCTGGTCACGATACTCCTCAACAGAGGTTGCGCCATGGCGCTTGGAGAGCTTCTTGCCGTCAGGACCCAAAATCATGGAGATGTGTGCGAAGGTTGGAACGGGTGCGCCCAGAGCCTCGTACACCATAATCTGGCGAGGAGTGTTGGACAGGTGGTCATCGCCACGAATGATGTGGGTAATGCCCATACCAGCGTCATCAACAACGGTGGCAAAGTTATAGGTTGGGGTGCCGTCAGAGCGGAAGATGATAAAGTCATCAAGCTCGCGAGCATTAAAGGTTACGTCACCGTGAACAGCGTCGTGGACAATAACGTCGCCGCGGTCCAGAGGAACCTTGATGCGGATGGTATAAGGCTCGCCAGCATCAATTCTGCGCTGCGCCTCTGCAGGATCAATGTTTCTGCAGGTACGCTGATAGCCCTGGAAGGGGTCATGGCGCTCCTCAGCAGCCTTCTTGTCTTCAGCAAGCTTCTCTGGTGTGCAGAAGCAAGGGTATGCCTTGCCCTCTGCCAGCAGTTTATTTGCTGCTTCACGATACAGGTCAAGACGCTCAGTCTGGCTATAAGGACCGCAATCGCCGCCCTTATCTGGACCCTCGTCCCAATCAAGACCAAGCCACTTCATGGCGCGCAGAATAATCTGAGTGTTCTCCTCAGTTGAGCGCGTAGGATCTGTGTCATCAATACGAAGAATAAACTTGCCACCGTTTGCACGAGCAAAAGCCCAGTTATAGATAGCAGTACGCGCACCTCCGATGTGCAGCTTACCTGTTGGGGATGGCGCAAAACGTACTCTAACCTGCTTCTCTGACAAAACTCCTCCTTGGCAGTTATTTTCTAGCGAGAAAATCTAGTTTGTGCACTCTTTAGTATAACGCTTGAACACAGGTAACCGACAACGTTGCCTAGTCTTCAAACATATTGTGGTCTGCAAACTCTGCTTGAACGGTACGAATCATAAGGTCTACGTCTTCAAGTCCCAGGTGACGTTCCTTCTCGTCTGCTGCAAGCGTATGCCTACGACGTGCCCAGTTCTCAAGTGCGGCAGGAGAAGACTCACGGGGAAGAGACCTAATTTCTGGGTCCAAGCGACGGCAGATATCTCGGGAGTCAATAACAATAATCTTGCCCGCTTTTCTGGCTTCTGCGTAACCGTCAATGTTGAACATGAACCAAGAATCTTCAAAGGCAGCGTTATGCGCCATAAAAGGAATCTTTTTCATAGTTGCCAGCAGGGCCTCTTGGGCTTTTTTATCGTCTCTAAATGATTTCTTGCCCTCAACATCTTTCCAGGTAATTTGGTGAATATCGGAAAGGGGGACACCTTTTTCTTTGTACATCTCTGGGATGCCAAAGTAAGCGGTGTGAGGCTCTACCGGAACGGTATTACGACCAAGATTCCAGAACTCAAAACCTACGTTAACAATGTAGCCCAGCTCAGGGAAGCGTGACGTAGTCTCAATATCAATGCCCAGCACCGTGCCAGAAACGCTCTTCTCGACATACGCAATTTGCAAGTCGTTAAGAAGCGGACCTGCGGTTTTATAGACAGCCTTAGGGCGACGACGCTGCATCTTTGCAACGGCTGCCGCAAGATCGTCGTTGGAAAGACCGCGAGAAAGGCCAACGCCTCGATGGTTTCTGAGCCTCTCCACGCCGTAGGTGTCGCAGAGCGAGCGCGTTCTATCAGCAAGTTGCTGAATGACAGAAAACTCTACAGGCTCTTGGCCAAGCGGTGCTTCCTTCCAGGCATCAAGCAGCGTTTTAATAGCGTCACAGTTTTTGTTAACCTCGCCGATGATGGACTGATCATCAACAAGAAGTCCAGGTATAACAAACGCATTTGCGTGCTCAATAGCTTGATTGATATCCATACACTCTCGCTTTGGTGGGTGAGAATTAGTTCAACATATAAGTATCTACCCTGAAGCGCGTATTCTTTGCGTCATTTTTTAGAAAGTGTGCGCCTCACTAAAAATGCGTGCTAGGCTGTTGAGTGCAACACAGTTCTATGAAAGGTTTTACGCATGTCTGATTTGAATGAGTCACTTGCTCTTTCTGAGGAGCTCCTTGCTTTTATTAAGCAGAGCCCTTCTATGTTTCATACCACACAAACCATCAAAGAGTACCTGTTAGAGAGCGGTTTTACTTATCTTTCCGAGGGTTCTTCTTGGGATGTTCAGCCAGGAGGCTCTTACTTTACCACGCGCAACAATTCTTCAATTGTTGCCTGGAAAGTTGGCGAGAAGTACCGTGAGCCCCAAACCTCAAACGCTAACGCTCCTTATCATTTCCAGCTTGCCGTTGCCCACGGCGATTCTCCAACCTACAAGGTAAAAGCTCAGCCAGAGCTTACCGGTGAGGGCAACTCGCTTCGTCTGAACACCGAGGCATATGGCGGCATGCTTGACCACACATGGTTTGACCGTCCTCTGGGTATTGCCGGTCGTGTGCTGGTCAAGGTAGGAAACAAGGTAGAGTCCAGGCTGGTCAACATTGAAGACGACGTTGTCATGATTCCAAGCTTGGCTATTCATCTTGAGCACAAAAATGGTCTCTCGCCAGAGTTTAATCGTGCTAAAGATTTGATGCCACTCTTTAGTGCTGGAGAGCTTAATCCTGGCGCCTTTAACGCCTTGGTTGCAGATGCGGCAGGCGTGTCTCAAGAGGACATTCTTTCTCGCGATTTGTTCCTAGTTGATCACACGGGTGGCCGCATTTGGGGTGCTAAGAAGGAGTTTGTTTCCGCTGGTCACCTGGATGACCTTCAGTGCGCCTTTGTAGCGCTTAAGGCCTTCCTTGCTTCCTCAAATGAGCAGGACATCTCTGTGTATACCTGCTTTGATAATGAAGAAGTTGGTTCAAATACCAAGCAGGGCGCTCAGTCCACATTTCTTAAAGACACTTTGCAACGCGTAAACGCCACGCTTGGCTTTACACAGGAAGATTACTACCGAGCGCTCTCGGCATCTTTGCTGGTAAGCTGCGACAATGCGCATGCGGTACACCCCAATTATCCCGAGAAGCACGATGCGGCTAACAAGCCGTATCTCAATGGCGGCATGGTTATCAAAGAGGCCGCACGTCAGTCGTACTGCACCGATGCGTTTAGCCGCGCCATTGTCGAGGCTATTTGGAAGCAGCAAAACATTCCTTACCAGGTCTTTGCTAACAGAAGCGATATGCCAGGTGGATCAACTCTGGGCAACCTCTCCAACATTCAGGCCAGCATGCATGCCGTTGACGTGGGCCTGCCACAGCTTGCTATGCACTCTGTGTACGAGACCGCGGGCACCAAAGACACGCTTTTAGGGTACCAGGCGCTCAGGGCGTTCTATGACACCTGCGTCTGCATCACCGATGCCGATTCGTTTGAGTTGAGGTAACACCTGGCGAGAAACCCCGTGTACTAGCTATACTTACGTACATCGCATACAACACATCACTTGAAGGAGTTCCATGTCAGAAAAACAGCTTACTGCTCATGATATGGAGCTCCTAACTTGTGCAGGAATTTACGTTGAACCTCAGGCACTGAATGGCCCTGCGTTGGTATTTCCTATCTCAGATGGAGAGGGTGGAGAAATACGTGTGTTGTGGCAGGGCGGCGCTTATGAAAGTGCAACGTACACAGATTCTAGAATGAACCAGCTGGTATTTCCTTATCTTGAGCTGTACGACTTGCTGTTTGAAGCTGCGTGTCCCGTGCATTCAGTTTTAATGTTGGGCGCTGGTGGTTGCTCGTATCCTCGATATTTAGTAGCTCATTATCCAGAGGTTTCTTGCGACGCACTGGAGCTTGACCCTAAAATTGCAGCTCTAGCTCATAGCTATTTCTTTGTGGATGAGGCTATTAGAGAGAGCAATGGTAGGCTTCAGGTACAGGTAACT
>CALIZK010000102.1:0-22656 GCA_938028635.1 uncultured Atopobium sp.
AATTGTTCCGCCGCCACCAGCGTCAACGCGGCCAAGCTCAGCGGTCTGGAACTGAACGCCGGCGTTGTCCATAATGCGACGAATCAACGCAACATACTCGGCATCAGCATCGTTGGAATTAACCTTGCCGCCACTACCAGTGAATTTGTTGAATGCTAGGCCATGACCCATAATGGCAGCGTTCTTGATTTCAAAGCTACCAGTAAAGCTAGGATCATAACCAGCAGAAACGTCGCTAGAAAGCATGTAGGAGTTAGCCAAGCAGCGACGCAGAGATAGTGGAGACTCAAAGCCAGCAAGCGCTAGAACCTCTGCCATGATGTTCTCAAAGAAGAGAGAATTCATTCCAGTAGCACCAACAGAACCAATCTCTTCCTTGTCGGTCAGGATGGTTACCGAGGTACGGGCAGGAGCGTCACACTCAAGCTGCGCAATCAGGGAAGGGTAGGAGCAGCTGCGGTCGTCGTGACCATAGCCCAAGATCATGGAGCGGTCAAAGCCCATGTCGCGAGCAGGACCTGCAGGAACAATCTCAAGCTCAGCGGAGAGAAGGTCTGCTTCCTCAATGCCATAGAGGTTTTTCAAGATGTTGATGACGTTAGCCTTAACAGCTTCCTTTGGTTCATCGCCCTCAGCATCAGCGGGTTTCTCGCCATTCTGGCCCCAAACAAGTGGACGATTGCCAACAATAAGATCCAGCATCTCGCCCTCGATGACCTTGGAAGCAGTCTTTCCAAGCTGCTCAGCGCTCAAGTGGATGAGAAGGTCGGAGATGCAGAAAACAGGGTCAGTTGGATCCTCGCCAACGCATACGTTTACGACGCTACCGTCTTTAAGTGCAAGAACGCCGTGAATTGCCAGAGGAATGGTGACCCACTGGTACTTTTTGACGCCGCCGTAGTAGTGGGTGTCAAGGGTAGCAAGTTCGTTGCGCTCCTCAAGAGGATTCTGCTTGACGTCCAGGCGAGGGGAGTCGATGTGAGCACCAAGAATGTTTAGACCTTCTTCTAGGGACTTGGTACCAATTTGAACAAAGATGACGGACTTGCCGCGAATATCTGCGTAGACTTTGTCACCAGCCTTGAGGGTTTTACCTGCTGCGATGGCGTCAGAAAGCTTGACGTAACCTGCTGCCTCGGCAAGCTTGATAGCGCTTGCGGCGCACTCGCGTTCAGTCTTGTTCTCTGAGATAAACTTTCTGTAGCCCTCGGTAAACGACTGGAGTTTGTCCAGGTCCTCCGAGGTGTACTTTTTCCATGCGTTTGTGGTTTCCATACCTATCCTTTCTGTAGCAAGCTCAGTGTGAGCTGCTGCTTGTTGTTGCTGTTAGGTGTGCCGCCCGTGCTGCGACCGCGACTTAGTTGCCGCCGTTGGAGCTGTTTGAGCCAGAGCCGTTAGAGCCACTGCCAGAACTATTACCAGAGCCAGAGTTTTGATTGGAACCAGAATTGCTGCTTGAGCTGCCCGTTCCGGAGTTGTTGCTGGAAGAGTTGCTCTCAGACGAGTTGCTTGAGCTGCTAGAGTCGCTGGTCTTTTCCGAACTAGATGAGCTGTCGGAGCTGGTGGTCTCTGATTTCTTGGAGTCAGTGCTCTCCGAAGAGGAATCCTTGGAATCAGTGGACTTGCTTGACTCGTCGGTCTTCTCGCTAGAAGAGCTGGAATCGTCTTTCTTATCCGTCGAATTGCTGGTATTCGTAGTTTTTTCCGTCACAACTGGGGTTGTGCTGACCTTTGGTCCCAAGCCAGATCCATCGGTGATATAGCTGAGGAACATCGCATAAAGAATGACGGCAGAAATGGTAAAAATAATTGAAATGATGGTTACGATAGTTAAGGCTCTTACACGCTTGCGAGACAGTGTTGGCGTGCGATTTACCTGCGAAGACTGCTCCGTGCAAGAGTCAGCGCTGGGATAAAAATCGCGAGAAGGTGCATATTGGGCTTGAGGCATATATTGTGTGCCTTCAAGCGTTGTTTGGCTGCTGTTTGGATATGTCTGCTGATTATATTCATCGTTGTCGCCAGCGCGGAACTTATGCGTGGAGCGCCTGATAACGTTCTGGTAAATCTGCGAAGCAAGCGCCGAGGCAGCGGCACCAACGGCCACGCCAATAATCGAGCCGGCAATACCAATCTGGTTTGACAGTACAAACGCAGTCACCGCGGCAAGCGATGTTGCCAAAATTTGGGTAATTGAGACGCCTTTAAGAAGGCCGGGTTTCTCGTCCGCTGCCTCATCTGTAGGCTGAGTAGGCGTAGCTAATCGAGTTTTGTCTGCATCAAAGTGCTTATAGCTCACAAGATGCTCCTTTCTTTGAACTGATAGCCTACCTCATTTTTGTGAAGATGTAATGTTTCGTTGCTAAATCGCAACATCAGCTGGCGAGAAACCCTGTCTAGTTGTCGCCGATGCGACAGTTCCGTAATGTTTCTGCAGCGCGAGTTTCTCGCCTGAGCACACATCGAATTTCTCGGGGAAGGCGCATCGAGTTTCTCGCCTGAGAACGCGTCGAATTTCCCGCGATGTTTGTTAAAAACGACCGTATCAAAGGTGATGAAACAAGGTATCATTTATATGTATCAGTTTTCCGTCAAACGGAGGTTTAGCATGCTTGTAAGCGCAAAAGCCATGCTCCAGAGTGCCGAGAAGGGCCACTATGGCATCGGCGCATTCAACGAGAACAACCTTGAGTGGACCGCAGCAATCCTTGATGCAGCAGAAGAGCTTCAGTCTCCTGTCATCATTCAGTGCACCAGCGGCGCAGCAAAGTGGCAGGTAAGCTACCGCGTTGTTGCAGACATGGTTCGTCGTCTTGTTGAGGACAAGAACATCACCGTTCCAGTTGCTCTTCACCTTGACCACGGTTCATACGAGGATGCATTCAAGTGCATCGAGGCTGGATTTACTTCCATCATGTACGATGGTTCTCACGAGCCTGATTTTGAGACCAACCTTAAGCGCACCGAAGAGGTCGTAAAGGCAGCTCACGCAAAGGGCATTTCTGTTGAGGCTGAGGTCGGCGGCATCGGCGGCACCGAGGACGGCGTTACCGCTAAGGGCGAGCTTGCTGATCCTGAGCAGTGCGCAAAGATTGCTGACCTGGGCGTTGACTTCCTTGCATGCGGTATTGGCAACATTCACGGTATCTACCCAGCTAACTGGGAAGGCCTCTCCTTCGACCAGCTCAAGGCTATCAAGGAGCGCGTTGGCGATCTTCCACTTGTTCTCCACGGTGGTACCGGTATTCCTGTAGAGCAGGTTCAGAAGGCTATCTCTATGGGCATCTCCAAGATCAACGTCAACACCGATCTTCAGCTTGTCTTTGCTGAGGCAACCAAGAAGTACGTTGAGGCTGGCCTTGTCGACGACGGCAAGGGCTACGATCCTCGTAAGCTTCTGAAGCCTGGTCGCGAGGCAATCATCGAGCGCACCAAGGAGCTCATCCGCGAGTTTGGTTCCGACGGTAAGGCTTGGAACTAACCTGCGGCATACGCTGGGCGCGCATCGAAGCGACGCACGCTCGCAGCTAGTTAAAGCGACGGACCTGGATTTTCTCCAGGTCCGTTTTTGTTTGGGCTGGCATGTGCGAAAGACGTGCACCTAGCACGTCCTTCTCGCGAGGGGCGGGTGATGTGTTTGATGTGAGCCTGAATTTCTCGCCAAGTCTGAACGATTTGCCGGATTTTCTCACCATGTCTGAGTAATTTGCCTGTTTTTCTCGCCTTATCTGAGTGATTTTGTTCAGACTTGTTAAACATTTCAGGCTCAGTTTCATGAAAGAGAAGTGCGCAAGCCGCTTGGTCAAGTTCGCATTTCGGACTAGCGTCAATTAACGTGTAATACTCATTTGCGTCATGCAGTATGGAGAAGAATACTCATTTAAATATGGAATTCTAATTTTGTCACTTATTTGTCACGAAATTGAGAAAATACATTTATTTAGCGGTCTAATCTTTGTAGCAGGACTTTTATAAGATGATATTTTAAGGTGTTTTTAATCTATCTGCGGAAATAAGGTATTAATCAAATATTCGTAGGTTTTTTGTTGTTTTGCTTATTTGACTTTTAGAAATACTATTCCCATATGGAATATTACCTTTCACATACATCTGCTCTACAAATTTATCGTGCTTTGCGAACACGGAGACACGAACTCTTAACTCATGGATTTAATGAGTATCTAAATAAGTTCAATTTAGATGCTAGACAATTACTGGCCAAAGATGATATTCCTTATCGCGATTTGGTTAGAGCTATTAATGCCGAGTTGCTAGTAGATTATGGTATTGAACTTAAAAATCCAGTCGAAATTACTGTGAGTAATAAAAAGAATTCTTGTGTTTATGAGGGAATTCATTTTCATGTGGATACCTGTGCTTCGTTTGGTTCTGTGATAAAACTGAATATAAACAGTTCTTCAGTTTTAATTTCATCTCCATTTGAATTGCTGTTTCAAATGGCTTCTAAATTGAGCCTGTTTGAACTAGTACTCCTCATTTCAGAATTCCAAGGACGTTTTGTTATTGATGCGTCAACAGGAGAATTGCAGTCAAATTGGTATACGCCTCTTTTTAAAAAGTCAGAATTACTTGCATATCTCACCAAAAAGAAAGGTGTTAGATCTTTTAGAAAAGTAAAGGCTGCGGCAGATTTGTCTGTTGAAAATGCAGCTTCGCCGATGGAGGTTAAACTGGCACTTCGAGCTTTATTGCCAGTGTATAAAGGTGGATATGCTATTCCATGCGTTGAGTTAAACAAAGAATTTGAGATACAAAATATGTCAGGTATCAAATCTCAAAAGAAAAATCGTGCAATCGATCTACTTCTATCCAGCGGTGTATCAAATGCACGAGGTACTCAAAATGTAGCACTTGAATATAACGGATCTGTTCATGAATCGATTGATGCCGCAGACAGGGACTACAAACGAAATAACGAACTTTTAGCTGCTGGTATAGAAGAGTTTGTAATTAGCAAAAATGAATATGACGATATCGTTTTTATGGATAATCTATTTACGGTCATTCGCTCTAGGCTAAATCTACCAAGAAGACATACATCTTCAAAACAAAGGCAAATTGAAAGAGAGAAAAGAATTAAATTGTGGAAAGAGTTAGAAAAGATTTAGAAATACTAACTTGAATCTACGATAAATTCTTCAAGCCTAGGAAATCGTTCAAGCCCTAGGAAATCGATCAAGCCCTAGGAAATCAGAGCCTGAATAACTTACCAAGTCTGAGTAAAATCGCTCAGACTTGGTGAGAAAAACCGGCAAATCACTCAGACATGGTAAGAGAATCCGGCAAATCGTTCAGACATGATGTGATTTTCAGGCTCACGCTCGGCGCACTCCAAGTGCGTCTTTCTCGCGAGAAACCCGGTGTACTCCAGAGCTCTCTTGCCATGAAAGCCCACCGCACACGACAATAAAACCGCAGCTTAAACTTTTACTCAGCGGTAGGGTTGTCGGCGGGGGAGACGTGCATGTTGCCTTCGTTGCGGGCGATGTCCGCGAGCGTCTTGCTATCCAGGAAACTGGAGGTCATGCGGCCAAGGTCGCGCCAAATGTTGATGGTGGTGCAGGACTCCATCTGGGGACAGAGGGTGGTGTTTGTGCAGTTCAAGCAGCTAGCGGGTGCAAGATTACCCTCGGCTGCGCGAAGAATCTCACCTAGCGTGTAGTCCTCGGGTTTGCGCGTGAGGCGATAGCCGCCGCCCTTTCCGCGCAGACTCTCGACGTATCCAGCCTTGTGCATCAGGGCAATGACCTGCTCAAGGTACTTGCGCGAGATGTTCTGGCGCTCGGAAACGTCGCCCAGCGAGACCCATCCCTCGTGAACGGCCAGGTCAGCCATTGCGCGGAGTGCGTACATTCCCTTTGTAGAGAACATTCCGGCCACGACTACTCGCCGTCCTTGGCGCTGCCGCTATCCGCGTCCTCGGTGGTAGATGCGCCAGCCGCGGTGGAACCGCTGTCGTGAGCCTCGAGCATCTCCTCGAGCGTGTGCCATGCCAGCTCGGCACACTTAACGCGCGCAGGCATGTGTGCGATGTCGTGCAGAATGTTGGCGTCTTCCAGCTGGTCAAGCACAGCCTCGTCGGTCTCTTCTCCGCGAATCATGCGTCCAAAGAGTTTGCAGAGCTCAATGGCCTCTTCTGGAGTGCGGTCAATCATCAGGTCGCTCATGATGTCGGCCGACGCCTGAGAAATTGCGCATCCGCTGCCCACAAAAGCAGCCTCGGCAATCTTTCCGTCCTCAATACGCACGGAAAACGTCAGCTCATCGCCACAAGAAGGGTTAACACCCTCGTGGGAGACGGTTGGGTTGTCCATCTGATATTTGTAATCGGGGTGAGAAACGTGGTCCATAAACTCAGCGTTATACAGGTCGTTTGCTGCCACTTATTTCAACTCCTTGTTTTATTTGTTGCTGACCGCACTGCCAAAGATCTTCCATACCTGGTTAAGACCCTCGATCAGCTGGTCAATGTCGTGTTTATCGTTGTAGAACGCAACAGATGCGCGGCAGGTGCTGGACTCGTGCAGCTCAATCAAAAGCGGCTCGGCGCAGTGATGACCAGCGCGAATGCAAACGTTGTTCATGTCTAGGATGCTCGAGACGTCGTGTGGATGAACGCCGCGCACGTTAAACGCCACAGCGCCCACGTGGTTTTGTCCCAGCTTAGAGCCAACGATGTCAACAAAGTCCAGCGTGCACAGCTGCTGCACCAAGTATCTGGCGAGAAGTTCTTCTCGCTTCTCGATCTTTGCCATATCCAAGCCGTTGAGGTATTCGACAGCGGCGCCGGTAGCGTAGATACCTGCGGCGTCCTGCGTGCCCGCCTCAAACTTCTCGGGAACAGGAGCCCAAACGGCGCTGGTTTCGGTGACGGAATCAATCATCTCGCCGCCGGTAAGGAATGGCGGCATGGCGTCGAGCAGCTCGGCGCGGCCCCAGAGCACGCCAATGCCCATAGGTCCGCACATCTTGTGTGCCGAGAAGGCCAACAGGTCACAGTCAAGATCATGCACGTCAATAGGGATGTGAGGTGCGGATTGGGCGGCGTCAACAACCATGTAGGCGCCCATAGTGTGAGCGCGTTTGGCAATGGCTTTGATGTCATTGCGGGTGCCCAGCACGTTAGAAACATGCGTGACAGACACAATTTTGGCACGCTCGGTAATCTTTGACGCAATCTCTTCTGGCGTAATCTGGTACTGCGAATTCATGCGCAGGTACACCAGGTTAGCGCCGGTAGCTTTACAAATCTGCTGCCAAGGGATGATATTGGAGTGGTGCTCCATAATGGAAATGACCACGTCATCGCCTGGCTTGAGTGCATAGCGGCCAAGGCATGAAGCAACCAGATTAAGCGCCTCAGAAGTGTTGCGCGTAAAGATAATCTGCTGGCTTTCTGGCTTGCCGTTTTTATCGACAGCGCCAATGAACTTTGCAATTGAAGCACGAGCTCCCTCGATAGCTGCAGTTGCTTCCACACTCCAACGGTACAATCCGCGCAGTGCGTTTGCGTTCATGGTCTCGTAGAAGCCAGACTGCGCCTCAATAACCGCGCGTGGGCGCTGAGAAGTAGCAGCGCTGTCCAAGTAAGCTACCTCGGGGTTTGCTGCCAGCAGCGGAAAATCTGCCTTGTAAGGATTATCGGTAATCTGAGCAACTTCTGCGTCGGTCATTACGCGACACCACCTTTGTTGGAATTGGTCTCGGAGCAAGAATCGTTGCCGTCGTTGCTGATAACATCGTTATTACCTGCGGCTTCGTCATAGTCGTGAGCAATTTCTGCGCCCAGCTCAGCCTCGCAACGCTCAACGGCCACGCGGTGAGAAATCTCCTCAGGTGCGTTGATGATGGCGTCTTCAAAGAGCGCGCGCACAAACAGCTGCTCAGCAGCCTGGCGAGAAAGTCCTCGAGCTGCAAGGTAATCAAGCTGCTCAGGGGAGACGGATCCAATGGTAGCGCCGTGGTTACCAGCAACATCGTCCTCATCGCAGAGAATAACAGGCATGGTCTTGTTGACAACATCGTCGCCAAGAATCATGACCGTTTCAATCTCGTTGCCCTGGGCATCCTTTGCGCCACGGACAAGATCGATAGTTGCGCGAAGCGTCTTCTTAGCTGCCTCGTTAAGGACACCAGACTCGGTGAGCTGTGCGCGCGTAGAGGTTCCACGCATGCGTACCAGGTGGTTGATATCAAGCGTTTCTTCGTGAGTAGCGTGATAGCGATTGTTGAGGTCAAGGCGAGCTCGAGCGCCAACCAAGTTAGCGGTGAGACCAAGACCAATGGTTGAGCCGCCCAGTGCGTACTGCTTAACATCAACGGCAGCATCCTGGTGAATCTCAAGTCCAACGCTCTCGAGGTGCTGCTGGCCCTCGTTGACGCCAAGCATCTCAATGAGGTGCAGCTTTGCACCAGCCTCAACTACAATGCGGGTGAGCGCAGCGCTTGTTGGGAGCGCGTTACTGCCGTTCGCGGCGCCGCCCGCAGGTGCGCCGTCGCTCGCATCGCCTGCAAACGCAGCGATAACTACGGTAGCCTCGGCACCTTCGCGCACAATGATGCCGGTGTTAGCGCACTGATTTTGAGCTGCAGAAACAGCAACAACAATAGGCTCTTCTCGCTTGGTACGAGCGGGAACGTTGTAGAAATCAGACTTGAATGCCTGTGACTCTACGTAGTCAGTAACCTCCTGACCCATTCCACACTCAATGCGCTCAAAAAGGCGAGGCAGAGGCAGGTACACTTTGCCTGCATCAGCGTGATCAGGGACGGTAACTGACAGTGAGTTAGCGCGTAGACGGTTCCATGTCTGAGCTGCAGGAACGTTGGCGCGATTAATCAAAACGTTATCCATTAGCCAATCGCTCCTTCCATCTCAAGTTTGATCAGGTTGTTCATCTCAACGGCGTACTCCATAGGAAGCTCCTTTGAGACAGGATTTGCAAATCCGTTTACTACCATGGTGCGAGCCTCAGCCTCAGAGCAACCGCGGCTCATCAGGTACAAGACGGTGTCGTCAGAAATGCGACCAATAGTTGCCTCGTGGCCAATCTGAGCAGTTGCATTGCGGACATCCATCTCTGGGATGGTGTCGGAACGGCTAATGTTATCCAGCATCAGGGACTGACACGAGAATGCCACGCGAGCGTTTTCTGCCTTGCGGCCAACAGTAACTGCAGAGCGGAAGGTGTTGACGCCACCGTCTTTGGAGATGGACTTGGTATCAACGTTTGCCGAGTTATTGGAGCCGTTGATAATAACTTTGCAGCCTGTATCCAGGTCTTGTGTAGCGCCTGCAAATGTAATACCGGTGAACTCGCAGTTAGAGGAATCGCCGTTCATGATAGTAGAAGGGTAGAGGTAGGAAACGTGGCTACCAAAAGAGCCCGAGACCCACTCCATCTTTGCATTGCTGCCAATAATGGCGCGCTTGGTGTTGAGGTTGTACATGTTCTTGGACCAGTTTTCGATGGTCGAGTAGCGCAGACGAGCGCCGTCCTTAACAAAGAGCTCAACAGCCCCTGCATGGAGGTTTGCTGCATAGTACTTAGGTGCGGAGCAGCCCTCAATAAAGTGCAGGTCAGCACCTTCCTCAACAATAATGAGTGTGTGCTCAAACTGGCCAGCACCCTGAGCATTCAGTCTGAAGTAACTCTGAAGTGGGTAGTCCAGAGTGACATTTTTAGGAACATAAACAAAAGAACCGCCAGACCACACGGCATAGTGCAGAGCCGCAAACTTGTGGTCTGAAGGAGGAATCAGCTTGCCAAAGTACTCTTTAACAACGGGCTCCCACTGTGGATCATGCAAAGCATCCTCAATAGTGGTGTAAATAACGCCCTGCTCAGCAACTTCCTCACGCATGTTGTGATAGACAATCTCGGAATCGTACTGAGCACCAACACCAGCAAGGCTCTCTGCCTCTGCCTGTGGAATGCCCAAACGATCAAAGGTATCCCTAATATCCTCAGGTACGTCGTCCCAGCTATTTGCCTGCTGAGTCTTTGGCGAGACATACGTGGAGATATGGTTCAAATCCAAACCTGCAATAGAAGGTCCCCAGTTGGTAGCCATCTGGCGCTGGTGATAGGTTTCCAGTGCCGACAACCTCATCTGGAGCATCCACTCGGGCTCTTCTTTTTTCTCGGAAATAGCACGCACAATTTCTGGCGTAAGGCCATCATCGTAGCGCTCGTAACCCTCTTCGGACTTGGTGAAGTCGTAGAGCGAGCGGTCTACGTCAGCGACCTCAGATCGCTTCTTCTCGCTCACTAGTTAGCACCGCCCTCATCAGACTGGTTCTCAAAACGCTCAAAGCCCCCGTGGTCAATCTGATTGATGAGGTCAGCAGGGCCGTCTGCTACCAGGTGACCCTTAACCATAACGTGAGTACGGTCAATCTCAAGGCGCTCAAGAATGCGGGTGTTGTGAGTAATGATGAGCAGAGAGCCGCCGCAGGTCTCGCGATAAGCCTGAATGCCTTTTGAGACAACGGAGAGCGCGTCAACGTCCAGGCCAGAGTCTGTCTCGTCGAGAATGGCAAGCTTAGGTTGAAGCAGCAGAAGCTGGAGCATTTCAACCTTTTTCTTCTCGCCACCAGAGAAGCCAACGTTAAGCTCACGCATCAAGAAGCCCTGGTCAAGCTCAAGGTGATCAGAAATCTGACCAACACGCTGACGGAACTGACGAGCAGTCATCTTAAGCTCAGGGCGCATCTGTGTAATGGTACGCAGGAATGAATAAAGAGGAACGCCAGGAACCTCAACAGGTGCCTGGTAGGAGAGGAAGATGCCCGCAAGGGAGCGCTTATCTGCAGCAAGCTCAGTTACATCCTCGCCGTTAAAGATAAGAGAACCTTCGGTAATCTTATAGGTAGGATCACCCATAATGACGCGGCCAAGTGTTGATTTACCTGCGCCGTTAGGTCCCATCAGAACGTGAGCCTGGCCATCACCAATGCTCAGATCAATTGAATGCAGGATGGATTTCTCCTCGGTACCTGCAGAAATTCCGTTTACACGGAGTAGCTCAGTTGCCATAAATCACTCCAAATACCTCTACGTGCAAGCACGTGATACGTTTGTGACTAGCTCTTTGGGCAGCTCTAGGGCGAGCAAAACCTTGTGCTAGTGCGGTTTTGTGGCAAAGACAAACGCCAATGTCACCGATGTTTTTGTCATACCCCAAAATCCGCTAATTCATACTAAATGGTAGGAATTAAAATGCAACCCTCACATACGCACTTTTTCACGTTTTCTAGAAAATAATCGGATTTTTTTATAGGTTTCAAAAGTTATAAAAGCTTTTCTGCGCCAGAGCTGTCTCTCATGGGTAAACTAGACACATCTATGTTTGTAACAAGGAGGATTCATGGGTCAGAGAATTCAAGGTACCGAAGATCTTTACGGCGGCTATATGCGCTCTTGGGAGCATATGCAAGATGTTGCCCGCCATCTGTTTGGTACTTATGGCTTTGACCGCATTGAGACTCCTGCACTTGAGCAGGTAGACACCTTTGTTCACGGTATTGGTGAGTCAACCGATGTAGTACGCAAAGAGATGTTCCGTGTTTTTTCAGGCGCTCTACTTGATGATTTGCTGGCTGCCGGCAATGAGTCCGGTCTTAAGCCTCGTCAGCGTATGGCTATGCGTCCTGAGGGAACTGCTGGTGTGGTCCGTGCTGCCGTTGAGCACAACTTTGTGCCACAGGGAGGAACTCCTGCAAAACTTTGGTACGCTGAGTCAATGTTCAGGGGAGAGCGTCCTCAGAAAGGCCGTCTGCGCCAGTTCCACCAGGTAGGTGTCGAGTGGCTTGGAGCCTCTGATCCAGCTGCCGATGCAGAGTCCATCATCATGTTGATGAAGTTCTACGAGCAGATGGGTTTCTCGCCAGCTGATATGAAGCTCATGATTAACTCCATGGGTGACGCGGAGTGCCGCCCAGCATATCGCGAGAAGGTCAAGCAGTTCATTCTTGATCACAAGGATGAGATGTGTGAGGACTGTCTTGAGCGTGCGGAGATTAATCCACTTCGTGCGTTTGACTGCAAAAACGAGAGCTGTCACGCGGTTATGAAGGATGCTCCACTGATTTCTGACAACCTGTGTGATGATTGTCGTGCTCACTATGAGCAGGTCAAGGCATATTTGGACGCTGCTGGTATTTCATACGTTGAAGATCCAACGCTTGTTCGCGGTTTGGATTACTACACACGTACTGTTTTTGAGGTAGAGATTCCAAACGCTGGCGTTGGCGCTATCGGCGGTGGCGGCCGTTATGACGGTCTTGTTGAGCTTGAAGGCGGAAAGCCAACTCCAGGCGTTGGATTTGCTGTTGGCTTTGAGCGCATTATGCTGGCGCTGGAAGCTCTTGGTGTTGCAGCTGAGCCCGCAGCTCCAAGCTGTGTGTATGTTGCTTGCGCAGGTGCTGAGCAGGCTCCTGTTGTATTTGATACCGTGCTGGCATTGCGTGAAGCTGGTATTAGATGCGAGGCTGATCGTACTGGTCGTTCGCTGAAGGCTCAGTTTAAGCAGGCAGATAAGATGGGCGCAACGCTTTGCGTGGTTATTGGCCCAGATGAGGTTGAAGCTGGTGCGGTAACCCTTCGTGATATGGAGTCTCACGAGCAGGTACAGGTACCTGTTGACCAGCTTGTTGTTGAGGTTAAAGCAAGACAGTAACAAATAGGACTGGAAGTCAAATTTAAACCTCTCATGTCTTAGGCATGAACTGCCTCCCATTTATTGGACACGAGAAATGGGAGTCAGTTCATTAGGCATGAGAGGTTTCATTTAGGTGGTAAATACCGTTTGTAGAATAATAAAAGCCGTTTACGATAGTTATCAGTGAGATCAATTAAACGTAAACGGTTTAAGCTCATACTTAATACTGTAGAGGCATATTTATAGCTTTATAACTAATAAGCGCCTTCATTTATTTGTAATCCAAAGAAATTGTAGGTGAAGAAATGAAAAGAGCGTACCGCTTTATTGTTTCTATCATAGTTGTATTAATCGCCCTCTCTTCGTTTTTGGTGGGAAAAGGCTTTTTAGAAATTATTACTTCCCGAAAATTCGATTCTTGGCTCTCTAATCAGCCGCAATTTTATACGTCACAGATGTCTAATGAGACAAAAGAAACATTTGTGGCAGTTGTTAGGTCTTACGCACAAACTCACAAGATGATTCTTATAACTAAGAAAACGGAATCAATTACTGAAGGGCCTAGGATATTGACCGTTGGTGTGCTGTCTTCCCCAGGCAGTGAAGCTAACAGCTTTGATTCTTTTGATATTCTTGGCACTCAAGTTATAAATAGGCAAAAAATCAATGAACTTCTCGGACATTCTCCAGAGTCATACCTTGGCTACGGAATGGATACGAATAATAAAGTTGGTGACTTACCATATGTTTTGGGTTCAGTTTATTTCAAATTAGATCAAATTACTCCTGGCTATAATTTGGGAAATTCTTGTGCTGTTTTAGGCCTTTCTCCTGAAGAATTTGATGAGTTGGTTAATCAGATTTCAGAAGCTACTGGCCTACATAAAGAAAAATTTATTACAAATTATTCAGGATCAGCGGTTGAAATTGGACTCTTCTACTACGTTGCTGGGGTAACTTTTATAATCCTGAGCATATCGTTTTGTTTACTGACGTATTACAACTCGTTACAAGAATTAAAGAAACTCGGTGTTCACGTAATGCTTGGCTGGAGTAAGAGCGATTACGTCGTTCATCATTATTTTTTCTATTGTGCTTTAGCAGCTGTTTTACTGCCATTAGCCTTTATGTGGACAATGGTTAATTGCTCCGGATTTGATATTACTGGCAGTTTTTTACTGTTTACGTTTACCTCGGCAATGCCAGCAATACTTGTAGTTGTGGTTTCGGTACTAATTTCTGCTGCTCCACTTCTAACAATTCGGCCTGTAGATACAATTTTAGGAAGACTGTCGCAAAAGGGTCTGTACGTTCTAACGGCGATAATTTATGCACTTTGTTGTGTAGTAGTTTTTGCTGGTTCTACGTATATGGATGCTCCTATAACAATGTACTCAAATCTACTATCCACTCAAGAAAATTGGTCTGTATATAAAGATTGGTATATTGTCCGAAATCATGTTTCTCAAGGTAATTTTTTCAACGGCCGACCAATGGATAAAAGTAAGGAATTATTTGATTGGTATAAAACCCACGAGCACGATACAGGCGTGTATATTGCTCATGTAAATCAAATAGGTGAAGCAACTTTGAATGCCTATGAAGTAAATTCATCGATTTTGAAGCCATTTGATGTTCTGGTTGCATCCCCATCTTATCTAAAAGAAATTGGGGTAGCGTTGACTGATGAACAAGTTAAAAAAGCGGAGAATGGAACAAGGATTTATCTCGTTCCAAGTTCGTACTCAGAAGAACAAAAATCTCTGTTGAGAGAGCTTGTGGCTAGAAGCGACAAGATATTTGAGTCAGACATTGTTACACCCTATATGCAAAATCCTTCAGCTGAATTTATTGAATACGATGCTAGTGGAGGATTTTTTACCTGGTCAACAAATATAGACAGCCCTTCTATAAGCACAAATGTTGTAATCAAAGTGGTAACGTCAAATAACATGGTTCCTACTGAATCAGAAAGTTTAGTGGCTACGGGGCTTGATAATAGTTACATAAAGTTATCACCTGAGGCCGCTGCAAATTTGTTGGATTCCAGCGGTGTTGTAGAGCTCTCTGATGATGGTTTTGGAACACAGTTCAGTTCGATAGAGAGCTTTATAAAGGACTACAGAAAATCTCTGCAGGAGCTCTTCCTCTTATTCGGTGTTGTAATTGTGCTTATGTTTGCAGCTATAACGGTGATTCAAATAAGTATGATTTCAATTGTCCAGAGATTACATGAGAGAAAAATTGCTGTTGAATGCATGTTGGGATTTGGCGTTTACAAGCAATACATAAATATTTTCCTCGTAGTGAATCTCATTGCACTTGTTGGAACACTTTGCATGATTGTCATAGGTTCAACTCTTGGAATAATAATGGGCTGCTTAATGTTATTGATTTCCAATTTGACTATCAGTATTTCTGCAAATAGAAGCACCATGAGAATTGTTCTAGAGAATCTCTCTAAGGAGTAGCTATGAAAACATTTCTACAGGTAGATGCTCTCAATAAGTCATTTGGAAGCAATACAGTTCTTCATAACATTTCATTTGAGATAGAAAGCGGAGAGTCAGTGGCTCTCGTGGGCCCTTCTGGATGTGGAAAATCAACGCTTCTTAATATCATCGGTCTTCTCGAGACTTTAGATTCAGGCACAATCAACCTTGAGGGAAGAACATATCCTTCAATCAATAGCAAAAAAGCAACACTTATGAGGCGTACTGAAATCAATTATCTATTCCAATCTTTTGCTCTCATTAATGACTGGAAAGTAAGCAAAAATCTCTTATTGGCGCTTCAATACACCAAGCTTTCAAAGCAGGAACAGGAACGTCTTATTAGAACTGCCTTGGAAAACTATGGGATTGGCGAGAAGCTCGATGCAGTTGTAAATGAGCTTTCTGGTGGAGAAAAGCAGAGAGTAGCAATTGCTCGAGCAATGATAAAGCCAGGTAATTTAATCCTTGCAGATGAACCAACTGGATCACTTGATAAGGCCATGGCCACTATTGTTATAGACAGTTTGCTAGATTCCGTTCACGCAAACCATAAAACGCTTCTTATGGTCACACATGATATGGGTATTGCCCAGCGTTGTGATCGAATTATTGAATTACCAAAGCATCAATAGAAATATTAACGGCGTTAAACACACCTAGCTTAGCAATGTGTATGAGGAGCGTTAAACAGCGTGGTCTTAGGCAACTTTTACAGCAGGAAGGCTTGCGGTTGAATCTGCTGACCTTGTATCCTGCACGCGTGGCCATGCGCAGCTACGAACATCGTCAGAGCATGAGCAGCTACGAACATCGTCAGAGGTAAGACCAAGCCAACGAGCACGATGACCGTCAATTTTTGCTGGGCGTCGATGGAGCCACAGGGAAATTCCTAGGGTCCAAAGAGGAAGCAAATAGAGGAAGCTTGCAGCTAGAAGGCTCATAGAAGGTGCGCCAATTGCAGAGAGCACTGAGATGTTTGAAATGGACCACGGTACTAGTGGAGCAAGAATTACAGCGCTATTCTCGATATCCAGAGCAAGAGCGCTAGAAGAGTCTTCTGCGTTTTCGCACAAATCATTTGTCAGCATAATAGCCAAAGTCTGATTACAAGAAACCATTGAGGTAAACATGCTGGTAATCAGAACGCCAAAGAAAGGCGTGGAGTTATCGGAAAGGTCGGCTACCAGCTGGCACATACGGCGAAGCAGACCAGTTGTTTGGAAAAGACCAGCGTAGCTTGAAGAAATGGTGACAATCGTCAAGACGCTCATCATTGAGAAAACGCCACCACCATTCACCATGTTTGCCACGGTGGCTCCTGGGGCGCGAAGTCCAAAGAGCAGAATGACTGGCAGGTCCGCAAGTGGAACGCGCTGAATGGTAACGCAGAGAATGCAAGCAAGTACCAAGCTGGATGCCATGGTAACAATGACATCGACTTTCAGAATTGAAAATACAATTACGAGAAGCGCCGGCGTAAGTGAAATCAAAGAGAGCCTAAAGGAGCGGCTGAGAAGACCAGTAATATCAGGGATTGTTCCCGTGTTTGCCATAAAGAAGTCCCACGCTACATAGATAGCGCATGCGGCAATGAAAGGAACTACGCTGGTTCGAAGCATGCGGTTAATGTTTTTGGATAGATTAGTATCGGTGAGCTGTGAAACAAGGATTGCGCTGGTAGACATAGGGGAGCAACGATCTCCAAAGTAGCTACCTGCAAGAACGGCACCACCAATAAAGAACTCGCTTGCTCCAATTGCCTTACCAATAGACATGCAGATGATTCCCATGGTTGCAGCAGTACCAAATGCGGTACCCAGAAGCATGGACATCATGGTGCAGAGTAAGAATGTTGCCAGAATAAAGATAGATGGAGAAATAAGCGAAGCAGAAATGCTGACAATTTCTGGAATAGTTCCAGATGCACGCCAGGCAGCACTCATAGCGCCAACCACAACAAACAGCGCAATGATCGTTTTAACTTCCCAGACAGATTCAAAGGCTGCTAATAAAAGCTTTTTTGCGGAGATTTTACGAGAAAGTCCGTAACCAAAAAAGAGGAAGAAACCAATGGTCAAGATAGATGTAAGGGGGAAAGATAGGGCTGTGCCTACGATGAGCATCACCGCAAAGGCACTTAGTACTATTAGCTCTACCATGCATCCACTCCAAACGAATTTCTTATGTAAATAGAGTAGGCAACTAAGAAGTTGAAGTCCAACTGTTTTCAATGGTTATAATTACAAGTAATTTTTGTAATTCAGTAGGAGCAAAAATGAACTTTCAGACCATGGATTATTTTGTTGCTGTTGCAGAAGAAAAAAGCTTCACCAAGGCAGCTGAACGCCTGAGCGTAACGCAGCAAACGCTCTCGGCAAATATTGCTGCTGCAGAAAAAGAACTTGGCTCTAAGCTGTTAGAACGTACGGTTCCGTTGTCTCTAACGTTTGCAGGAGAAGAGTTCTTGCGGTATGCGCGTAAATTCCAAGCACAGCGTCGCGCCATGGATCAAGAGTTTCTTGATATTGCGGGCAATGAGCGAGGTCGCTTACGCGTTGGTGTTACCGCCACACGAGGCCACATCATCATGCCGCGCTCTATTGCTGCTTTTCAAAAATTACACCCAAATATCTCCATTGAGCTTGATGAGGGTGAAAATGACGAGCTTGTCGAGTGGCTATCTGAAGGTCAGCTCGACTTGATTGTCGCAACAGTCAATTCATCGTCGTATGACTTAGTCGTTAAAAAGCTTTTTGACGAGAAGATCGTTCTAGTAGTATCTCAAGCGCTTCTTGAATCTCTGTATGCAGATAACGTTGGCTCGGTTGTCTCGCAAGTCAAAAAGACGGGAAAGCTTACAGCCCTGGAAGCCTGTCCCTTCCTAACGGTGGGCAAGCGAGACATTGCAGGTAGTTTTGCTCGCCATGCGTTTGCTGCGTCGGGCATTTCTCCTACTATCAAGGTTATGTCCAGAAACTCCGAGACGCTTTTGGCCCTTGCCATGAGAGGAGTTGGCGCGTGTTTCTTGCCATCGGAGTTGGTGGCTTCTTCTTACTACGACTTTGAAACGTCTGGTCTCCACATTATTGAGCTGGGAAAAGAGATGTCGTATTCGGTTAGCGTTGCTTGGCGACGCACCGATCATGTGTGGAGCACAATCGAGTCATTTGCTCAGGTGCTTTCTGAGCAGCGGTATGTGGTTAAGCGAGGCGAGTAGCATGGATGCGCCTCAGACTGACAGTAATCTTGAGATTTTGTATAAAGATGAGTATCTGCTTGCCGTGAATAAGGCAGCGGGAATTATCGTTCATGCAGACGGCACTAATGAACCCTCGTTAACCGATGTAGTTTGCGAGAAACTTAGCGCACTTGAGGGCTTAAGAGAGGTAGATCTTTCCCAGGTTCAAGCATTGAATCGTCTTGATAAGGAGACTACGGGCATAGTGCTTTTCTCGCTCAAAAAAGAAACGCAGCCGCAGTTTGACCAGCTTATTGCCTCTAAGGAGCTTTCCAAAGAGTATCTTGCAGCTGTTAAAGGAGCGTTTGAGCCAAATAAACTGCTGATAGATAAGGCAATTGGAAAAGATAGACATGACGCTCAAAAGATGAGGGTCTCAGCAACAGGCAAGCCCTCTCAAACGGAGGTATGTCTAGTAAAAGTTGCTTCATCAGCACAAGGTCAAATTCACAGCTTGTTACTGGTCAATTTGCTGACGGGAAGAAAGCATCAAATTAGAGTGCATCTCTCGTCACTTGGATTTCCTCTGGTAGGAGATGCGTTATACGGAGGAGTGTCTTCTTTGCAGCGTGGATCAAAAAAGAAGCATAAACAGCAGCCGCTAATGCTGCATGCATATCGTGTTGAATTTATTCATCCAGTCACAGGCGCAAAAATTGTGATTAAAACGGACATTCCAGAGCGATTTTCTTATTTTGGTGTCACTGAGGTGGACTAATAGTACATACTTTGTGATAGAGACATGCATTCATTTTGTGCAAATACGTTGCCCAGACGTGCATAAAGTGAACGAGGAGGGGGAGAAATGCCTGGCACAATGCGAGGTGTATATACCAACCTGACTGAAATCCGCAGGAAGGTATTTAAAGAGGTTTCGAC
The DNA here is from genome assembly GCA_938028635.1 of uncultured Atopobium sp. Lineage (GTDB taxonomy): Bacteria > Actinomycetota > Coriobacteriia > Coriobacteriales > Atopobiaceae > Lancefieldella. Next base: position 19,297 of record CALIZK010000102.1, read on the forward strand.
GCTTGCCTATGAAAAAGCAGATAAAAGCGTTGATGAAATTGCTCGCCAAATGGAAGAGCTGCCCTATAAGATTATTCCAGGTGATATTGCAACGTACCGCGAGAGCGTCTTTTTAGAGCGCGCTATTGTTGGTGAGCGCATTCGCATGACTATGGGCATGCCTATGCAAGATGTTGATCAACGTGATCATATTTCTGACGGTTTGGAAGAAGCTTCTAGACCAGAAGTTTATTATCAGCCGCCTCTGATTAACATTGTTAAATTTGCCTGTAACGCATGCGAAGACAATGTGTATCGCGTTACCAATGCATGCCAGGGCTGTCTTGCGCACCCGTGCCGAGAGATTTGTCCTAAAGAAGCAATTAGCTTTGTAGATAAAAAGGCATACATTGACCAGGAGAAGTGCATTCAGTGTGGTATGTGCTTCAAGGTTTGCCCTTATCAGGCAATTCATCACCATGTACGTCCTTGTGCTGCTGCATGCGGCATGGACGCGATTGGCTCTGACGAGCATGGTCGCGCAGACATTGATTACGAGAAGTGCGTTTCTTGTGGTCAGTGCCTGGTCAATTGCCCCTTTGGTGCTATTGCCGATAAGAGTCAGATTTTCCAGGTAATTCAGGCAATTAATGAGGGTTATACCGTTGTTCCAATTGTGGCTCCTTCGTTTGTTGGCCAGTTTGGCAAGGGTAGCGTCGGTCGTCTTCGTGAAGCCTTCAAGGAGATGGGATTTGCCGAGGCAGAAGAGGTAGCAACTGGCGCTGACCTCTGTACCGTTCAGGAAGCAGAAGACTTTGTCAAAGAAGTCCCAGAGAAGTTGCCATTTATGGGAACAAGTTGCTGCCCTTCCTGGTCTGCAATGGCTAAAAAAGAGCATCCAGAGCATGCTGATGCTATTTCTATGGCACTTACTCCAATGGTTCTGACAGCGCGTCTGGTAAGAAAGCAAAATCCAGAGGCCAAGATTGTCTTTATTGGACCATGCACTGCTAAGAAACTTGAGGCACTGCGTCGCTCCGTTAAGTCCGAGGTCGATTTTGTTTTGACCTTTGAGGAGCTTGCAGGAATGATGGAGTCTAAGGGTATTGACTACACCAAGCTTGATGACGACAACTCCGACTTTGAAAACGCCTCCCATGACGGTCGTGCTTTTGCAGTGGCCGGTGGCGTAGCAGGCGCAGTTGTAAACGTCATCCACCAGAAGTACCCTGATAAAGAAGTTCCTATCATGGCTGTTGACGGCCTCGCTGAGTGCCGAGCTATGCTTAAGGATGCTGTTAAAGGTAAATATCCAGGCTATCTTCTTGAAGGTATGGCGTGCCCAGGAGGATGTGTTGGCGGTGCTGGTACGTTGAGTGCAGTTAATCGTGCTGCGGCAGCAGTTAAGCGTTATGCAAAGACTGCCTCATCTGAGCTTGCCTCTGCCAATAAGTACAACGATCTTATTCCAGAACTTGCTGGTACCGTCTCTGCTGAGGTTGAGATTGCTGAGGTCCTTGAGGTTCAGAAGCCTGTTGAGTAGACAGGTTCTCTCAAATTTCAAGTAAAACGCCGGTGCACTGTGAACTGCCTCCCATTTCTTAGACACGAGAAATAAGAGGCAGTTCAAAACACACCTAAGTCGGATATTCTGCCAAAAAGACGTATACATTACGCGGAAATTACCACAATCATGCAGAATATCGTCATTAGATGTGTAAAATGCCCGCATCTGAGCAGAATATCTGACTTAGGTGTGTTCCGTAGATACAGAATTTATCGATAGTTAAATTTCTAATATTAGTCTATTCATGTTTAAGCATATTAGATTAAGTTTATGCATAGAGATGCATATCAGGCAGTATAACCTCCTAGCTGCCTACTATCTTGATTAAGAACATGTCGATTCTTTAGCAGAACCTACCAAAGCTGCGCTATTTTGTGGGCCAGGCCTAAAAGCCGACGCTAACACGCTGCAGAATCATAATCACCCGCATATGAACTGCCTCCCATTTCTTATGTCCAAGAAATGGGAGGCAGTTCACTGCATCGGCGTTTTTTTATACAAGGGGTAAATAAACAAGGACCTGCGTTAACAGGTCCTTTAAGTTTTAGCTGAAAGGTAATCAACAAAATGCTGATTATTTTGAATTACTCAGATTTTTCGTTTTTCATGGATGCATAGAACGTTGCATGCGCAAAAACGTCTTTAATGGTTTTTCCATTAATAAAAGGAAGCGCGAGAAATTCGTCTACCGTTGGAACTAGTTCAGAACAATCTACAAAGTGGTTTTTTGAGTTTCTAATACTGGTGTCTTGAGCTCTCCATGCTTCAAAATTGACATCAGTGAGGTAATAAACCTGGTGTCCGACTTGCATGTACACAGAGTGATTACTGTGCAGGTACTCTACCAGGTCTTCGTAAGAAATCTGGAGAACCTCAGAACTTTTCTTGCCCATGATGCAATCCTTTCCACGTCGCTTGCGCGCAAATTATGGACGCACTTTTATAGACTATACCGCCCTCAGAATACGCTTATTCAGACGAATTGAGAGGCATAGGCAAGCGGACGTTTTTTCTCGCTCAACGGCAATGATGAATGGTTGTAATTTTTAGTGCTACTATTTGAGAATTTCTTGCACCATTTCTTCTGCTGTATTGCAAAGTGTGGTAGCACCTGCAGCTAGAAGCGTTTCTTTATCTCTAAATCCCCAGGTAACGCTAATGCAAGGCATGCCGCTGTTGTGTGCTGTTGCAACATCAACCTCGGAGTCTCCAATGTAGACAGCATCTTGAGGGTCAACGCCAATTTGAGCAAGGGCGTAATGGACAGGCTCAGCATCAGGCTTTCTTTTAAGGTCATCTCGCTGACCCAGAGCAAAGTCAAATCTACCTGGGAAGAAATTGCTCATTAAATCTGCAATAGCAAAGTCTGGCTTGTTGGAAACAACAGCGCATTTAACGCCAGCTGCCCTGAGCGTATCAACCGCATCAAGGATGCCAGGGTAGGGCGCAGTGTTATCTAAGCTGTGATCAGCGTAGTGCTCCTTAAAGCATGCGAGTACGCGCTGGTATGTAGCATCATCGGTACCCTCTGGCACGGCGTCGCGGATAAGCTTCGCAACGCCATTTCCAACCATCTGACGTACTTCATCAACGGTATAGGAGGGCATGTTGAACTGCTCAAGAGCGTAATTTGTTGCCCAGGCAAGATCAACAATAGTGTTCAGAAGTGTTCCATCTAGATCAAATACAGCGGCTTTATAGGCCATGAAAGCTCCAAGTTCTTCTCGCCCTGTGAGAGGGCTCATGTGTATCAATTTCAGTCTAGCGTAAAAGCGTAAACATGAGTTATTTATTCTGCGTGATTGTGCTTAAGT
>CALIZK010000103.1:0-2210 GCA_938028635.1 uncultured Atopobium sp.
TATTAGGAACATGTCAATTCTTTAGCAGAACCTACTAAAGCTGCGCTATTTTGTGCGCTAGGCCTAAAAGCCGGCGCTAACACACTGCAGAATCATAATCACCCGCATATGAACTGCCTCTCATTTCTTATGTCCAAGAAATGGGAGGCAGTTCAGACCAAGGTCCTTTTAAATCTTACGTTAAAGCCAACGATGTAATTAGCTCAAATACATGCTACAACAACGGGTTTCTCGCCAAGTGTTATGCGAACTAGCAGACACCCTGCGCCATCATTGCATTTGCAACCTTGAGGAAGCCGGCGATGTTTGCGCCAAAGACCAGGTTACCGGGGTGACCGTACGTTGCAGCAGCCTCAGAAGCAGCGGTGTAAATGCTCTCCATGATTCCCTGCAGCTTGGAGTCTACCTCTTCAAACGTCCAGGAAAGGTGCTCGGCGTTCTGGGACATCTCAAGACCGGAAACAGCTACGCCACCTGCGTTTGCAGCCTTTCCAGGTGCGAAAAAGACGCCGTTTTCGATGAGGTAATTGGTTGCCTCGAGGGTGGTTGGCATGTTAGCGCCCTCAACGACGTACTTGGTGCCGTTAGCAACAAGTTTCTGCACGTCAGCAAGCTCGAGCTCGTTCTGAGTTGCGCATGGCATGGCGATGTCACACTTCTGGCTCCAAGGACGCTCGCCTGGGAAGAAAGTAGCGGAAGGACGTGCGTCGGCGTACTCCTTGATGCGCGCGCGGCGGACCTCCTTGACGTCTTTCAGCAGCTCAACGTCAATACCCTCAGGGTCATAGACGTAACCTGAGGAGTCAGATACGGTCACAACGGTTGCTCCCAGCTGCTGTGCCTTCTGGGCAGCGTAGGTAGCAACGTTTCCGGAGCCGGAGATGCAGACCGTTTTACCCGCGAGTGAATCGTTCTTCTCGGCAAGCATGTGGGTGAGGAAGTAAACCGCGCCGTAGCCGGTTGCCTCGGTGCGAGCAAGGGAGCCGCCGAAGGAGAGGCCTTTGCCGGTCAGGACGCCGGTCCACTCATTGCGAAGGCGCTTGTACTGGCCAAACATGTAGCCAATCTCGCGCGCGCCAGTGCCAATGTCACCAGCTGGGACGTCGGTGTTTGGACCAATGTGGCGAGCAAGCTCAGTCATAAAGGACTGGCAAAACGCCATAATCTCGCGGTCAGACTTGCCCTTTGGATCGAAGTCGGAGCCGCCCTTGCCGCCGCCCATTGGAAGCGTGGTCAGAGAGTTTTTGAAGATTTGCTCAAAGCCGAGGAACTTCAAGATAGACAGGTTAACCGTTGGATGGAGACGGAGGCCGCCCTTGTAAGGTCCAATTGCGGAGTTAAACTCGATGCGGTATCCGCGATTGACCTGAACGTTGCCAGCGTCGTCAATCCAGGGGACGCGGAACATAACAATGCGCTCTGGCTCAACAAGACGCTCGAGCAAGGCGGCTTTCTCGAACTCTGGATGAGCATCAAGTGCAGGTTGGATGGTGGTAAGAACTTCTTTTGCTGCCTGGATAAACTCAGGCTGATCTGCGTAACGCTCTTCAAGCTGTGCGATTACCTTAGATGAATAGCTCATGAAACCCCTTTCGAAGTGGTTACGAATAGCATAGTCATCCAATGTTTCGATTACATAACAAAATAGAAAAATCTGATAGACAAAAAATAGTTCAAAAAGATTGCAATTTATTCTTGCTCTTGGGCGATTTGTCACCTATACTTTTCTCTCGGCTCGGGGTGTAGCGCAGCTTGGTAGCGCAACTGCTTTGGGAGCAGTGGGTCGCTGGTTCGAATCCAGTCACCCCGACCATTTTTTTCTTTTTGCTTTACCCTTGCGGCGGTAGTTCAATTGGTAGAGCATCAGCCTTCCAAGCTGACTGTTGCGGGTTCGAGTCCCGTCCGCCGCTCCATAAAATTTCCTATTTTAAATTATCCCCTGTTCAAGGCATAATTCTGAATATTTATCCCGCCTCTTGTTTCTTCATGGGTGCTGGTGGTTTTTAGACGAGTTAGCAATTTTTCCACGGTTATCTCTGTTTTCACAGGCATCTTATTGGCAATTTTCTTCTTTACTTGTCATGATCAACTTTTGATTTATTTCCTTGAATATTCATGCAATTAAATTCATTTCCATGCATACGTAATTTTTGAGCTCAAAATTATGTGCCGAAAAAGGTAAAAAACCCGTTTAGTTGGAAATGAAAAAT
>CALIZK010000104.1:0-3291 GCA_938028635.1 uncultured Atopobium sp.
AAAGTACAGAAGAGACTCGCAAGTCTTATCCGTATGACTTTGAACTTAGGCTGATTTTCTCGGTAGCTGGTGATACGCTGACACAAACGTATGAGGTCACCAATCCTGCAAACGTTGTACTGCCGTTTACCCTTGGCGCTCACCCAGCTTTCAACATTCCGATCCCCGGCGTTGAGGCAACCTCTTTGGACCAGTATCACCTCTTATTTACGCGCTCCTGGACCAGCTATGGACCTTCTATTACTGATGAGGGTCTTTGCGATTACACAACTCCACAGAGGCTTATCGTGGACTCTGATACGCTTCCCCTGTCTTGGGAGCTTATTGATCGCGAGAAGACCATCACACTTGAAGACGTCCCTGATAGACGCATTACACTTGCGGCTAGCACAGAAGCTCCTTCTGAGGCTCATGGTATTCAAATGGATTTTGAAGGCTTTGATTATCTGGGCATTTGGAGTGCTGCTCCTGGTTGTCCATTTGTTGCTCTTGAACCATGGTGTGGCATTGCCGATACCGTTGACACTGATGGCGTCTTTGAGCACAAGCCAGGTATCATAAGCCTTGAGCCTGGCCAAAGTATTGCTAAAACATTGAATATCAGGGTCTTCTAGCAAACTAGTTGGACACGACGCGACGTCTCGTAATGCATTTCATTTTATAGCCCTATAAACAGCGAGAAACGCTTTGAACAAAAAGAGAGCCTGTGAATTAATCTCACAGGCTCTTTTACGTTTAACTTACGTTGTTGTAGCGTGCGTTACTGAGCGCGCTTCTTACCAAGAACACCAGCTGCAATAAGAACAGAAGATGCAGCTGCTACAGATACTACAGCAAAGGAAGCATCACCAGTTGAAGGAAGCTTAGGCTCCTTCTTCTTTGGCTGCTTTGGCTTCTTAGGAGTCTCTGAAGGTGGAGTGGTTGGAGTTGGAGGAATATGAGTATTAGTAATAGTAAAGCCACTGGTAACATCACCTGTTACCTCAGCGGTATAACCCTCAACCTCGTCCTCAACAACGGTGTATGTAATAGCTGTTGTAGTGCCAGCCTGATTCTTATCGAGGTTGCTAAATGTTGCAGTCCAGCCATTTGCGTCAGAAAGAACCTCACTCTTACCAGTATCTACGCCGTCTGCATAAAGGTGTACGGTAACTGAAGTAGGACGAGTACCGTCAGCGTTATTTTGATCTTCCCAAACCTTGGATACAGAAACGCTTACCTGCTGCTCGCCAGTTGCAGTACCGGCACCGCGAGGATTAATCCACCAACCTTCACGAGTGAAGTTATCAGTGTTGCCATCAAAATCAAGAGTTGCTCTATTGTCTACCTGGGTAACGTTGGCTGGAACAATGGTCTTGTACTCAAGCCAGCAATCCTGGATAAGTGGTTGGAAACCAGCAAAGTTAACCTGATTATTGAGTCGAGCAAAATCAAGAGTGTAACCATTAGGAGTAAAGGTAATTGCAGGAAGAATCTGATCTGCAGAAAGAGTCTGAACAGCACCGTTAACAAGGTGGAGAACAAAAGAGTGCTTAAGATATGGACCAGCAAGCTCATCTGAAGGATTAACGCCAGTACCAGTAAGCTTTGATGCATCAACGGTATAAGGATTTACAATCTGATCCTTAACAGTGGCATTAAGCAGACCAACCTGGGTAATATCAGATGGAGTTAGGTTAACAACCCAGCTGGTAACGTAATAATCATTTCCAGTTGTAATAGTTGCACCAGAAGGAAGCGTATAGGTTGTCTCTGCAGTTGCACCAGTTCTGTTGTACTTAGTAATTGCAGTATCCATTGCAGCAATAGAACCGCCATACGTCATGTTAAGACTGGTGTTACCAATATTGAGTGTAGTGCTGCCATTGCCTCTCTGCGCAATTGCGCTTGACCAATTGAGCGAGAAAGACATCTGACCATGAACGTTAAGAAGACCCGCAATATTGTTATTGAAGGTAACAGTCATGGTATTAGGGTTACTGGTAGGAGTTGCCGTACCAACAGAAATACTATTTCCGTTTGCATCTACACCCATAACCTCAAAAGGAGCTGGAGTATTATTCTCTAGCTCTGGAGGAAGCATAATAGTAAAGGTATCACCTGGTTGTGCAGGGGCACCATTGTTGAGCGCATAATCAAAATTTACACGTACATTACTACCAACTAATGTTGTATAGCTAGCATTTGAAATAGTTGGTGTGTACTCAACAGCTTGTGCCTTTGTGTTGAATACAGTGAGCGCAGCAAATACAGTGAGCACAAACATAACTGCAAAGCTCAAAGACCTGCTAACTAAACCCTTAGACTGCATGATGCTCCTCACAGCTAATTCAAAGATTTATTTATCTGCACACAAATAGCTGTACAAAAACAATAAGATTTCTTTGAAACTCTAAATTCTTACTTAAAAATATAAAGTTCTAAAGTACTGATGTCAAAGAACTATCTATATCTTCATAAAAAAGCTCCCGCACAAAGTGCGGGAGTTAATAAATTTTTTGGATTGTAAGTAAGCTTACTTACCCAGAAGCTCCTGAACGTCAAGAGCAATCATATACTCCTCGTTGGTAGGTACAACCAGGACGCGTACCTTTGAATCTGGAGCAGAGATGTCACGGATTTCACCGGAGCGAACCTTGTTCTTCTCCTCATCAATCTTGACACCCATCCACTCAAGCTCTTTGACAACGCCAAGACGCATCTCATCGGAATTCTCACCAATGCCAGCAGAGAATGCCATGGTATCAAAGCCGTGCATAGCCTGAGCCATCTCCATGATGAGCTGAGAGGTACGATAATAGAACATCTCAAGTGCGAGCTGACAGTCCTTATCACCTGCGTGAGCACCATCCTCAATATCTCTGGAATCAGAGTGTCCGGATAGGGCAAGAAGACCAGACTGCTTGTTCATCATAGTATCAATCTCATCGATGGAGTAACCACCAACGCGAGAGAGATAAAAAACAGTGGCTGGGTCAATGGTGCCGCAGCGAGTGCCCATGATAAGGCCATCGAGTGGAGTGAGGCCCATAGTGGTCTCAAGATCGCGACCATCCTCAATAGCGGACAGAGAAGCGCCAGAACCAAGGTGACAGCTGACAAGCTTGTGAGTCTGACCATTGGTGAACTCATTGGTTGCACGCCAAATGTAGCGGTGAGAAGTACCGTGAGCACCGTACTTACGGACGTGATACTTGTCAACAACATCACGAGGAAGCGCATAGCGATGAGCCTTCTCTGGCATGTTGTAGTGGAAAGAAGTATCGCAGACAATTACATTGCCAACCTCTG
>CALIZK010000105.1:0-17602 GCA_938028635.1 uncultured Atopobium sp.
GCTTGCCCCCTACGTATTACCGCGGCTGCTGGCACGTAGTTAGCCGGGGCTTCTTCTGCAGGTACCGTCACTTTCGCCTCGTCCCTGCTGAAAGCGGTTTACAACCCGAAGGCCTTCATCCCGCACGCGGCGTCGCTGCATCAGGCTTTCGCCCATTGTGCAAGATTCCCCACTGCTGCCTCCCGTAGGAGTCTGGGCCGTGTCTCAGTCCCAATCTGGCTGGTCGGTCTCTCAACCCAGCTACCCATCATTGCCTTGGTAGGCCGTTACCCCACCAACAAGCTAACAGGCCGCGGGCCCATCCCTCTCCGCCGGAGCTTTCTCGGGTCTTCCATGCGGAAGTCCCGAAGTATTCGGTATTATCCACGGTTTCCCGTGGCTATCCCAATGAGAGGGGCAGGTTGCCCACGTGTTACTCAGCCGTTCGCCACTTTATACACACCCGAAGGTGCTTTAATCGTTCGACTTGCATGTGTTAGGCGCGCCGCCAGCGTTCATCCTGAGCCAGGATCGAACTCTCCATTCAAAATTAAACTGACTAAAAGTCAGTACAATTTAAAGTTGAGTTGAATCCACGTCTCTAAAATCCCGCTGATCTCGGATTCGCTGAAATTATGAATTGACTATTGAACAAAATGTTCAAATTCGAATTTCGCTTGTCTGTCTTTGCTGATCTTTCGATCGCAGTATCCGGTTTTCAAGGTTCGCTGCGCTGCGATTTCACATTGCGTGGTGCGCGGCGCGGGGAATAACTATACGCACTTACGACTCGTTTGTGAAGATGATTTTGTATCTTCTTAATTCCTCCACAATTTCTACACAATTCGTAGTCTTTAGTGAACTAATGCGTATATTGGGCACTAAATTCCCTTTGTCGTCTAGTAGTAACACTTTATTTTTCAACTATATATAGTGTTGTCATTTTGCGTTAGTTTTTACGCTTTTTTGACATTATCTTTGTGCGAGCTTTACGCGATTTTGACGTTGTCTTCTTGCGCGTTTTTACGCTGCCTTTTGCGGTGTCTTTTACGCTGCCATTTAAACGGTCTTCTCGCCACGCTTTGTTTGGGCTAAATTTCGTCTTTTACAATCTGGCAAGCTGCATCAAGAAGTTGATCGCGAAGTGTCTCGTTAGCGGCCTCAGAATACACGCGTACCAGCGCATCCATACGAGAAGGACGAATGAGCACCCAAGAATCGTCTTTAAACTGAAGCTTAAGGCCATCGGCATGGCTTACCGAAACAGGCACTTTACCTGCAACGTTTTCTGGATTGAGGCCTGGAAGGATGTTTCTGAACGCCTGAGTAGCTGCAGCATCAAGTCGCACTCCTCGCCTGCTATAACACATGCGACCCAGTTCAGCCTCGTCCTCAGAGACAAGCTGTGCAAGTGATTTATGGGTATACGCTAGCATTTCGACAACAAGCAGGGCCACAAGCAGACCATCTCGCTCCAACAGGTGGCTTGGAATGCAAATACCGCCGTATTCCTCTGCGGCGAGAAGGACGTCTCCTTGCTCAATCTCTGAATAAAGTCGAGCAAATCCAACAGGCACGCTTGCAGACTCTAGTCCAAGATGAGCTGCCTGCCTGGATACCGTTGCCGAACAGGTCAGTGTAGAAATAACGCGGCCGGTTTGCTTTCTATTTTGTACAAGATGGCGTGTGATAAGCGGAATAAGCTCGTGTGGACTAAGAAGTCGGCCGGTTTCATCTACGGCAGCAGCGCGGTCTCCGTCACAATCAAGCAAAAGGCCCAGCTGTGCATGGCGGCTTACCACCATCGAAGAGCACTCATCAGCCCAAGGGTCCGCTGGTTGTGGGTGAATGCCACCAAAATCCCTGACAGGACCTTGGTGCATCTGGTGTACAACACATCCAGCTGCGGAAAGTACGTCAGCAAGCAGGTCTGTTGCTGCACCATACATAGGGTCAACTACCACGCTCAGGCGTAGCTCTTTAATAACAGACACATTAATCTGATTAAGCAGCGCACTTTTATAAGGCGTCACAATATCCGTTGTGGTAAAAGTTCCACGCTGATCTGTTGGCTCAAGCGGCGTTGCGGATTCCACGCGCTGGAGAAAATCGCGAGAAACAGGACCTCCATTTGCAGCGCGAATAATCATGCCGCAGTATTCGCAGGAAAGCTCAGTTGCAGAAATAATGAGGCCACCAGCTACATCTTTATGATGTGCACAGGCCCAGCAAACAGATGGAGTTGGGCAAAAAGTCTCGGACACACGCACGTCTAAACCAAAGGAAGCCAATGTTGCAGCGGCTTCAAGAGCAGACGAATCTGCTTCAAAGCGTGTGTCAAAGCCGACAAACACAATACCACCAGGCAGCTCCTGTGACCAAACAGTACCAAGGGCCTCTGCAAGTCTAACTACATTGTCCCTGGTAAAGCCTTTATCATAGCGGGCTTGCCAGCCATCGCTGCCAAAACGGAGTATGTCGGGTCTTTTATCCAATGCGGTTGGCATAGCTGCCGAGCGCCTCTTTAAATGCTGCTGCAGAGCTCTGATCAGAGAGCGCCATACGAGCATTAGTTGCTGCCCAAGCTGCAGGAGTACCGGTATCGCAGCCCTCTTCCGCGTCAATTACCAGCGCATACATCTCTTCCTCAGCAAGCAGGCGCTCCATTGCATCTGTCAGCTGAATCTCGTTGCCGGCGCCAGGACCCTGAGTTGCCAGGAGCTCCATAATCTTTGGAGAAAGCAGGTAACGACCAACAATAAACAGGTGAGAAGGTGCGTCCTCTGAACGAGGCTTCTCGACAAGGCCTGTTACCTTCCAAATAGCACCCTCGCCCTCAGAGTTATCTGAAGGAGAAGAGATGCACTCACCTGCGATAATACCGTAGCGATTCACCTGATCTGCAGGAACTGGAGCAACTGCAATGACGGATGCGCCATTGTGCTGCTTGGAAATCTCTGCCATGCGGATGCACATCTGACGGTCTGGAACAAAGTAATCGCCGAGAAGTACAAAGAATGGCTGGTCACCTACGCCGTCTGCGGCACACAGTACTGCATGGCCAAGACCACGAGGGTTGTCCTGATAGGTAAAGGAAACAGGAAGCGCAGAAGCTGCATGGACCTTCTCGGCAAGGTCTTGCTTTCCACGAGAAGAAAGGTCTGCCTCAAACTTCTGGTCTTCAGCAAAGTAGGTTTCAATCTGTGGCTTCTCGCGAGAATTGATGATGATTACCTCATCAACCTCTTCTGGCTCAAGAGCCTCTTCTACTACGTACTGAATGACGGGCTTATCCAAAACAGGCAACAGCTCTTTAGGGGTTACCTTTGTTGCAGGTAGAAAGCGCGTACCTAGACCAGCTGCTGGGATAATTGCCTTCATGTGTTTGCCTTTCACCTATGAGCCCTGTTGGCTCTGCACACCTAACGTGTGCTTGTAAGAATGACGGTTTTGCCGCCGATAAACTCAAATGACAGGCGCTTTTATACGTACCTAGCTTGCATAAGCGCCAGGTTACGTTACTTGCTTGGAATCTCAATTCCACGCTTCTCAAGGAATTCAATGAGCTTAGCCAGCGTGTCTACAGAAAGTGAGTGCTCCATAAGGCAAGCCTCTGCATCTGCAGTCTCTGTGTCTACACCCAAGTCCTCCTCAAGGAAGGTGCGAAGCGCACGGTGAGCACGCCATGTGGTACGGGCATTTGCCTCGCCTTCTTTGGTCAGCGTGACACGACCATAACGGCTCTGCTCAACCATGTCCTGCTCTTTAAGCTGGGACAGTGCCTTGTTGACGCTTGCCTTGGAAACATCAAGACTCTCGGCAATATCAACGGAGCGGACGCTCTTATCGTCATCTGGCTGCTCAAGTGCAATTCGATAAATTGCCTCGAGATAGTCCTCGCCGGCTTTTGTCAGTGTGTGGTCGTTTTGTACGTTATCGTTGGCCATAAATCTCCTCCGACGACTGCTTGACAGTCTTTTTCATGCAAAATCAGTTGCGCTACGCAACGAAAATATTTCTAACACTTGAATGATACCCAAAAACGGCGCTTAGTTTTACTGGCGAGAAGAGCTGTTTGAAGATTCTGAGGACTCTTCTGAACTTTTCTCGGCAGCCTCAGCATTTGCCTCGGCATCTGTTTGTCCGTTTAAACTAGATGGATCGTCTCCTGCATCAATTACTTTCATCATCTTTGCAAGTGCATCTTTATCTGCAATAACATACGACTGGCCATCAATTTCTGTTCCCTCGGATGGTACGTATGCCGTATAGATATCCTTGTCAGTGTTCATGCCAATCATCTGAGTGCCCAAAGAAATAATGTCTGAGACAGATAGATCGGTAATAACCATGCTTGCTGTTGAATTGACAGTATTTGCAATGGCTACAGGGTCTCCTGTGTTCAGAATCTGAGCAATCATAGCCTTGATGAAGGTTCTCTGATGGCGCATGCGGGTGTAATCGCTGTCTGCAAAAGCGTAGCGAACACGAGTAAAGAAGAGTGCTTGAGCACCGTTCAGTTTCTGAACGCCAGGGTACAGTTCAACAACGTCGCTGAAGTTCTCTGTGTCACGCATGTACTGCTCAACGTTTACGGTTACGCCACCAAGAGCATCTGTAATGCCTGCGAGACCATCAAAGTTGACCTCTGCATAGTGGGCAATATGTACGCCGCACAGTTCATTTACAGCTTGTACCATGCCATTTGCGCCGTCATAGTAGTGGACGGCGTTAATCTTCATGTAAGAACCCTTCCACAAGACACGGGTATCTCGTGGAATAGAGAGCATAGTCACACGCTTATGGATAGGGTCAACACGCGCCAAAATAATGGAATCCGCACGATATTCAGTCTCGCCAGGTCGACCGTCGGTTCCTAGAAGCAGCATATAATAGGGGTCGCTTGGTGCAGAAGGCTCCTGAAGCGTCTGACGAAGCTCAGCAGTAATGACCTGTGAGTTATTGAGCTGTGCCTGAACGCTTGCATACCAGATACCTGCGCCCACCACAGCGGCAACAAAAACAGCAGCAAGAACGCCCAGAAGCGACCTGACTACCATCTGCTTTCTGAAGACACGCTTACGACGCTTGTGGTAGCCCTCTGCCTGCGTGCGACTAAAAGGAGAGTTACTAACCGCAGCGTTCTGCGACGTATTGGCTGCAGCGCTTGGTGCAGTACCTTGGGTACTTCCCGTAGCAGTATTTTGTGCAGTGTCAGCCGAAGCGCCCTGTGCGGCCCCGTTGTCGAGCAGTTTTGCATGCTTTGGTTTAGTTGACACAAACTATCCTTCGATAAAGTCGTCGTCTGGAATGGTAGTGCGCTGAGCATCTGCTCCCAGCGTGACGAGTTTCTCGACAAATCCTTCGTAACCGCGGTCAATGTGATGAATGGCAGAAACGATTGTTTCTCCCTCGGCCACAAGACCAGCCATAACAAGCGCAGCACCACCACGAAGATCTGGTGACTTGACCTGCGCCCCCTCAAAGCCGGAGACGCCGCGAACAATAGCGTGATGGCCCTCAATGGTAATATCGGCTCCCATGCGAGAAAGCTCAGACGCCAACATAAAGCGATTCTCAAAGACGTTTTCTGTAATGATGCAGGTACCCTTAGCCAGAGCAAGCAGCGTCATGGTCTGTGCCTGCATGTCTGTTGGAAAACCCGGGAATGGCAGCGTCTGGATATCGATAGCTTTAAGATCTTGCTGGCGAGAAGCCCTTGCCCACCTATCTCCGGTCTCGATGGTAATGCCCATCTGCTCATACTTCTTAAGTACCAGGCCAAGGTGATTTGGCTCGAAGCCGTGAACAGTAATAGGCTCACCAGTAAGCGCGCCAATAGCCAGGAAGGTACCAGCCTCAATGCGGTCGCCGACAACTTCATGCTCAACAGGATGCAGCTCTGTAACGCCGTGAATCTCAATAACAGGAGATCCGGCACCCTGAATGTTGGCACCCATTTTGTTGAGCATAGTAGCAAGGTCAACAATTTCTGGCTCACGAGCTGCGTTATCAATGACCGTTACACCCTTGGCAAAAACTGATGCCATCATCAGGTTTTCTGTTGCGCCAACGGAGGCAAAGGCTAAAGAAACGGTCTCGCCGGTTATGCCGTGAGGAGCGCTTGCGTGAATATTGCCGTGCTCAACCTTAAATTCAACACCCAAAGCCTCGAGGCCCAGGATGTGCATGTCAATTTTGCGAGCACCGATATTACAACCGCCTGGCATCGCCACAACAGCCTTGCCAAAACGAGAAATAAGGGGACCCAAAACAGCAGTTGATGCACGCATCTGTGCAACAAGACTGTAAGGAGTCTCCCAGCTTGTAATATCTGTGGTATCAATTTTGAGCTCGTGAAGACCAACGACTTCAATGCGAGCGCCTAACGTCTTGAGCACCTTGCCCATGACGTGAACGTCTGCAATATTAGGAACGTTAGTGAGTGTAGTAACACCAGGAGCCATGATGGTTGCAGCCATCAATTTAAGGGCAGAGTTTTTTGCACCCTCTACAGTGACCTCTCCTGTGACAGAACGGCCACCTACTACTTTTATGACGTCCATAAACCTCCGAAAACGACAGTGAGAGAATTTTACTCCTCAACCACTTGCTTCAGAAGTAGATTACACCAGTCTATCTTTTTTGCGTAGTAGGCACGACGATTATCGTCTTCTGGAAGAGAAAGCATCTGGTCAATGACGTCATCTCTTGTCTCGCGCACAACATCTGCATCAATGTCATCAACGCGACGAGCATGATCTGCCAAGATAATGACTCCTGTTGGATCGATTTCTGCGTATCCACCAGAAATCACTATCTTGGTCATAGATTCTTCATTCTCTGGATGAGGCATGTGCAGTCTTACAACACCATCGCCAAGCGCAATGATTTCTGGTGCGTGGCCTGGCCACACACCATACTCTCCATCTGCTGAAGCAAGAATCAGACTTTCAACGGTTCCTTCGTAAAGGAGCTTATCTGGTCTGACAAACTGACAAGTCAACTCAGCCATGAGAAATCCTAGTTCTGTGAGCTATCCGAAGCGGACATCTTTGCAGCGCGCTCGCGAACATCTTCGATGGTGCCTGCAAAACGGAATGCCTGCTCAGGAAGGTCATCGCACTTACCGTCAATAATCTCTGCAAACGAGCGGACAGTCTCCTCAACGGTGCAGTACACACCAGGGTTACCAGTGAACTTCTCGGCAACGTGGAATGACTGAGAGAGGAACTGCTGAATCTTACGGGCGCGAGCAACGGTGCGCTGCTGCTCCTCAGAAAGCTCGTCCATACCCAGAATTGCAATGATGTCCTGAAGGTCGGAGTACTCCTGCAGGGTCTCCTGAACTGCCATAGCAACGCGGTAGTGCTCTGAACCAACAATGGATGGATCAAGAGCAGAACTGGAGCTGGCCAGAGGGTCAACTGCTGGGTAAATACCAAGCTCGGTAATAGCACGAGAAAGAACGGTAGTTGCATCCAAGTGCGTAAAGGTTGTAGCAGGAGCAGGGTCAGTAAGGTCGTCTGCAGGGACGTAAACTGCCTGTACGGAAGTAATAGAGCCTTCCTTGGTGGAAGTAATACGCTCCTGAAGCTCGCCCATCTCTGTAGCCAGGGTTGGCTGGTAACCAACTGCGGAAGGCATACGACCAAGAAGTGCGGAAACCTCAGAACCTGCCTGAGAGAAGCGGAAGATGTTGTCGATGAACAACAGAACATCCTGGCCCTGATCACGGAAGTACTCTGCAGTAGTAAGGCCTGCAAGAGCAACACGCATACGAGCTCCTGGTGGCTCGTTCATCTGACCGTAGACTAGGCAGGTCTTGTTAATAACGCCGGACTCAGTCATCTCGAGGAAGAGGTCGGTACCCTCACGAGTACGCTCTCCAACGCCGGTGAATACGGAAGTACCACCATGCTGCTGAGCCAGGTTGTTAATAAGCTCCTGAATCAGAACGGTCTTACCAACGCCAGCGCCACCAAAGAGGCCAGTCTTTCCGCCTCGAACATAAGGCTCGAGAAGATCGATTGCCTTGATGCCCGTCTCGAAAATCTCTGTCTCAGTAGTGAGCTCTTCGAAGAGAGGTGCTGGGTGGTGAATTGGATAAAACTCAACGTCTTCAGGAATATCTCCACCGTCGACTGGCTGACCCATGACGTTCCAGACGCGGCCCAGCGTAGACTCGCCTACTGGCATCATCATTGGCTTGCCGGTGTCCTTAACGCGAAGGTTACGCTGAAGACCATCGGTTGACGACATAGCGACGGTACGAACAACACCACCGGGAAGCTGAGACTCAACCTCAAGAACGGTGCTGACGTGACCAACAGGCGTGTCATCCTCTACCGTCAGTGCGGTATAGATGCTTGGAACAGGTCCGTCGAACTTAACGTCGACAACTGGTCCAACTACGCGAACGATTACGCCATCGTCAACGTGCTGATTGCGCTTGTTGAGAATAGCTTCCTCAAAGGAAGAAGTCTCTACTTGCATATCTGACATTACATATCCTCCAATGCTGCAGCACCACCGATAATCTCATTGAGCTCAGTGGTAATTGCGCCCTGGCGTTCGCGATTGTACGTACGGCTAAGAGCGCCTAAGACGTTCTCAGCATTATCAGTTGCAGACTGCATTGCACGACGGCGTGCACCATGCTCGGCTGCAGCAGAATCAAGAAGTGCGTGGAAGATGACCGTCTTGATATAAGCGGGCATCAACGAATCAAGTACCTGAGAAGCAGATGGCGAGAATTGATATTCACTCTTGTTATACGTCTTCACCTGTGAGAGGGCTTCTTCGGTACGTGGTTTATTAGGAATCGTGAGTTTATCGCGCGAAATAGGAAGAAGTTGCTCTGTAACCTGCTCTTGGTCAACACGGTTCTTTGCATGCCAGTACTTGATTACGACACGATCAATCTTACCCTTGATATAGCCATCCATGATATAGGAGGCAATACGATCAGCCTGGTCTGCTGTAGGCTCAGAGGAAATGCCTACATAAGACATGGTGGGCTTGATATTTCTATACGTAAAGTACTCAGTTGGCTTGCGTCCGCAAGTAATTATCTCGGACGACACACCCTTAGCCTTAAGACGTGCCATCTCATGCTCAACCTCGCGTTGAGGCAGGATGTTAAATCCGCCTGCAAGTCCGCGGTCAGATGCGATGACTAAGAACAGCACGTTCTTCTCGACTTTATGTGTAGCAAGAAGAGGCTGTTTCTTAGGATTAAAGCCAGCGCCTGCTACATTTGCAAGCATAAGGGTAATAGCTTCCTTATATGGCGAAGCAGCCTCGGCCCTATCAAGTGCCTTGCGGACACGCGCTGTCGAAATCATCGACATCGTGCGCGTAATCTGCATGGTGCTCCTGATGGAGCTCATACGCCTCGATATTTCGTGAAGGTTCGCCATTGATAATTACTCCTGCAATGAACCCTGGGTTACTGCGTCAAAAGAGCCTGGTGTGTCTGAATTAGCTTCTGCCTCATCCACAACCTTGTTTGGATGCTCTTCCAAGAACTTAGCCTTGAAGTGCTTAATGTGATCACTCAAGCGCTCTGCCTGCTCATCAGAAATCTTTCCGTTGCGCAGAGAGTTGCGGAGCTGTGGGTGATACTCACTCATGTACTGAGCAAGGCCATCACGGAAGAGAGCAACGTTCTCAAGATCAACGTCATCAATGAAGTTCTCTTTTGCAGCGTAAATTGCGCAAATCTGGTCTACTACGTCCAGAGCTGAATAACGTGGCTGCTTGAGAAGCTCCATCATATGAGCACCGTGGTTGAGCTGGTACTGCGTAGTTGCATCCAAGTCGGATCCGAACTGCGAGAATGCCTGCTTCTCACGATAACTTGCAAGGTCCAGACGAAGTGTACCTGCAACCTGCTTCATTGCCTTGACCTGAGCGTCACCACCAACGCGGGATACAGAAATACCTACGTCGACTGCTGGGCGCTGGCCCTGGAAGAAGAGATTAGACTGCAGATAAATCTGGCCGTCTGTAATGGAAATGACGTTTGTAGGAATGTATGCAGAAACGTCGCCTTCCTGCGTCTCAATAATTGGAAGTGCGGTAAGAGAACCTGCTCCGTTTTCATCGGAGAGCTTACATGCACGCTCCAGCAAGCGTGAGTGCAGGTAGAAAATATCACCAGGATATGCCTCACGTCCTGGTGGACGATGAAGCGTCAGTGACATCTGACGGTATGCAACTGCCTGCTTAGAGAGGTCATCGTAAACAACAAGAACGTGTCCGCCTGGATGGTCTTTGTCAGCAGGCTTGCCGTCCTTATCGTTATACATAAAGAACTCACCAATAGCAGCGCCTGCCATAGGGGCAATGTACTGCATTGGAGCAGAATCGGCTGCGGTAGCTGCAACAATGACGGTCTTGTCAAGAACACCATGGCGGGAAAGAGACTCGCGGATGTTTGCAACTGTAGACGCCTTCTGACCGATGGCGACATAGATACAAACCATATCGGTGTTCTTCTGGTTTACGATTGCGTCAATTGCGATAGCGGTCTTACCGGTCTTACGGTCACCAATGATCAACTCACGCTGACCACGGCCGACAGGAACCATAGCGTCAATTGCCAGAAGTCCAGTCTGAACTGGCTCGCAAACAGGCTGACGCTGCATGATGCCAGGAGCCTTGAACTCAATAGGACGACGATGTGTAGCGTGGATAGCGCCAAGTCCATCAATAGGCTGGCCCAGTGGGTTAACAACACGACCAAGCATGTCAAAACCAGCTGGAATATCCATGACGCGGCCGGTTGTACGGCACTCGTCGCCTTCCTTAATCTCAGAAACTTCGCCGAACAAAACAGCGCCGACTGAAGTTTCATCAAGGTTCTGAGCAAGACCGAATACGCTGTGGCCCGTAACGGAGCTGGTGAACTCCAGCAACTCGCCTGCCATAGCGCTGCGTAGACCAGCAACACGAGCAATACCGTCTGCTACCTCAATAACAGCAGATACCTCTTGCTGGGATACGGTTGAATTGACCTTAGAAAGGCGCTCTCTAAGCTGTGCCATGACGGCATCTGAGCTCAGCGTTCCTTCCTGTATAGTGGTCTTATCAGTCATTACAATTCACTTTCAACGTGATCTGAAGAGAGCCTACTCTTAATGTGAGTGAGCTGTGTCTTTACCGATGCATCATAACGATGATCACGTGCCTCAACTACAATGCCGCCCAAAATCTTGGGATTAACACGCTCAATAAGATACACCTGAGTATTGAAGTTCTTCTCGAGCTTCTCGGTGACCTTTGCACGTAACTCATCATCAAGAGGCATTGTAGTAGTTACCGTTACTGTAAGTGTCTTGTCTTCTTCTTCAAGAAGCTCCTGGAACGTAGCGGCAACATCATTGATAAGGTTGACATCCTCACTCGCCTGCATAGCACCAAGAGTCTCAAGAACTTCTGGAGAGAACTTCTTTGCGTGCTGCACCTGTACAAGGTCTGCAGTTGCACGACCCTCTGCGCGGCCAGCCTCCAGGAGTGCCCTGGTATAGCCCTCTACTTTTCTGTCTTGATCGTCTTTATTAGTGCTCATCTGGAGTACCTACTTCCGCAAGGTACTTTTCGGCAAGAGCACGCTGCTGCTCTACTGAAAGCTCGTTGCCAATAATCTTTCCGGCAATATCGACGGCAAGATCAACAACGGAATCAGAAAGCTCAGCCATGGCGTGACGACGCTCAGACTCTACAACGCCCTTACCCTTAGTAACAATCTCGGCAGCCTCTACCTTTGCCTGCTCGATAATACGAGCACGCTCTTCTTCGCCCTCACGCTTAGCAGCAGAAACAATCTCGTCTGCTTGCTGCTTAGCTGCGTCGATACCAGCTGCTGCGATTTCACGATCCTTGTTGGCTTCCTCGCGAGCCTTTGCTGCAGCGTCCAGATCGCCTTGGATCTTCTCTTGACGCTTGTCAAGCATACGTAGAACGGAAGGCCATACAAACTTTGCTACAACAGCAAAGATGATCAGAAACGCAATCAGAGCAGGAACAAACTCAGCGGGCTTTGGAAGAAGAATATCGGCACCACTTGCACCCTCTTCAGCAAGTGCGACTGAGGGAGCCATTGCCACAAGTAGAGCAGCAGTTGCGCCTACTGTGCTGGCTTTTTTAACTCCCTTACAAATCGTATTCATGCATTCCTCCAACGTAGCGTTTTCGCTGTTACAAACAGTAATTTACTTAACCATCAAGGTAACAACGAAGCCAATCAGGGTAAGTGCCTCGATGAATGCGCAGCCAAGAATAAAGACTGTGAAGAGACGGCCCTGAACCTCTGGCTGACGAGCCATGTTGTTAGCGGCACTCGTTGCTACGACGCTAATACAAATTGCTGCTCCCATAACGCAAAGAGCATATCCGAAAATACCCACGATTCCTCCTTTTTCGCTCGCCCCTCTCAAGGCGACCAATATACATACCTATCATCAACTGAGCGTGGGCTCAGATGACTTCATCTTTTGTGCCGTTTGGCACCACAGTGTGGCAATGCCACCAACTAAGCGTTTTGCTTAGTGTTCAGACTCTACCAGCTGGATGTAGACAGTAGAGAGTAGGGTAAAAACGTATGCCTGAATGAAGGCAACAATAGTTTCTACCAAATAAATGATAATCAACAGCAGAACCCAGAAGATCGAAAAGCCTGCCTGAGCAGCTGTTGATGCGGAGAAGTTCTCAATAGCTGGCATAAAGTACATAGATGCAAGAATTGCAAATGTACCCATAACGATGTGACCTGCATACATGTTGCAGAACAGACGGACGGCCAGAGTAACCAGACGAAGGAATGTTGAGAAGACCTCAATAACCCAGATAACTGCTGCGATAACAGGATTAACGCCCTTTGGTGCAAGACTCAAGATGTAGCCAATAACACCCATCTTTTTTGCACCTACATACATAAAGTATCCAAGGGAGCAAAGACCAAGAGCAGCAGTAACACCAATAGTACCGGTGCCTGGGTGTGCACCAGGAATAAGACCAATGATGTTGTTGATCAGGATGAACATAAACATAGTGATCAAGAATGGGAAGTGAGTGCGCCACGTTTCTCCAAGAGAAGCCTTGCAGACGTCATCTCTAATGTACTCAATCAGGTACTCAACGCCATTAACGAAGCGTCCCTGAGGGACGATGCTCTCTGCCTGCTTCTTCTTAAACTTAAAGCAGACAATCAGGAAAATCACAGCAGCGATCAAGAAATAGAAAATGTAGTTAGTGAAACCAAAGGTGGTGTTACCAACCAATGCGTGTGGCAAAAAACTTTCGAGCAGCTCGGCCATCTCTGCTGGCAACTGCGCAAGAACATCCACTCTGTCTCAACCTCCCCATACAATCTGCAACCATTTCAGATTGCCCGTCACTGCTCAGCATACTTGAAACGCAACGTAAGATGCCAAGAATATGCCACTTGGAGTATATTATCTACCACTCGGCGTGCATATTTGCGACGAACGGCGATACTAGCACTAAATGAATGCATAGTCACGATTACAAAATCAAATAATTGACTTATGCTCAAACTCTCACATTACTGACACATCTCGTGTTAGCTGCCGTTATTGATTCATTCAACTATAACACTTATAAGCTGCTGTTATGTTGCGTTTTTCTCGATAGATATAGTTATGTCCAGATAAAAATAGTTGTATCAATATCCCCTGTTATTTGCAAAGTTTTTGATATGTGCCAACTGTTATTTCTTCTCGTAAAGTGATGATTTGAAAAGAAAAATGATCCAGTACACACGTTATGTGAGTGCTGGATCATGTACTAACATACGTATTCGCAACTATATTAAATTGCGAGAAGGGCGATGAGTTCCTTACTTGGTACCGTAAATACGGTCACCTGCGTCGCCAAGGCCTGGAAGAATGTAAGCATTTGGGCTCAGCTGACGATCAACGGTGCAGGTGTAGAGGCGTACCTCTGGGTCAAAGTCCAGAGTTGCCTTGACGCCCTCAGGGCAAGAAACAATGGTCAGGCAACGAATGTCCTTGACACCTGCTTCACGCAGGAACTGAATAGCAGCAGTGAGAGAGCCGCCAGTTGCCAGCATTGGATCAACAACCAGGCAGGTGCGGTTCTCGATGTCTGCAGGGAACTTGCAGTAATACTGGTGAGGAAGATGGGTCTCTGGATCGCGATACATACCAACATGACCGACGCGAGCAGAAGGAACCAGCTCAAGAATGCCGTCAACCATACCAAGGCCAGCGCGAAGAATTGGAATAATAGCAACCTTCTTACCAGCAATGCGCTTAGCAGTCATGGTCTCAAGAGGAGTCTCTACCTCGACGTCCTCAAGTGGGAAGTCACGCATTGCCTCGTAGCTCTCAAGAATTGCAAGCTCGTTAACAAGCTCACGGAACTGCTTGGTGGTGGTTGTCTTGTCGCGAAGAATGTGAAGCTTGTGCTGAACTAGTGGGTGGTCAACAACCGTAAGTCTGGACTCATCATAATCTGCCATAATGCTCCCTCCAAGAGCTTGACCTGCGCTTTATTTGAATGTCTGCAACTTTATCCTAGACAGTACATTCCGTGCAGGTTTGTGTATGTATTGCTTAGATGCACCGTTTATGTGCTGTTTACTTACTCAGCGTCAACACCCTTAAAGTTAGGGTCATCTTCACGCATGATCTTCTCGACACGTCCAGTGTGGCGGCCACCTGCAAACTCGGTGCTCAGGAAGGTGTCCACAATAGCCTCGTTAACAGCAAGATCAGTGAATCGGCCAGATAGACCAATGACGTTTGCGTTATTGTGCTCGCGAGCAAGCTCTGCAAACTGAACAGTCTGAACAGGAGTAGCGCGAATACCAGGGACTTTATCAGCGGTCATGGCAATGCCAATGCCGGTGCCACAAATCAGAACACCGCGATCTGCCTTGCCTGCTGCGACTGCGCGAGCAACCTTATCTGCAAAATCAGGGTAATCAACACGATCGTCGTTTGCAGGACCAAAGTCCAAAACCTCGTGACCAAGCGACTTAATGTGCTCAATGATAGGATCTTTCTGGATAAAGCCAGCGTGATCGGAACCAACTGCAATACGCATACGTATCCTCCTCAGAAAATTCACTCCTATAGAGAGTACCGCATGCAGGCAAAAGCTGCAGCCAAAACACATAAAAGGGATAGGATTTTTTATCTATTTTGCAAATCCCGCAGTGGCGAGAATATCCTCGGTTGTGATGGCGCCTTCGCGCAAAATGCGCGGCTCATCACCCGTGCAGTCGACAATAGTCGACGCAATAGCAAGAGGCGCCGGACCTCCATCAAGCGTCAAGTCTGCCTGCTCAATAAGGCCCGCTTCAAGGCCACATCCATCAACTGCAGAAGGAGCTCCGTGCGTGTTGGCGCTGGTAGTAGCCAAAGGGCATCCAAGCTGCTGTGCAATCTGACACACCAGAGGTGAGTTGGGCATACGGAGTGCAATGGTTCTGTTGTCTGGCAAAACGTACTCATCAGGAACGTTCTCTGATGCGGTAACCACCAGCGTAAGAGCTCCTGGCCAATATGCTTCTACCAGCTTATTTGCCCAGCTGTGCGTAATGTGAGCGTACTTCTGCAAATCAGATTTACTGCCCACAAGCCATGGAAGCGTCTGCGTTGAGGGACGCTGTTTAATCTCAAAAATACGCTTATGACCAGGGTTTTGAGGAGTTGCAGCTGCGCCAATGCCATAGACAGAATCGGTAGGCATGATAAGCACGCCGCCACGACGCGCCACCTCAACTGCTAAAGAAACTACAGATGTATCCGGATTCATCTGATCAACTTTGATGTATTCGCCCATAAAAACCCTCGACTCATTGTTGTGTGCTACGCGGCGTTGTGTGCTGCGCGGTGTTATGCGTTACACAGTTTTTCTCGCCAGACGGCTGAAGCGCTACTTTGCTAGGTACGCCACAAGAATGCGCGGCCTATGCGTCAGATCCTCTTTGACCTCAACGGACTCCCACACACCCTGTTCCTCGGCAAGGTGCACCGCCTTGTCCAGATGCCCCTCGTAGAGCTCAACGCAGAACATACCACCAGGTAGAAGCATATGTTGAGCAGCCTCAAGCAATCGCCTATAGACGTCCAGACCGTCTTCTCCCCCGTCAAGCGCCAGCTCAGGCTCAAAACCCTTGACCTCAGTAGGTACCTCCTGCTCAAGCACGCGTGTGGGGATGTAAGGCGGATTAGACACCAACACCGAGAAGGACCGTGCAAGCTCTGCAGGCACACCTTCTACCAGGTCGCATTCAATGAGCTCTACGCGCTCCTGGAGGTCCAGGGCATCTCTGTTGCGAGTTGCCAGCGCAATCGCCTGAGGAGAAAGATCTGTAGCGTAGACGCGTGTTTGTGGGCGCTCAGTAGCAATAGAGAGCGATATGCAGCCCGTTCCTACGCCAACCTCAAGCACGCGCACTTCCCCGTCAGTGTTTGGAGTTGCCACGTCAACGCCTGCTAGCGCAACGTCTACCAGCACCTCTGTCTCTGGTCGTGGGATAAGCACGCCTGGCTCGCAGGTAAGAACCAGGTGCCTAAAGGGCATCTCGCCCGTCACGTACTGAAGCGGTTCACCCTCTGCACGGCGCTTAATTGCCTCGCGCATGCGAGTACGCTCATCGGCGGAAAGTGGCTTGTCAAAGTTGGTGTAGAGCTGAACGCGAGAAAGACCCGTCACTGCGGACAGGAGCCATTCTGCAGAAAGACGTGGATGCTCGTCACCCTTCTTTTCCAGGTGTTGAGTAGTCCACGTCAAAATTTTTTGGATTGTCCAAACTTCATCTGTCATGAAGTTTGCACCTTACACAGCCTGAGCGAGTTTCTCGGCACGCTCTGCTGCAGCAAGAGCCTCAATAACGGATGACAGCGTATCACCCAGAAGAACTCCATTGTAGGTGCCGTTGAAGCCGACGCGGTGGTCGGTTACACGGTCCTGTGGCTGGTTGTAGGTACGGATCTTCTCGGAACGAGCACCATGACCAATCTGGGAAAGACGCTCTGCGCCCTGCTCAGCCTGCTGACGCTCAAGCTCCATCTCATAAAGACGGGCACGAAGCATCTGCATGCAGACCTCGCGATTCTGAATCTGAGAACGCTGATCCTGAGACTGAACAACGGTATTTGTTGGCAGGTGAGTAATACGAACTGCGGAATAGGTGGTGTTAACACACTGACCGCCAGGACCGGATGCGCAGTACGTATCGATGCGCAGGTCTTCCTGGTTGATCTGAATATCAATCTCGTCAGCCTCTGGGAGAACTGCAACGGTTGCGGTAGAGGTCTGAATGCGGCCCTGAGACTCAGTCTTAGGAACGCGCTGAACACGGTGAACACCGGATTCATACTTCATAACTGAATAGACCTTATCGCCCGTGACCTTGAACTCAATAGTCTTGAAGCCGCCTGCCTCAGAAGGTGAGCTGGACAGAATCTCTGTCTTCCAACCACGAGCTTCGGCAAAGCGCTCATACATCTTGAAGAGGTCGCCTGCAAAGATTGCCGCCTCATCGCCGCCAACACCAGCACGAATCTCAACGATAGTGTCCTTCTCGTCATTTGGATCGCCTGGGATCAGCATGACCTTGATC
>CALIZK010000106.1:0-17385 GCA_938028635.1 uncultured Atopobium sp.
GGTAACGTCAGCGACAACACACGCGCTTTCTACCTGGCCCTTCTGTGCAGAGAGGCCACTGGGAACGTCAACGGAAAGCACGCGAGCGCCGGACTGATTGAGGCACTCAATCCAAATATCAAACGGAGCACGAACCTTGCCGTGGAAGCCGGTGCCCAGCATGCAATCAAGCACCACGTCAGCCGTTGCCAGCAGGTCAATCAGCTCCTGGCGAGAAGGGCCAACAAGCACGGAAACTCCCGCGCGAACGGCGCGCTGCGCCATCTGACGTGCAAGATCGCCGGAAATCTGATCAGGCTCAAGCGGAGTGACTACCTTAACGTTGCAGTTTCTAGAGCGCAGCGCCTCTGCTGCCACCCAGCCATCTCCACCGTTATTGCCAAGACCTACGAGGATGACAACGTTAGAGATGTCCCCTCCCATGCCAAGGGCCTCTTGAGCAGCAGCGTAACCTGCACGGTGCATGAGCTCGGAAACGCTCACGCCCACGCGTGTCAGCGCAATCTCTACACGCTTGATGTCCTCAACATTTAGTACCGGCTGCATAACTTACTCCTCGGATTTAACAACATCATCAAAGGTTGTCTCAATTATAGGTTCTTGCACGCGCTCAAGCTCATCCAACACAGAACGAGCTTCTTTGAACGAACGTGCCAGCTCTTGGGCAGCATCTTCCTTTTGATCTACCTTAGGTTTTACGGCGTTGGTTACCGCAACCGCATTGGCTACCGCCACGTCTCTGGTGTACGAGATAGAAAGCGCAATCTCCTGCACGCCCTGCTCAGCCGCAATCTGTGCAGCCTTGCCCGCTAGACGAGCCTGTGGCCTGCCCAGCTGATCTCTCTCAACAGAAACATCCTGAAAACCAATACCAGACGAGAAACCCGTTCCTAAGGCTTTGAGCACGGCTTCTCTTGCCGCAAAACGGGCAGCATAGTGCTCCGCAGGGCGAGCAGTGCGCTCACAATACGCACGCTCGGCATCGGTGAACATACGGCGAATAAAGTGAGGGCGTCTCTCAATTGCCTGCTGCATGCGGGCAATCTCAAGCATATCTACACCTATTCCTGCCAGTGCCATCGTATCCCCTGGATCTATCTGCGCTTAAGCGCTGAGCCTATACTCCTCGAGCGCATCGAGCACAATCTGATTTGCCTGTTGGCAGAGCTCATCGGTTGGAGCTTCTGCAAGAACGCGCACCAGAGGCTCTGTTCCGGAAGCGCGGACCAACACGCGACCATTGCCCTCAAGGAACTTCTCGGCAGCTGCAACTGCGTCGTTGACCTTAGGAGACTGCATAGCAGCCTCTTTGTCGGTGACGCGAACGTTAACCAACTGCTGTGGATATAGTGTAACGGGACGAGTCAGCTCAGAGAGTTTCTCGCGCTCTGCTCGTAAGACCTCCATAATACGGAGGCTGGTCAAGATGCCGTCGCCGGTCTTTGCCAGGTCACCAAAGATGATGTGACCACTCTGCTCACCGCCCAGGCTGTACTCGTTCTCGTTCATGCAAGCGTAAACGTACTTATCGCCCACGTTGGTTTTCTCATAAGAGAGGCCAGCGTCGTCAAATGCTTTGAACAGGCCAAAGTTGCTCATGACGGTAGTGACCACGGTCTGCTTTGCCAGGCGACCATACTTGTTAAGGTAGGTGCCGCAGACGTAGAGAATCAGGTCTCCGTCAACCACGTGGCCGCGCTCGTCAACTGCCAGGCAGCGGTCAGCGTCACCATCGTAGGCAAAGCCCACGTCAAGGCCATTCTGGACTACAAAACGCTGCAGCTGATCAATGTGGGTAGAACCGCAATCAACATTAATGTTGAGGCCGTTTGGAGCGTTGTTAATAACATGCGTCTCGGCGCCCAGAGCATCAAAGACAGGGCGAGCAACACTAGAAGCTGCACCATTTGCGCAATCCAGGCCAATCTTCAGGCCCTGCAGACTAAAGCCGCAGCTAGCAATAAGGCTGGAGATGTAGCGGTTGCGGCCCTGCATGTAATCAACCGTGCGGCCAATGCTGTCACCGGTTGCCAGAGGAACTTCAAACTCGCCGTCAATATAGGCCTCTACCTGCTCAAGGACGTCCTCGTCCATCTTGTAGCCGTCTTTGTTGACCAGCTTGATGCCGTTATCGGTGAACGGATTGTGAGATGCAGTAATCATGACGCCACAGTCAAAGGCACCATCTACAACCTCAAAGCTGACGCCAGGTGTAGGAATAACGTGCAGCATGTATGCGTCGGCACCAGAAGCAACCAGGCCCGAGACAAGCGCGGACTCAAACATATAGCTTGACCTGCGGGTATCCTTACCAATGATGATACGAGCCTTGCGAGCCTGCTTAGCTCCGTAATACCAGCCAATGAAGCGGCCAATTTTATACGCGTGATCGACGTTCAGACCCTCGTTTGCGCGGCCTCTAAAGCCGTCGGTTCCAAAGTACTTCATAAGCGTCTCCTAGCTGCGAATGTAGTGTTGTCGGGTGGAGAGCAACGTGCGCGCGAAGCGCCAGCGAACTACTCGACAGGTGGGGCTTCTCGCCAGACGGCGAGAAGAACGTGCGGACTGAAGTGGTTGCGTAAATATGCAAAATGCAACCATTTAAAAGTATACAAAAAAGAGACCTGCCGATATACAACAGGTCTCTTTGTGAGGACTTTTTTGGGTCCAGCGGCCTTAGCGCTTGGAGAACTGAGGACGCTTACGAGCCTTCTTCAGACCGTACTTCTTACGCTCGACCGCACGAGAATCGCGGGTGAGGTAGCCGGCCTTCTTAAGGTCATCACGATACTCGCCAGCCTCAAGAAGAGCGCGAGCGATGCCCAGGCGAAGAGCGCCGGACTGGCCGTTGATGCCGCCGCCGTCGCAGTTTGCGAAGACGTCAAAACGACCAAGAGTATCAGTAATGCGGAGAGGTGCGGTTGCGTTGTCTACGAGCTGCTGGCGACCAAAGTACTGGGTTGCCTCGCGGCCGTTAACGGTAACCTTACCAGTTCCAGGAACAAGACGAACACGAGCGACGGCCTCTTTACGACGGCCGGTGCCGGTGTAAACAGCGGTGTTATCTGCCATCGTTTAGCCCTCCAGCTCAATCTTGACGGGATTCTGTGCAGCATGTGGGTGCTCAGCGCCGGCGTAAACCTTAAGCTTCATACCCTGCTTGCGACCAAGAGTGGTCTTAGGAAGCATGCCCTTGACTGCGTGCTCAACAACACGCTCTGGGTGCTTCTCCATCTCTTCCTTGAAGGAAGTGATCTTCAAGCCACCAAGGTAGCCGGAGTGACGCCAATACTCCTTGTGGTCAGCCTTAACACCAGTAAGGACAACCTTGTCTGCATTGATGATGACAACAAAGTCACCAGTATCAGCGTTTGGGGTGTACTGTGGCTTGTTCTTACCACGAAGAATCATGGCAGCCTTTGTAGCCAGACGACCGAGCGTTGCGCCCTCAGCGTCGATGAGCACCCACTTGCGCTCGACTTCGCCAGCCTTGGCGAACTGAGTCGACTTCTTCACTTGACTCCTCCTACGAATTACGAGTTGATAACCCCTGGACGGGTCATCGATGCTTTTTCTTGTCAGAGATTACGGGGCTCTGTGGAAAAGCCTTAAAAGTATACTCCACTCTTTAGCAGTTGTACGCGGGAATTTTTGTTGCTTCACGAATGCAACAATTCATTCAAATTTGACGGGTTTCTCCACATTGCAAAGCCGTCCACAGCACAAGAACAACCACTTGGCCTGCTGCGCGGTGCATTTTGTTTCGACTTTTTATTTTATAGGGCGAGAAATACCGGTCAGCTCGTATGTTTACACCAAGGTCAAAGCTACAACGTCAGGAGGAAACAATGCGAGACACAGATTTTATCGCTCGTTTGCACCGAAACTTTGTGTTACTAAGCGGCCAGCTTAAAACCCGCTTCAAGAACCATGTTGTTCTGAGCACCTCGCTTGCTATGTTTGCGGCACTTTTGCTGGTGATTCCATTTTATGGTTGCTCTCCAGCCGCTTCTGAGAACGCTCAGGGCAGCTCAACTGCTCAAACGGAGACGCAAAAAGACGAGGCTCCAAAGGGAACGGTTAAGGCGACATCGTTCTACTCGCCAACCCTTGGTCTGGATTGGAACTACGACGTCTACCTGCCTGCAGACTACGAGTCCAATCCCGATAAGACCTACCCTGTTGTGTATATGCTGCATGGACTGTATGGCAATCATCGCAATCTGCTGGAGCGCTTTGATTCGTCCGCCATGCTTGACGAGGCCATTCAAACCGCTGGTCAGGGTGCTATCGTAGTCTTTGTTGACGGCTTTAACAGCTTCTACATTGACTCCGCTGATCGCGGTCTCAAGATGGAATCTGCCATTATGAACGACCTGGTACCTTACATTGAGAGCACGTATCGCGTGTCAAAAGACCGCAAAGACCACGCAATCGGCGGCATTTCTATGGGCGGTTATGGTGCAGCTCGATTTGTTTTGCACCACTCTGATTACTTTAGCAAGGGCATTCTGCTCTCGCCTTCTGTTTGGACCACACTTGCTGACGACAACTTTATTTACACGTCTCAGCACGCCTTTAGCGACGGAACCACCAGCTGGTCATGGGATCTATACAAGCAGCTGTTCCCAACTCAGTATCTTGGTGAGGTTGATCCAAGTCAGGTTTCGTTCTTTGTTGCTACAACCACTGACGATGGCGTGGTGCCTGTTGCTGACGTTGACGCTTTTGTTGAGCAGCTCAAAAATGCTGGCATCAACGTTGATTACCAGCGCGACTCCGGCGACAACCACAACTGGAAGTACTGGTCCAGGGTTGCTCCAACTGCGTACGCTTGGGTTCTTGACCAGTTCAAGAGTGCTAACAGCAAGTAAACAGTAACGGCGCGGCGGGCGGCGGGGCCGTGCGGGCCCGGGGCGGCCGCGAGTGCACCGAGCCAGGCTGCGGGTCCAGGGAGAGCCGCAAGCGCGCCGGGTTTCTCGCCAGAAAAGACCGCGGATATGCGCGTAACAGCGCTGTCCGCGGTTACTTTTTTGCCGAAACTGAAGTATTATCAGCGTAGATAACTTGCGCCGCTTGGCGGTGCTACTCAAGCGCCGATTGCGGCGCCAAAACCGAGGAGCGACTATGCCCAGCATCTACACCGTCACGCTCAACCCCGCTCTGGACAAGACCGTCCAGGTGCCAAACTTTGCCGTTGACCAGGTGAATCGTATCACGTGGCTGAGGCAGGACGCAGGAGGCAAGGGCATCAACGTCTCCAAGGTTATCGCCAAGCTGGGCGGAGAGTCTACCGCCATCGCTGTTCTTGCAGGTCAAACCGGTAAGTGGATTGCTGACACGCTTGGCGAGAATAACATCAAGGTCCAGGCGATTTCCGTTCCCGGCGAGACGCGCACCAATCTTAAGGTCGTCGACACCGAGGGTGGCACCAACACCGACATCAACGAACCTGGTCCCGAGGTCACCGATACCGTGCTTGACCAGGCGCTTGCTGACGTGATTGCCAAGACTTCCGCTGGCGACATTGTGGTTCTTTCCGGCAGCCTCCCCCGCGGAGCTTCCGCTGATACGTATGGCCGCTGGACTCGCGCCCTGCGCGACGCCGGACTGAAGGTTTACCTGGATGCCGACGGCGCGGCACTTTCAGCTGGACTTGAGCAGAAACCATACT
Source organism: uncultured Atopobium sp. (assembly GCA_938028635.1). Taxonomy (GTDB): domain Bacteria; phylum Actinomycetota; class Coriobacteriia; order Coriobacteriales; family Atopobiaceae; genus Lancefieldella. The sequence goes on from CALIZK010000106.1 coordinate 5,675, forward strand.
TCACCAAGCCAAACGACCACGAGCTCTCCGCCATGCTTGGTCGCGAGCTGACCGATGTGGACGCGATTGCCGCTGCCGCGTCCGAAATTGTTGCTGGTGGCATCGACACGGTCTGCGTTTCCATGGGCGGCAACGGCGCCGTCTACGCCACGGCCGACGAGGTTTGGTATGCAGGTCCAGTAAAAGTCCAGGTAGGAAGTACTGTCGGTGCCGGTGACTCCGTTGTGGCGGCGCTTGCCTTTGCAGATGCACAGGGTCTCTCGACAGAAGACGCGCTGCGACTGGCCATGGCCACGGGCGCCGCAAACGTCATGGAGAGCGGAACTCAGGCGGCGGAGCGCTCGGTTGTGGATTCGCTTATCGAGAAAGTGCAGCTCACGCGCCTGCGCTAGCGCGCGGGATGCGAGTACGCGGGTGCATTGCGGGTGCACCGGGTTTCTCGCCAGGCGGGCCTGTCTAGCAATGTGCGCCTAAAAAGTGCAAAGAATCTGTATTTGAGGCACAGATTCTTTACAGAAATCAGGCAAATCCACAGATTCTTTGATGATTTTAGGCAAAATTTACAGATTCTTTGACAAAATCAGGCGCGTGAACGATAGGCGCTTTGACCCTAAATTTTGAGCCTGAATACTGCACCATGTCTGAGTAAATTTACTCAGACATGGTGAGAAAATCAGGCAAATAGCTCAGACATGGAGTACTTTTCCGGCAAATCGTTCAGACATGGCGAGAAAATCAGGCGCGCATAATGTCGTGCGCATAACGTCGCGGGCATAACGTCTCACTCGAAGCGCCGTCGTGCGAAAACGCTCGCGACCTTTCCGCAGTTAATCAGTAGCACCCGCGGTTTTCCTGCGGTTGCATTCGAGCTTCCAGCCAATCATCCAACCAACTGCAAGAACGTAATTCTCGATAGCGCCCACCAAATTTACCGACTCGTGAGCACTCAAAAAATGGATGAAGTGATTGGTTCCAATTCCAATGCCGCCCAGAATCAGCGCGAGCAAAATTGCACGTAGATAGACCCAATCGTAGTGGAAACAAGTGGTGACCAAAATGATGAGCACCGCGAGATTCCAAAAACCAATCTCTCGCTGCCATCCGGTCGAAATGCCATAAGCGGCGTTGCTTCCCATGTACTCGGGGGCGACGATCTGCAGAATTGCCGCACCGGTCATCGCGATGATAACCAGCGCAAACATCACTTTCAAAAACCTGTTCATCGGTGTCTTCAAAACAAACTCTTTTCGTATCAATTTGTGGTTCCTGCACAGGCAACGTGAGCGTCGCTCGCGTCCCTACTCGATAAAACTTTCAATCTCTTCGAGGCGCTCAAGTGCAACTTGTCGACCTGTCAGATACAGAGACAACAGGGCCTCACCGGACTTCTCGTTAACTTTAACTTCAACTGGCTCGGGAGGCTCAAGCACCAGCACTCTACCCTCTTCCTCCAGCTCAAAGAGCTGTTTGCGCTGGTCCATGTAACGCTCGGCGCGAGAAGCCAGCGCAGCTTCAAAGTACGGATACGCGGAGTAGAGCTGCGAGCGAATGGCAATCTGCTCGTTGACGTCGGTTTTTACGAAGTTTCTGTCCTGCGTAACAATGACCAGCGCTTTCTTTGCTGGCGTGTGATCGGGAACGTCAACCGCGTACTCAGCTTTTCCGTCGGGCAGACCAAGCGCCGCCGCAAACGGAATTGAATCGGTTGTTCCGCCGTCCAAATAACGATGTCCGTCCAGCTCAACCATGCGAGAAACCGTTGGCATCGACGCGGACGCTCGGACCATGGTTACGTCTTCCGGGAACTTTTTTACGTGCAGATATGCCGACGTACCAAACGTAACGTCGGACGCAACCACGTACATCTGCATGGGATTTTGGTTGAACGCCTCGTTATCGCAAGGATCCAGGTGGTTTTGAATCTCGTCGAACATAAAATCAGCGCCCGCAATGTCGCCAGTAGTGATCAGTGAGCGAATCGAAAGAAAACGGGGGTCGTCCCTAAAAGCCAGCATAATGCGCATGGCGCGGCCCATTTGCTTGGACCTGAAGCTCACGGCGTTGATAGCGCCCGCGGAAACTCCCCACACGCTCTCAAAGTTGGTGACGCCCTTCTCGCGAAGCACATCAAGGATTCCAGCAGTAAAAATGCCTCTATAGCTACCGCCTTCTAGCACAAGCGCAGTTGAAGATGGGTGCGCGGATGCCTGTTCCACGTCGCCGTTCTGCGAGAATTTTTGCCACTGGTCTTCCATAACAACCTCCGAACTTTGTTATTCAGAGTGTACCCAATTTCTGCTGGCGCGGGTTTCTCGACTTGCCGCAAAAAAGCGCCTGGCGGTCAGGCGCTTTAGTGATGCGATATACGTGCTACGCGCAGCAAAGCCGCAGGTTCTTTTTACTTGCGGACCTTACGAGAAGCAGCAACAAAACCAAGGCCGCTTGCTGCAAGAACAGAAGCTGGAACTACAACATCTGCGACACCAGTTGCAGGAAGTACGGACTTCTTCGCTGGTGTTGGTGCAGGGGCTGGAGCAGGAGCTGGAGCAGGCTCTGGCTCTGGTGCTGGAGTTGGATCGGGGGTTGGAGTTGGAGTTGGATCGGGGGTTGGAGTTGGAGTTGGATCTGGATTAGGAGCTGGGTCAGGGATACGCACAAAGTAGACAGAAATAACCTCATCGAATGGCTCTGCTGTAACCCAGTGGCCCTTAACGGTAACAGTGCCATCGCCGTTATCAATGATGGTCTCACCGTCAGCGTTACCAACCATAAATCCGTCTGGAATTGGGTTAGTGATATCAGGAAGGAAGTATGCTTCCTCAGGAGCATATGGATTATTCGTTGGATCCATGAGCTCCTCTCTGGTTGGTGCAGGAATAGGAGTTATGCCAGTAGTAGCAGTAGCACCGGTGGTGCTTGTAGGAGCAGGCGCTGTGCCCTCTGCCAGCGCAGATGCTGGAGCAAGTGCCAGCGCGGCTACAAGAGCAGACGAAGCTATACATACCTTTAAGTTCTTCATGTGGCTTTTGCGCAAATTTTTATGCACCAGACGGGTGATCAGATACACAAGAATTTTTAGCGCATTCCTTTCTGATATGGATTATTTAGTTTCTCCGTAAGCAGATACTATCATATACATACTGAACAAATGTCGCGTCTGGTCGACATATTCCGTGAACGCACAAAAATTTAAACGACCTTTAAAACTATTTTCCAAAAGTTTGATAACATTTCTGCAGGTAAACTATTACGCAACCGAGAGTTGACAAATTTCCAACTCAACTTGGTGGTGTGCAATCAGGGGAATTTCTAAAGTAATAGTCATCACATGTGAATCACACCACATCACCAACAGAAAGGAACAACCATGTTACTGAGCGAGAAAATCATGAGCCTCAGAAAGCGTAATGGTTGGTCACAGGAAGAGCTTGCACAGCAGCTTGGCGTTTCAAGACAGTCAGTTTCTAAATGGGAGTCTATGGCTTCCATGCCTGATATTCAAAAAATCATGGCCATGAGCGAGCTCTTTGGCGTTTCTACAGACTACCTGCTCAAAGACGAGCTTGAAGAGCTTCCAACTACTGCTACCGCCGCTGATTATGTAGCGACAGCAGAGCAGAACAATTTTTCAGCCCCCACAGGCTCCAGTAACTCCGATGTTGCGAGCGCTTCCACGAGTACTCCCACCAACACCGACGCATCTACCAGCAAAAACGTTCGGCCACAGCTCAGTGTATCTCTTGAGACTGCTATCGAGTACCTGGATACAGTCGCACGCACTTCTCGCCCCATTGCGTTTGCAATTACCCTCTTTATTCTGGGCCCCGCGCTTCTTGTTTCGCTTGCTACATACAGCGAAGATGCAATCTATTTTGATCCAACACGCATTTCTCCAGATGCACTGAGCATCACGGGCGTTTGCATTATGGTGCTCTTTATTGCCGCCGGAGTTGGCCTATTAATTCTCCAGGATATGAAACTTGCAAAGTATAAGCAGTTCAAGGAGGCTTCTCTTGAGCTCCAATACGGTGTCGAGGCTGCCATTCGCAGGCGCGCTGAGTCCACAAGCTCACTACGATACATTCAGCAGGCTACGGGCGTCTGTCTTACCATTCTGAGCGCCATCCCCTTCCTGATTGCTTCGTACTTTGGAGCGGGACTCACCTTTGCCCTTGGCTTCTTTGTTGCAGCAGTCCTAGTTTCACTTGGTGTTTACCTGCTCATTTACTCTGGCATTCTCAAAGACAGCTATAGGATTCTTCTCCAGGAAGGTGAGTTCTCCCATGACGAGAAGGACGGCAAACTGGGATATAAGAAAGCAGTATCGAAGTACAGACCAGTTTCAAAGGCATACTTTAGTGCAGTTTCTCTGGTGTATTTTGGCTATAGTTTTATAACCAAAGACTGGGGAAGATCTTGGATTATCTGGCCGCTCTCCGCATTTCTCTATCACGTTGTTGTGAGCATTTTAGCTGCTATGAAGAAGCAGTAAACGCTCACTTGGCCACGCTTGCAGAAGCACTGGTCAGACACATGCAAGTCTTAAACCAAGGGCTCGATCTTCTCGCAAGATCGAGCCTTTTTGTGTGATTGATCGCCAAGCTCCTAGTAAGTTACATAGCTCACTCTCTACAAAATCTTTATTATGCCGTCTGTTAAAAAAGGACTGACTCCAGAAGAACCCTGGAATCAGTCCCTTATTGTGACGTAAATACTAACAAGCTTAGAAGCTAAGTTTATCTACTTGCTATCGCTGACTTCTTGTAGAAATAAAGCGCTGCACAGATAGATGCAAGTAGCAAAAGCACAGCACCTACACTAATAAATGGCGTAATTCCCATACCGTCTGTACTTGGGAGGACGCTGAGCACGTGGTTGTCCACATCAATCTGGAACCAGTGGCCATTTGCTGGATCAACTCCCTGATGATCGGCGCTAATTGCCCTACCATCTAAGGTGATGTTGCCTGAAATATCAACAACAAGTGTCAAGTCATTGCCAAGCTTTTGATGACCCGATGGGACCTTAGTCTCTCGGATGATATATGTTCCTGGCTTAAGGTTAGAGAATGTAGCTTTTCCATTACTGCCAGTTGCAGTAGCAGCTGAAACAACTGTTTCTCCATCTGCAGCAAAAACCGTAAATTCTGCCCCTGAAAGAGGTGTCTTTACGTTGCTATCATTACTTGCTGTTTTATAAATAACCAAGTCATATGTTCTGAATGTGTTGGTAATGGTGTTTACTCCATCTACACTACCAGTGAGATTTCCAGATCTATATGAGCTATACACAATTGGCGCACTGTATGACGTGTCATATCCTTGGATTGCACTAATCTCAGCAACTGACCAGGTAGCGTCTCCAGCAAGGTTTCCTGGAACAATAACGCTCTTTTTCCAGTTATTGCTCGCGTCCAGTGTGATTGGATCACCATAGTCTTCTTCATTTGGATTTCCATTTACCGTCACAGTTTTTTTAACCTGTACGGTAACAACTTTATCCGCGTGATCAGCCGGTTCATCTCCAACCCATTTTTTCTCAATTGTGATCTTAGAAACAGGAACCTTCAGAGTAGGACGCTCATAAGGCGAGTTTCCGTTTTCTTCTGAAACAACGGTTCCGTTAACAGTTTTTTGCTGGGTAAAATCAACGGATGCTGTTGTATTTGAATACACAGAATACGATCCGTCTGGATTCTCAACAACGTTTTGATCTTTTTCTTTTCCGTTAGCAGCATCGGCTACTGAATCCAGAGCTTTTTGCGTAGGAGTAACCGTGAAACTTACCGTATAGGTAACATCAGGCTCAAGCTGACCAACACTAGAAAGATCCCAATCAACTGTATCTCCCGTAATTGTTGCCTCTGGAGCGCCGGTCCACTCAGTAACTACTCCGTCTTTATCAGTCTTTGTATAGGTAAAAGTAGTTGGATTACCGTTGATATCTACAGGAGATACCATATCAGTAAGGCCGTCTTTGATAGAGACATTTGTGTAATAAGTCTGCTTCTTAATATCGGCGACAATAGCTGCAAACGCTCTATTTAAAGCATCTTTGTCCGTTGCAGAGTGATAGTAATTTCCTGCCGGTGCATCATAAGCATACTCAACAAGACTTTGCATACGAGTAACATTGCCAAAAGCGCCTACTGCATATAATTTGTTTCCCTGATCAACAACTGCTCTTGCATCATCAGTGGCGGCATTATAAGAATTGCTAATATTAGTTTCTGATCCCGTTCCGTAATCATAGCCGGTTCCAAGAATATAGCGCGAACTAGCAATGTATGTGTAATTTGTTGAAGTGCCGTTATAAAACGTAGGGTTACCGTCTGAAACAAAAATGACATACGTTGGATCGCTATCGGCACTTTGCGCAACTTCCAATGCAACCTTCATTGCATCTTCCCAGTTAGTGCCGCCATATGGCATATTATAACGTTGACTAAGCGGCGTAACAATGCTATTGATTTTGCTCTTAAAGTTAGACGAATCTGATGTCCAATTGCTTCCACCAAAGCTTACTTTGTTTGCAGTGGAATCAAACGTAACTAAAGACATCTGAATTCGATTAGGATCATCAGAGCTATTAACGCTCATCAATTCATCAGTCAAAGCATTTACAGCCTCTTGAGCAACCGCGAGACGTGACCGGCCATCAGACCTCAAATCCATACTGTTCGACTTATCAAATACAACGACAACGTTAGCTCGAGTTCTTTCTACGCTAGATTCAGATTTGCCAGTTACCGTCAAAGAAAGTTTATAGGAGCCATCGCCATTAGGTGTAAGTGTTTTTGTATGTGCAGGAGGCTCAACCGCTAAAGCAGGGGTTGAAAATACTACACAAAAATATCCAATAAAGGCTATGGCAAATATAGCTAAAGCCCTCAGAAAACTAGTTTTCTTTTGACGCAACCTTACCATTGAATCTCCTATAAGCAAATGATCTATGTTTATAGCTAAGAACACTTACTTCAATGTAATACGCATAGACCTACGTGACGATTATAATAGATTTATAGCTATAAACACAGCATTTGTGTCCATCTAACACCTATATTCCACAACATTTTCTTATTTGAAACTAATTATTCTGAAAAAAGTTTTATTTATTTTTTCTCGATAAAACCTTTGTACGTGTAACAACTAAGACTGCAATGCTGACAATTATGCCCGCAAAAACAACACCTAAAAGAGCGAAAAGTATTGAATTTTGTTTTATATCCACTGGAGAGTCAACAGAATGATTAACCAATTTATTTTGATCTTCCCACTCAGAAGGAACTTCTGTACGTTCTGCATGCACTAATAGCCTATGAGTATTAACTCCATAAGGGGTGCATGTTACAAGCGTTACTTGGTCTTTTCCTGGCTCAATAGAAAGGCTATTCACCTGATTAGGTAGAACTACTTCTGTAGAAGTTACTCTATACGCACAATCCTCTCCAAGTACGCGAATAATAAACCAATCGCCTACTTGAAGCTCCTCAAGTCGATCAAATATCTGAGCTGTGGGAAGACCAGTATGACCAGCTAAAACAACGTGCGTTGACTCTCCGCCTATTGGTACAGAGGTATTTACCACGTGACCAACGCCGTGTTGTAACACATCATCGGTGGTAAAGTGATAAATAGGAAGATCTACTGAAATTTTAGGGATAATAAGTTCCCCCATAACACCATCATTTGCAATATTCAGTACTTCTCTATATTCAGATACTCCTGGCATAGACGAATTACTATCAAAGGGGTCGATTACTCTAGAAACGCCATCACGAAGACGCTTATTAAATTCTATTGCCCTTTCCTTTTCAGCAGAAAGGTCAGTACTTGTCATTGCGACTACGGTGCTTTCTTGTGTAGCACTTACCTTATTTTGAGCAAGCTGATTAAGCCAGCTGCTTACAAACGGATAGCTAATTAGCACAATTCCAGCAATTAGAACAATGATTGACGTAATAAGCCACGTACGTGCATGCTTCTTTTTTGTGCGAGCTTCATGTAAAGAATCAAGAGAAGCAGGAGAATCATTTGATTCTCCTGCTTTCATTACAGCCATCATGTGTTTTGGTTTAGCCATAGTTAAAAGTGATGGTAGAACTTTTATGCGCGCAACTTCCTGGAGTACACAATGGCGCCTACACCAGCAATAAGCAGAACAGTTCCAATAGCGGTAAACATAAAGGTTCCTGCATCACCGGTTACTGGCAGAGCAATCTGCTTGTTATCGACAACGTTGGTTTCATTAACCAGATAGTTATTCTCGACATCAGTTGTAGCTGGGTTATCAGCAGTAGCAGTATCGTCACTCAAGTCAAACTCAATATCAGCAACCTTGACGTATCCAGCAGGGACGCCAGTCTCTGAAATCTTGTAGTGACCTGCTGCAAGACCAGAGAAGTAAACATAGCCGTTTGCGTCGGAAGTAGAAGTGAGCACGGTGCCGTTATCAAGCGTAAGGGTAAAGGTGGCGCCTGGAAGTGGATTGCCATCTGGATCAGTCTTCTTAAAGACATAACCATAGGTCTTTACCGTAGTTTTACTATTTGGCTTAGCAGTTCCGCCATCATAAGGGTTAGGGTTAAAGGTAACGGTAGCGGTGTTACCGGTTACATCAGTAGCGCTATGAGAGAACGCATCAGAGGTAAGCTCTGCCTCATAAGTAATCTCAATTGCCTCACCAGGATGAGCAAGAACATAATTTTTAGAGAACTCAAAGGTATAGCCAGTAGCAGTTGCTGTCAAAGTATAGTCAGCTCCTGATGCAGCTACCTGACCGTTAATCTTAATAGTATCTGTCTTGATTTTAAGACCAGCGGAAGGAGTATCGCCAATGATGAAAGTTGCGTTCTCAGAGTCTGCTGGATAGTTAGGAACAGCGGTATTGACCTTAAATGGAACGCTGTCACCAACACTATACTTATCAGTTGACTCCTTATACTGAGAGCCAACAGTCTTCTTAATAGTAACTTCAGTCTTCTTAACAGCAATAGGAGCAACAGTACGAGGCTTGTATGTGCCGCCATCAACCTTAGGAGTTACGTCAACTACCATGTTCTGGTAAACGTGAGTCTTGCCGCTTGTAGAAGTAACACGAACAAGATAGTAGCCACTTCCAAGAGTGAGCTCAGCGGAACCATTGGCGCCGGCTGTTGCAGTAGTAGTAGCTGTACCTGCAGTAAGTGCGCTCGCAATTGCTGCGGCAGCATTTTGCATATCGGTTCCCTGAGTAAAGGTGTAGCCATCAGTGGCAACAGCTGAAATCTCGGCAATTGTATCGTAAGCAGCTGGCAGATTGTTAGCCATCGTATACGTTAAGTTGTTTGAGGCATCAATGTCTGCATCAGCGATTAGATACGCACTTACAACATCTCCAGGCTCCAGACTAGTAATGGTGACCTTGCTGTCAGCGACATCATTAGCGCTTGTTGGAGCAGCATAAGCTTGAACTGGAACCAGTGAGTAAATTAGAAGAGCCGCTGTAAAAAGACAGCAAATCTTACTAAAAATACCCTTAGCTAGTGACTTCATTCTTTTCCCTTCTGTGATCTAAATCTAAATAGAACACAATTCAAAATAATATTAGCTTATCCTTGTACAAAATTTTAGATATCAGTCTAGAACATAAAAACTACTTAATTTTTTCAGTATTCGTTCTTTAAAAATTTTAGTTTTTAGAATTGTTGGGTGTCTCTTCGCTTTTCTCGCCTGAAAAATGCAAAGAGTCTGTGTTTCTCACACAGACTCTTTAAGAAAATCAGGCAGAATCCACCGATTCTTTTATGTTTTCAGGCAAACGTTACAGATTCTTTGCAGAAATCAGGCGCGCGGCGGACAATCCAGAATCAGCTGAAACTTTATGCGCGACGAGATGCCTGGTACTTCTCGAAAGCAGCCTTATATTTCTGCTCCTCTTTCTTGAAAATAGCATTGAAGACTAAGGTTGTAATCAGCAGAATGACCAGGTATAGTGCGGTAAATGACATCCACGCCTGTGCCATATTAGGAACCCATCCACCAATGAGTGCCATCGCAACAAGCGTTGGGAACAGGCAAACGTTAAAGCCAAGGAACCTTTGAAGGTAGCTGAGCTTGGTAATCAGAGGCTGATAGTTGAACCAAACCTGCTGGTAAATACCCGATAGAACTCCGGCGGCGATCAGCGTGAGAAGTATGGTGTTATTCTGCCTGTCACCATAATTGATTGCCAACGCAATGACGCCATACACAAGCGAAATGCCGGTAAAACATAGCGCTCCAGAAGAGATGCCCTTGCACATAATTTGACCTGCTGTTTTATTGAGTCCCTCGTCAAATTCTTGTTGAGTCTCTCGCTCAATTTCTTTCCAGTTTTGTGATTCGTTGCGTTCCATGATATTCCCTTCTCTGGGATAAAGATGCCGTTAAAGTGAATGTTTGTGTGCTGTTTGATACTAGAAAATGTGACGCGCGAGAAAACCGATCAAGTCCTTACACGACTCCAATGCGTCGTTTGATTTCGGCGGCGTACTTTCTTGAAGCAACAAGGGTTTTCTCGCCAAGTGATAGCAACATGCGGCCGGAACCTGCGGGTTTGATGCCCGTAACCTGATCCAAGTTGACCAGTTCCTGTCGAGAAGTGCGCACAAAAGCCGTGTCTTTGAGAGCATCCTCGAGCTCGGTCAAGCGGTTGGAGCTTTCCAGCGTCTCGCCGTTTACCAGGTTAATCAGCGTCACGTTGCCGTCCGTTTGGATCCACGCAACATCCGCGAGAAGAACGACGCGCCTGTTGATGGTGCCGGGAACGTATCCAGTCATCTTTCCGTCAACCATCTGGAGCTGACGAACAATTCCCGAAACGCGCGGGTCATCGGGGCCGCTCAAGATGGTCACTTCGATTTGCGCGCGACCCTTTTCTTCAACTACACGAATTTCCATTTCACTTCCAAACAACTTACTTGACCAAACGTTTTGTTTCTTGCTGTAGCGGAACTGCGCCCCGCTTGTCTCCTTGCCTTAAGGCATCTTTAGAATAACGGTTGCATCTCTTATGTGGGATATCATGTCTCTCAAATGCACTAACTGGCGTGTGAAGTGCAATCTTTGCGCTTCGAGCGCCGTTCTTGCGCTTGAACGGCGCTTTGCGTGCGCCCGAGCTCGCACGTACGAACGCGCGCGCACGCAATCGCGCACACAAAAAGCCGCCCTCAAAATGAGAGCGGCTTGAAGTTACCGTGCGCTATGCCTACGAGCTTGTCAACCTCGCTGCAGCTTAGTTCTTGGCTGCGTGCAGCTTGAGGGTACCCAGTGCAAGGAGAACCGCTGCGCTGCCTGCAACAGCAAACATCAGTGTGTTCTGCAGTGCGTCGTCGCCAGTGTAAGGAGTGCGGGACTTGCGAGGCTTAGGGACAACAGGGTTAGTAGTGGTGTTGGTATCTGTGTCGATAAGACCATCGCTGACGTGGGCAGTGTTTACAACTGTGACGTTTTTCTCGCCCTTGTTGACCTTGACCTGGAAGGTTACGGTGAGCGTGTCGCCCGAAGCAACATTCTGAGTCCAAGTTACGGTGCGCGTAGCTAGGTCGTAGGTGCCGCCGTTATCAGCGGAGCCATCAACGTAAGTTGTGTGCTCTGGGATGACATCGGTGATGGTGACATCGCGAGCGGTGTTGGTGGTGTTGGTGTAGGTAACGGAGTACGTAAGCACCTGACCAGCAGTTACCTTGTTGC
>CALIZK010000107.1:0-1124 GCA_938028635.1 uncultured Atopobium sp.
ACACAAGAGATACTACGGTCTTTAATAAAGGTAAGCACCTCTTCGCCTATGACGTTGCAAAGGAAACCATTACAGCACAATCAGAGGCAATTATTTGTGAGGGCTATACTGATGTTATTGCCATGCATGAAGCAGGCTTCACAAATACCGTAGCAGCACTTGGTACTGCCTTTACATCTGACCACGTAAAGCTTATTGATCGCCAGCGTGCGCGTAAAATTATTTGCATGTTCGATGGTGATGCTGCGGGACAACATGCAGCTGCAAGAGCTATTAAATATATTGATAAAACAACCGCAGCTTTTCTTTGTGTTGTTTTGCCTAATAATCAAGATCCCATGGAGTTTCTCGCCGAATCAGGTGCAGAAAAGCTTCGTCCTATCTTGGACTCTGCGCGTCCACTCATGGACTTTGTTTTTGATGCCACACTTTCAGAATTTGATATCTCCGTTCCAGGAGGTCGCGTAAAGGCACTTGACGCCCTTGCATCTTTACTGGCACCACTTAAGAATTCTGTGCTGCTCAGCGAGTATGCGCTTCGCGTTGCTGACATTTTGCACATTGATGTTGAAGAAGTAAAGCGAGCTATCAAGGCTGCTCCCATCCAAGATGACGCTCCAGAGAGTCGAGTTCACAGGCACGCGCAAAAATTTGCACAGAAATCCGCACAGAATCAATCGTATAGGCCAACGTATGATGAAGGTCCAACATACGACGATGTTTCACCATATGACGATCAGGCGTATGGTGCATCAGCAGCAGGATATACATCAAGATTCGCACAGGGATTTTCTGTAGAAGATCGCAGGCAGATTAACTCAGAACTTGAACTGCTGAGCGTCATGGCAACCAACCTTTCACTGGTGCGTGAGTATCAGGATAGGATTGCAGATTTTGTATGGGCTGACGCACGTCATCAGACCATGGCATGGGCAATGTTAGCAACCCCAGAAGGTGCTACGCCTGCCCAGGTGGTTGCCGCCGCTGTAGCAGTTGAGCCAAATGCAGCTGCCATTCTCTCTTCTGGTCGCGTTATTTCTGAGGGTGCTTCAGACACGCGACGCTCACTTGAGTTTATTGTGGATACGGTTGACTACTATTCCGTACAGCGTAAATTGCGAGAA
>CALIZK010000108.1:0-5345 GCA_938028635.1 uncultured Atopobium sp.
GATTTGTTGGCGAAAGCACTGTGGATCATCTGGACTGCTGCTTGCTTCCTGTCCTTCATGAGCTTATCAGCCCGTACAATGCGTGGACGCTTCTCATCTGGTGCAAGACGTGCAAATGTATCATTAAGCACCTTAGCGATCGTCTCTGAGCCTCCTAGGTGGCTGTAGGCGTCATGCGGTAAGGCTATCAGGTCTACTGGGTCTTTCAGATACATCTCTACAATCCTCTCACACCAATACTCTTTAGGTTTGTGGTTACCGTGTAGCTCACGATAGATGAAAGCTCTGTTCTCCTTCTCTGTGATGTTATCAAACATAGCCCAAAGCAGCACACACTCATCGTTGTAGCCCCAGTCCATGCCCATGACACGGTAATTGCTGTCGAAGGCTTCTTTGGTAACACCCCACTCACTGAACTTAGTGTATGTATGCTTACTCTGCCGAAACTCCTCAAATACAGCGCCAAACTGAATGTCCCAGTCACCAAAACGCCAGGCACGATATAGCTCTGGGTCTGAGTCCTGGAGAGAGTCGAGGTACTTCACGTAGTCCGGGTCGTTCTCGAGTAGGAATGGGTTAGAGTCAATGGTGGCTGGGATGTAAGCACGCCAGATACCTGTACGCTTGTCTATGACGATTTGCCAGTGCGTGACTTGCTTCTTGCCGTATATGTCTACCCATGGGTACTCCATCTTGAGCACTTCTGCCCTATCTGGATCTGGTGCTACGAAACGTTTCTTTACCCAGCCCATACCTGCGCCACCTGGGTTGGTGGAAGCAAACACTTGAGGGTACAGGTCTTTATACTTGCTGCGGGCTGAGCTGATGAGCTTCTCATAGCGTCCCTCATCTGGTATCTGGGTTAGCTCCTCGATGTTGATACGGCAGTACTCATGCCCCTGATACTTTGTGTAGGCTTCAGCGTCGTGGAGGTGGCCTCCGATGACACGTCCACAGCCTTTAGCTGAGAGCACCATAGGGTTACGGCGTAGTTTAGCGCCAAATGGCTGTAGGGCTGCTACAGCACGCTCCTCAAAGTCTGCTAGGTCTCCTGCGTCTTTACGAATAACGAGCTGGCGGGCTCTAGTGTCGCCAAAGCGATCACCTATGGTAGCGATAGATACGTCCGTCTTGCCTCCACCGCGAGAGCCACCGAATAATATCTCACGGAATCTCTTATCGCGTGAGAGTGCTATTGCGAGCTGCTGAGGGCCTGGTAGTGGTAGCCAGTAGCCCTCTTCTCGCAGCTCATCATACTTTGCTTTGTTTAGAACGGGCCAATGCGACTTGCTCATCGATCCAATCCGTTGGTAGTGTTGGTATAATAAAGCCTCTCATGATAGTTTTCATATCATCGCTGGCGTCTATGGATATATCCTGCTTGGCTTTGCCTTCTGTACGGTCTGCAACCTCTTTAGCTTCTGCTAGGCCTTCAGAATCGCCCTTGTAGGCACGCTTAACACGCACGAGAGCTGTCTTTTGGAATGGAGTAAGCTCATCGCCCTTTTTCTCAAACTCCTCTAGTTCTTTGAGGGTCATACGGCCTAGTTTGTTGTACCAGTATGAGATGCTGGTGTCTTTTGACCAGCGACCACTCGATCTGTTCTGAGGGTTGTCTCCTAGCCCTCCCTTGCCGGTAGGGTTCCTGAGGTGTGGTGGAGTCGGTTCCTTCTTGACCCCTGTTTCTTGCTTGGAAGATTTTCTTGGCATACCAACATTATAGTCATTTCCCTTATGAATAACAAGAGGAGAGGCCTCGCAAACCTCTCCTAGTGTGTGTTTATGTCTATCTCTGCTGTACTACCCATAGCACCATAGCTATAGTAAAGAGCCAGACAAATAGTTTAAATAGGTTATGGGCTATATTGGTATCGTTACTCTCTATCTCTTCTTGCTTAATGATCCTATAATCGTATACTGCTTCTTTATCCTTTAGTAGATTAGTGATAGCTGTACCATTGTCTAATGCTGCGGTAGTATAGATACTCCATTTATCACTAGGGTTGTGCTTGTAGAGTAGGTGGTAGCGGTACATTAAATTATCCCTCATCTACGCGGTTCATTGTTTTGGAGTAGTTTTTGTATGCGAGCTTGTTTGATGCTTGTTAGTCTGCTGGTTGTGTCTACATATTCTGCCATGTCTGGATCGTCTCTATACGGGCTGGTAAATGGGGTGGTATATGAGCTTTCAGCCATAGATCCTATGTATTGATGTAATCTATCCAGACTGTCTTTGTGTTCCTTGTCATGGTCGTCTACGGTGCTTACTTTAAGGTGCTCAGCTAGCCTATACGTATATCCCTTCCCGTACTCAGTCTCTTGCTCGAGAAAGGCAATAGCTAGGAATGGAGCTTTTACTACTTCAGTCCTAGTTTTGCCTGTTTCTTTATTAGTTCTTTCGATTAGATAGATATTCATAATATTCCCCCTAGCGAGATAGTGCCCTATCCATGGGACGCACGTCTTTTACTAATAGTTGTTCTGTGCCGTCTGGGTCAAACTTTAGTTTTAGGGCGTAGATTGCCTCGTCTGGGCTATTAGCTTTTACTATGCGAGATAGTGTGCCCTTTAGGCTTTTACGGTGATAGGTGATTAGGTAGGGTTTCATTGTTACTCCTTTATGGTTAGTCTGCTAGTGTGCCGTCTATTAGGCGTATACGACTTACGTTTAGTTCTCGTTTGTTGTCCGGGTCTTGCTTTAGTTTCAAGAGATATTTTGCCTCCTTCTTGCTGTTAGCTTTGACAACACGATGTAGCACGTCTGTTATTCCCTTTTCTTGGTAGGTAACCAGGTAGGTATGCTCCATTGTGCTATTCATCGTCCCCTACACGCTCTACATTGATAATGCGGTAGCTATATGGCTTACAGCGGTTGCGCTCGAGGTTACGGAAGGCAACACGTGCGTTTTCTGCCACTGTCTTGTATTCCTCTTTTTGACTTCTGCTGAGCCTTTTGTACTCGATTGTGTATAGATACATTGTTAGTTCTCCTTTTCTCGTTTGGTTAGTGGTTCGTATGCGTTCTTGAGTTGCTTACTGTCCATTGCTAGCTCGATGTTGCTGAGAGCTTTGTCTAGGTATTCTGTTGCGTTGTTGATGTAGTATTTGTCGTCTACAAACTCTCGGAGGAGTTGGAGGCGGTATCTCATGTCTTTCAGTTCCCAGGACTCCTGGTAGAGTTTCTTTCTTACTTTCCAGTTTTGCATTGTCTCTCCTAGAAATTTTTGTACTCTACTACTGATACGTCTGAGGTGCCGTTGCTAAGCTCTGTAACACGGAGTAAACTTACTTTCATAAACTCGTCTGGGTCTACTGCTGCGACTGCGTAGCCAAACTCGTCGAGTGCTTCATCTTCTGTGCTAATATCAGATGATTCTTGGTTGCTTTGGTATTCATACTCACTAATAAGTGGGTTCCATACGTATACCTCTCCAAGCCGTGTTGTGGCTTCAATGGTGTAGCGTGTATAGATTGACATTGTGGCTTCTCCTCTTTGCCTTATGTTTATGTTTGTATTGTACACTTTGCGAGAGAGGGGTGCAATAGATTTTAGCTATTTTGCCTAGTAGAATTTACAACAAGCCTAGATAAAGTTAAACCCCACCGAGGAGATGGTGGGGTAATACATGGAACACAGTTACCGAGACTGCACATTTCGTGCTATTGTTGAGGGTTGTCTCGTGGTCTTGCCGGGTAACTGGGGTAAACTGTTCCATGGGAAGAAAGGTATTGTGTGTCTGTGCCTAACCACGTAACAAGGAGGAACCAGGCACAGATACTATGGTTGTAGTTAGAAAGATTCTACACCACGGCTACAAGATGTGCTATGGAGTATTACCTCCATCTACCATTCATTATACTCTTTTCGGATTTTGTTTGCAATTTCTTTACAGCTCATTTTGCCTGATTTTACATTATCAAAATCACGCTGTAGCATGGTAAGCTTATTCTCGCCTACCTCCTCTAGAAACTCTGTGACACGTCCCTCGATGTTACAAATGTCTCCGTATAGGCGAATGTCTTTCTCTATACGCTCTAGGATAACTTGAGTCGCTGGGTTCTTGGGAAGGTGGCATTGGATTCCTGCCATCACGAACTGTAATGTCTCTTCTGATTCTCGTAGGTCTTGTTTAGTTTTCTGCGTCTTGTACGTCATTATAGTATTCCTCTTTTATTTGTTCTTTTAGGCGACATAGTTCGTTTGAAATGTTTGTGATCTTAGTTGATAACTCTCTGAGCCATTCTTTTGTATCTGAACTGAGGTAAGTAAGCCCCATCATCTGGTAAGTTTGCGCTGAGATAGATAGTAAATCTAAAGTGTGGCTAAACACGTTCTTGTCTATTGATGCGATGGATCGCTCATCCTGTTTAAAGAAACGAACTGTGTCACAGCCACTAGTGTCACGCCATACGCCGTCTTTATCCTTTTCTGATACATGCACACGCAGATAATCGTCTGCGTTGACCTTATCTAGTGATTTTTTAAATTCCTCTGTGGCTTCATCTCTCTTTGAGATGCTTGCTGTAGGCATTGGGTTTTTTGTGAATACTCCGGTTACGGGCTCCCAGGTCTGTGCCTTGCCGTCTCTTTTAATTGCTACGATTCTATACACCCTCTGTATTCTCCTTCTCCTCTAAAACTAATTGAATAATTCGTTCTCGTGCGTTGTAAACCATAATATCCTCGATTACTTTTGTGTCGCTTTCTAGATATTGATCTGTAATATCTACTAACATGCTAAATCCCCGCTGCTAAGTAGATTAGGCCTGACAGAGCTAAATACACTGAGTAGATAAAGCTGAGAAACAGTACAGATAGAAACACTGTAGTGATAAAGTCCATCCATAGTTTTCGTACGACGCTAGCCTGGCGGTATTCGTAGGTTTCGTGTAGCCCTTCGATTGCTGTAGTAAACATTTGTTGTTCTCCTCTTTCTGCCAACCACATTGTTTTGTTGTTAGTTACTTCACTGTGCTCATCAACCAGCGCTGCCAAAGAGCTTTCATGTTGCGTGCCCAGCTATTCTTGATCCGAAATGCGTACCAGTCGTGGTGCATCTGCTCGATCATACCCTCGTTTTCCATCTGCTCAATTTTGTAAGTTACGTTGTCCATTGTTGTGTTCCTTTCTTTTGGTTATGTTTCTACTATACTCCGTATAGCTTACGATTGCAATACTTTTTTACGACTTTTTCGAGTCTTTTTTACAACGTTTAAGTGAGGGCCTACTGGTATCCATTTGTCGTCCTGCCAGAGATATAGGGTCAAGTCATTTTTATGACAACAGATTGTGCGAAGTAAGCTTGAATTTGCTTGAATGGCTAATGATACAAATCTCGCGCCAA
>CALIZK010000109.1:0-8898 GCA_938028635.1 uncultured Atopobium sp.
TAAAATTATGTGCCGAAAAAGGTAAAAAACCCGTTTAGTTGGGGATGAAAACTTAAAATTGGCCGATTTATCCCCAACTAAGACGATTTTTTACCGCGCCAAAAACTTTTATCTGGGGAAACACTATATGCAGAAAAATGAAAACCCCAACTAAACGCATTTTTTACCACTTGGAGTTAATTTGAGGTGTTTTTAGGATCCGAGAAACTTTTTACGTGCCCGCGCACGCCTGCACACGTTACCAGCACGCCGCAGCGCCTACGCCCGCGCCGGGCGCACAAAAAAGCCTGGTAGCGGAACGCTACCAGGCTTTTAGCGAAGCTAAGTGTCTAAGCTAGATCTTAGAACTCGACAGGAAGGTCGAAGTAGACGCACTTAAGCAGCTGCTCCATCTCCTCCTGGGTAGGCTTGCGTGGGTTGGAGAGGGTGCAAGCGTCCTCGATAGCAAGGCGAGCAACCTCTGGAGCCTTCTCGAAGAACTCCTTCTCGTCGATGATGGAGGTCTCGGACTTGGTTCCACCCTCGCCGTAGTTCTTGATGCCCTGTGGGATGTTAAGAGCGTCGTTGATGTCACGAATCTTCTGAACAAGTGCCTCTACCAGCTCGTCCTCAGTGTTGCCCTCGAGGTGCAGGATCTCCTTAGCAATGAATGCATAGCGAGTCTTTGCGCGCTCGTCGCGAGCGTTGAACTGGATGACTTTGCCCAGGTACATAGCGTTTGCGCAACCGTGGATGATGTGTCCACCGGAGAATGCAGCACCAGTCTTGTGAGCCATGGAGTGAACGATGCCCAGAAGGCCAGAGGAGAATGCGATACCAGCAATGCACTGTGCGTCATGCATGTGCTGACGTGCCTCTTTGTCACCTTTGTAGGACTTTGGCAGCCACTCGACAATCTCGCGGATTGCGTGCAGAGCGTCGCCGTCGGTGTACATAGAAGCAACAGTAGAAACGTATGCCTCGATAGCGTGGGTCAGTGCGTCCATACCAGTGTGAGCAACAAGCTTAACAGGCATGCCGTAAGTGAGCTCAGGGTCAACAATTGCGACGTCAGGGGTAATCTGGAAGTCAGCGATTGGGTACTTAACACCCTTCTGGTAATCGGTAATGATGGAGAATGCGGTTACCTCAGTTGCGGTACCGGAAGTAGAAGAAATTGCGCAGAAGTGAGCCTTGGTGCGGAGCTCAGGAAGACCAAAGACCTTGCACATGTCCTCAAAAGTGGTCTCTGGATACTCGTACTTAATCCACATAGCCTTAGCTGCGTCGATTGGGGAGCCGCCGCCGATAGCAATGATCCAGTCTGGCTGGAACTCGCTCATCTTAGCAGCGCCGCTCATAACGGTCTCGACGGAAGGATCTGACTCGACGCCCTCAATGTGCGCAACCTCAAAACCTGCAGACTTGAGGTCATTCTCGATGTCATCAAGGAAGCCGCCACGACGCATGGAGCTGCCGCCAGAAACGATAACTGCCCTCTTACCCTTGAGGTTCTTAACCTCATGACGAGCGCCCTCGCCAAAATACAGATCGCGTGGATTTGTAAAACGTCCCATAAAACCTCTCCTTAACTATGTGCCGCTTCCCTAAGCGGCTAGCGAAGCCATTCTTCGCAATTACTTCTTTTCAAATTTCTATTCTAGCTCATTTTGAACACCCGTACCAAAATGAAAGTGTCATTTTATGCAATATCATTCAAAATTTATGCACGTATCTGACAGGAAACTGACGCCCTTCTGGCGAGAAACCCGTCCACTCCAAACGTTTCCGTCTGCCGTTCGCAATCTTCTTACGACGCTCGCGGAGTTACCCCGCACACCTCAATAACCTGCGATATCATTACGTAAGAGAGAAAGGAATCCTGTGGCGTTTGACCCGGTAAAAGAAGACTACCAGCGGCTTATCCTCCGCTTTGCTCGCACGCAAGTCGGCGACGAGGACAGCATTGCTACGCTGATGAAGGACTTCAACTGGCGATTCTCCAACGACCGCAATTCCCTCCCTCAAACCGACGAAGACCGCGCGTTCAATCTAGTTGCGCAAGCGGCCGAGATTGTTGATTATCGCCTGCCGTTTGTCGAGGAATCTCAGGCGCAGGCCCTTATCGACCAGGGAAAACGCCTCCTCAATCAGGCAATTCAACTGGACCCCAACTGTTTTGACGCTCAGCGCATGCTCCACGCCTCAAATAGCAGGCTTTTTGATGCCTACTACCAGTTCCTTGTGGAGAAGCTCCCCCAAGTAGAAGCCGCGTGCTATCAGAAGGCTCAAGAGTCCTCGCAGGGACTCCCCGCTGAGCAGGCAGAACTTGCCCAGAGGCTGGCAATCAACCCCTATAAGCGCTGGTTGGCAACGCTTTCTTCTCGCGCGCTTATCTGCGGCCGCAACAAAGACGCCATCGCATATGGCGAGAAACTCCTGGAGCTTGACGCTGCCGACGCAGCCGATGCTCGTTTTACGCTTGCACTCGCGTACGCAAAACTTGAGG
Organism: uncultured Atopobium sp.; assembly: GCA_938028635.1. Classification (GTDB taxonomy): domain Bacteria; phylum Actinomycetota; class Coriobacteriia; order Coriobacteriales; family Atopobiaceae; genus Lancefieldella. The sequence goes on from CALIZK010000109.1 coordinate 2,489, forward strand.
ACGAAGACGCCCTCGACAACCTTATGGACCAGTACCGCAAGCTAGATCCGCCTCGCGGGGCAGATGACCCGTGGATTTTGCTGGCTCGCCTGGCTATTCACTTCAAGAAGCGTGAGTTTGTTGAGGCGGAGCACTACCTTGACCTGCTGATTGAGCGCTATCCTGAGGCAACGCTTTGTTGCTTCGTGCAGAAGGATTTGCCCGAGGGAGAATTCTCTCGCCTTAACGTGCTTCCCTACTCCGAGGACGAGCTCATCATTGCCATCGCAGAGGCCACCGTGCTGCTGCAAGAAGGAAATGACCTGATAGGACGCGGTGTTCTTGGTCGTTGGCTTGCAGATCAAGTTAGGGCGAGAGACCCAAAGACCGTTGAACTTGCAGAAAAAGAGCTGCAGATGCAGGCAAATGCCTTGTTTGCTTCTACAGATTCTTTCCCTGGTGGATCCGACTTCCCCGACGACCCGGTCGGCTCCGGCCCTGCTGGCCCTGGCGGTCCTGCTGGTCCACGACCACACGGACCGTATATCGACGGGCCAAATAATCCACACTCAGGTGGTGATGCAGAGTGATTAAGCATTCCGCTAACGATATGGTCAGCGAGCAAGTAGATCGCCTGGTAGCTAAGTGTGCACGAGAAAAGAACATCGTCTCTGAAGCTGCTCTCTACGAGTTGAAGCTTGCGGTGGAAGCTTCCCCTGAAGACTTCATTGCTGACGAAGAAGAAAAGGCTTTTTCTCAATACGTCAACGTCATTGGCAAGTATCAGGCTGGAATTACTAAAGAAATTGATTCCGATGCAGACTTCTTCTCAAGCCGCATGGATCTGCTTAATTTCTTGCATAATCAGATGACAAATATTACTGAAAATCCAGCTCTTAACAATACAAGTATCAACCTAGAAGCACAGAGAATCCTGGCGCAAATCTCCAACAATCATCCTGCAGCAATCCTCAACGACCTGCTTGACCTGCAAAAAGAATTCGACCCTATCTTTAGGCCAAAATTGGAACAAGCAAAGCAAGAGCAAGGTGATGCCTGGAGCTGCGCTGAAGCTCGACCACTTTTGCGCCTCTACGCACAGGTTGCCCAGGTTGCAACCGATTGCGCTTGCTTCAAGCTCTCCAAAAAAGCCTGTGAAGATCTCTTGTTCTTCTCGCCAACAGATTTGCTGGGTGCGCGTTTTACCTTGGCATATGTTCTTGCTCGACTGGAGGACGAGGAGGGGCTCCACAAGCTGGACGAGAGCTGTGGATATCAGTCAAATGCCTGGATGCGTCTGGCGTTTACGCTGCTGTTCTTCAAGTTGAATCGCATGCCCGCGGCAAAGCGCGCGCTGAAAGGCTTTGTCAACCTTGGCGAGGGAGCGGCATATGCGCTGCTCAGGCCATCTTTTGTTGATCTCTACATTCCGTGCAGAATTAACTTTACGCCTGACACGTTTGCCGAAAACGTTATCGCAGTTCACGAGGCCGAGGCGATTATCGCCGACGTGCCGGAATTTATTTCGTGGGCAGAGTCGGTGCCCGGCGTGACTCAGAGCGCTCGTGACTACGCGTTTAAAGCCGGACTAGACTGGTGGGAAAACGAAGAATAGATGAAAGCCCAAAATCGCGTCGTTTAGCCCTAGAAATCTGCAGCATCTTTGCTATACTTTTTCTTCGCGTCCCCATCGTCTAACGGTTAGGACATCGCCCTTTCAAGGCGGCAATACGGGTTCGATTCCCGTTGGGGGCACCATACGCTATTTGTCATTAAGTTTTTCTTTTATTAGTTTAACTAATCTAGCAGGTGTTTTTATGCCAAGCTTCTTTAAGATTTTTATTGCAGACATACTTTCTTCGACAATATAAAATATAATTGTGATTTGACCCATAGAAATAGGGCCGATTTTTGCGAGAAGGTCAAAAAGCGCCGAAAGTATAACAACTCCCACAATAAGGAGTTTTTTCGTTATCACCGTTCTACTGAAATGTCTTTATCTGCCTACAGAAAAGGATATCGCGATGGACAGGTCAAAAGGGTTTTTTATCACGGTAATTTGCTTCGTATATTTTGTTATTTGCGTCCTGTCAGTGGTTTATTTCTTCTTCTCAAATTTCTCTTTCTTCTCACTTGATTATATTACTCCAGTGAGCTTTCTTGGCACTTTGTTAACAATACCGCAGGCATTATTTCTTATGTCTATTTTCATTCTAATAACTTCACTAATACTGTTGTCTAAAATAAAATCTATGGTTACTTTTTTTAAAAAAGCAACTTACCTATTTGCTGTTTATAATACCTCTGTTGCTTTTTGTGCAGCATTATTTTTATTCATTCCTTGCATCTTTTCCTGTCAAAATGATTATAAACCTGTAGTAAATACTGGAGAAATTTCATTATCCAGAGTTGTTTTACTTGAGGATTTTGATTTTGGAGGAGAAGAAACTCTCCACTTTTATGTTTTACGTTTTCCATTCGGCTTGGGAGAAAGTATAGCAACTATTAGGTTATATAGCGACTCAGTACCAACTAAAGATATTGAGTGGCTACTAGTTCATGAAAATAACCAATACGACATTACAACTACAAACTCAAATGCCGTTGAAACCCTAACAAGAAAAAATTTTTATCCCATACATACAAATCTTATCCGTCTATGAAATCATGAGTTGATGTTATTTCTCAAACTTGCAGAATGAGGTAATGAGATGCTTTCAAAGACTAATCGCCTTGTTCATTTACTAAGAGCGGCCATTTATTTAGCAACTCTCTTTCTGCTGTTCTATGCAAATGAATTCATTTCGTTCATAACATATCCCACTCCAGTGTGTTTTTTAGGAGTACTGTTTTTTAGACACTGGATGGTATGCTTTATTTTAGCGGCTATAGTCATTTTTTTAATCGTGTCGTCTCGCAGCTTTTTTGAGTCTTTAAACTATAGTAGAAAACTTGTACACACCGTTTTACAAACCATTGCGATAATACCTATGTCTGCATCGATTATATATATTCTTTTTACTGGGAGCTTTAACCCTCCAAGTATTAAATGGGTTCAATGTGACACCCCTAATCCTGAGACTCAAATTGCATGTATGACTTTTGCTAATGAATATTCAGATGATGTGTGGTTCTATTCAATGCCATCACTCATTTGCGAGGGAGAAAAAATTGGTGGGATTTATACACCTCCGCAAGAACCTGAAAAATCAGTCCTTTACTGTGACTGGCATGTCACCTGGAATAATGGAATCGGCCACATTACTACAAATCAAGAAGTTGAAAAAATAATCAATCAAGAACATGGGGACGATCCCTTGTTCATCATCTCAATGGGCAAGGGACAGTTCCAACTAACTCACTATCTTCATGAGGGCTAATTAAATAAAGACTTTCAATATGAAAATTGTCGAGCTCTCAAAAGTTATTCGTCCGTTCTTGGAATGTTAAATCATCAAGCGAGTATACAAAAGACTTCCCGGATTTGATCAGTTGATTTAACAGTTGGCGAGAAGGACCTCTTGTAGACTCTCAACCGATAGTCCAGCACGCGCAAGAATGTTGTGGTGAACATCTGCCTCCAAATACGTATCGGGCATGCCTAAACGTATTACCTGCGGACATGTGCCTGATGCGCTAAGCTGCTCGAGAACGGCGCTGCCAAATCCACCCAAAATGCTGTGCTCTTCAACCGTAATAATCACGTCAGAGTTCTGACAGATTTGCGTCAGAGAAGCGTCAAGTGGCCTGATATTCGACACACCGTAAACCTCGATGTTTGTCTGCGCGGCAGCGGCTTGCTCAGCAGCCACCTGCACTGAGGTAATCTGCCCTGCAGCTCTCTGAGCTGCCTCAACAACTCGGCTGGTTATCGCACCTGTTGTAAGAACGGTCACACGCCTCGGCTGAGTGACGGTCGTGACTTCAGTTGAGGCTTCAGCAGCCGCTGCTTCGGGCGTCGCTGCGCCGTCTGCGACTTCAAATGTCCCCGCCGCACCCACCGCGCAAGCCGACTCAAAGAGTTTCTCGACACCGGACGCATCAAAAACGTAACCATCTGGATGCAGATTGACGCCATCACACGAGGTCATACGCACGTAAGCTGGTCGGGGATGCTTTGCGAGGTCCATGAGCGTGGCCGCAAGCTGGGCATTATCGATCGGATTGAGCACGGAAAGCCCCGGGATGGTCCTGGTAATCGCAATGTCCTCCACAGCCATGTGAGATGGGCCTGTAGCTGCGGATTCGCAGCCAGCAGCAACACCTACAAGCACCACGGGCGACTTCATCATGCCAAGGTTGACTCGAATCTGGTCGAGCGTTCGTGAGGTCACAAACGTGGCATAGCACGGCGCAAAAACGTGGAAACCTTCATTTGCACAGGCAGACGCCACTTCAATAAGGTTCTGCTCTGCAATTCCACACTGGATGTAGCCGTCTGGTCGAAGCTCTCGAAAGCGATCTAGGTTCAAACGACGACCATAGTCGGCAACGGCAACAGTCAGCAGCTCGTCATCCTCGGCAAGCTTACCCATAACCCAGCCGAACACTTCCTTTGTATTCATACCCGCAAGCATCTGCGACTCTTCAGCCGAAATGCACGATGGCTGCAAAGATGTATCTAACATGAGCATGCCTCCTCTGCGACTTTCAGATCAAGCAATGCCTGTTCATAGAGGTCGTCCGTCACGCACGCGTCGTGGAACGAAACGTTATTCTCGGCAAATGAGAGTCCTTTGCCCTTGATGGTGTGCGCAATAATCGCGCGAGGCCTTGAAGTTTGCTGCTTTAATGCGTCGTACAGCGCAAGCACATCATGTCCGTCTACCTCGACAGATTCAAAACCAAACGCATCAAACTTTCTTGCAATTGAACCGGTGTCCAAAATGGATGCGCAAGGGCCGTCCAGTTGCATGCGGTTCTGGTCGACAATGACCGTGACGTTGGAGAGCTGGTTGTGGCCGATAAACGCCGCGCTCTCCCAAATGGAACCCTCGTCACACTCGCCGTCACCCAAAATACAAAAAACGCGAGAAGGAAGATCTTTTCTGCGAAGGCTTAAACCCAGGCCGGCGGCGTAGCCCAAGCCCATGCCAAGGCTGCCACCAGAGATTTCAAAGCCACGCTGAGGGTCTCGTAGTGGATGCTTAAAGAGGACGGCATCGGGTCCAAAGACTCCGCGGTCAATATCCTCTTGAGAGATCATTCCCGCACGTAAAAGAGCTGGGAATAGTGCCAGCGACGTGTGAGCCTTAGAGAGAATCAATCGGTCTCTGAGTTCCCATTCACAATCCCTGTGGCCCACCTGCATAACCTTGCTCAAAAGCACAGAAACTATATCTGCCACAGAACACGCGCCGCCGATGTGGAATGGCGTTGAGCTGTAGCGATGTGCCAACTCAATAATGCCTCGACGCACTGCAAGCGCCTCGTGACGTAAATCAAGTTCAAGCTGTTTGCGCTGATCAGATTCTATTTCTGCAGAAGTCAGCGATGCACCCACATGCTCTGACTGACGAACGGAAGAGATATCCAGAGGTCCAATAGAGCCATCTACCTGCTCAGATACGCCAACAACACTCTGATGCGGGGCAAGCCAAGTCTGGCTCCACTCAATACAATTGCCGTCGGACAGCTCAATTACCTGCTCAAGTACAAGCAAAGCCTCATTTGGAGAACACTGCAGGTAGTCGGCATGGTCTTTACCTGCAATTTGCGACTGATAGCGCATGCGAGAGCGCGCAATCTCTTTTTGAGAAGTTCTTTCAACCGCGTCAAAGAGCGACTCATTCTCAAAGTCTGCCTCCTCAAGCTGTGGGCAAACAAGCAGGTTAGACCATGATTCCTGGCACACCACAGGCCTATCCGAGACGCTCCTGACACGACGCAAAAAGAGTACGTCAGAGCCAACGGGAATCTCTAAATGCTCGGCAACGACTTGATCTGCAGGAACTACCTGCTTAAATAGGACTTCGGTTCGATACTCAAAGCCACCATCTCTGAGCGCGGCTGCAAATGAAAGCACAGTATTTCCCGCCGCATGACGAACAGTGTTAGAGATAACCTGTGTTGCTCGACCCTTTTGAGTAAGCAGCAAACCCTCTTTGACCAGGGATTGAATGGCTTTTCTGATGGTTCCCCTGCTCACACCATACTGCGCCATAAATTCGGCCTCAGACGGAATGTACGTTCCTGCCTTCCAGTCTTCTGACAGAATTTTGACGCGCATCAAATCCGACAGCTGAACATGAAGAGGTGTAGCGGACGACGCATTGAGCCCACCTCTGACCTGTGGAGATAGTGACTCAGTAGCCGCATCTTCAGAAACTAAAACCGGAAAAACACCTGTCTCAAATGACATAGGTCCTCCGAAGTGAGTAAGAAATTAGTCATGCATACGTTAGGTACAAGACAAGTAGTATACAAGTTTC
>CALIZK010000110.1:0-7984 GCA_938028635.1 uncultured Atopobium sp.
CAGCCTTGCCTTCATGGATATCCATCAAATACCAGGTAGAGTCAGCTTTTACGATGGTTGCGCCGTCTGCATCATTAATAACAAACGACCTAGATGCTTGAAGACCCTTCATTTGATACGACCAGGTACCTACGCAGATCTTCTCGCCGAACTGGGGAAGGCGGTCAACTTGGATTTGCCACGTTGCCAGAACCCATGCGTATCCCTCGCTGGTCAGTTGCTTAAAGCCGCGGCCAATATCTTCTGAGTGGAACGTCGAGCAGTCCTGCAAATAGTTCATAACGCCTACCAGGGAAAGCTTTCCGGTCTCATCACACTCGCTATATCTAACTCTACTTTCAATGGTGTACATACAAATCCAAACTCGAAATCAGCGTTTCCTGAGGTATTACAATATGTCGAGAAACTCGTCTAGTTGTCCCATGGGAACGAACCCGGCAAGTGGTCTCTGACTTTTTGCGTGGTATCGTCAAGTTTCTTCTTAGTTACCTGGACTTTTTGTGAAACCTGTTGAGCCTTTTGGGTAGCAATAAGAGTTGCATTCTGGGCCGCCGCATTTGCCTTTTGAGCTGCTGCGCTTGCTTTCTGCGATGCGTTTTGTGCTGCAGCGCTTACTTTTTGCGAAGCATTCTGTGCGGCTTCTTCAACCTTTATTGATGCACCTTGAGCTGCGGCTTCAACTTTGTGATGGGTAGTAGGCCCATTCCAAAGAAGGCTAGCAACCGTGTCCAAAAAATAAAGCGTAACCACAATAAACGCTACAACCGAGACAGTGTGCTTGGAGAAAAGCATCAAAATATTAAGCATCGTTGGGACTAGTACAAAAACTGAGGTAACAGAAAACGCACCAAATACTGCGCTGGCCTGGGGACAAATTCGACCATGCAAGTTGAACTTAAACATGGAGTAGTCCCACCACTTCTTTTTAAAGCGACGCTCCAAAAAGAGGCCAGTTGAGTACTCAATAACGGTGGCTAAAACTGCACCAATGATAAAGACAATAATTGGATTAGAAATCTGGCCAAGTACCAGCCATTCCGCAAGCGCTCCAATGCCATAAATAGGGCAGGTAGGACCAAAAAGAAAACCGCGCTTGGTAAATTCTCCCTCAACAACGGAGCAATAAATGGTCTCGTATACCCAACCACCAAAAGAAATCAGCGCAAATATTATGACCATCTGAGGCAGATACTGCACAAAGAGCTCAATATTCTTATCGAGTGCAAAGAGTGTACGTAGCGTCTCAGTCATGGTACTCACGAGAGGTTTCCGTAATCCATGTAGTCGTTAAACTCATCTGACTCACTGTTTGTTGTGCCCTGAAAATCGCTTTCAGGTGTCGAGAAACCCGTTGGGCGGAAGCCCTCCTTTTTGTATGGATTGCCTGTTAGTGTTTCTGCAGTTGAACAAGCTTTATCGCAAGTTGTTACAATCCAGGCCTCTTTGGTATGAGGTGGAATGGGAACCAGAGGAAACATGTGATGCAAGATGATGTCTTCCTCAACAGGGGTTAAATCAGGGAAATCCTCGCGGGCATTATCAAGTGCATGACGAGGGTGCGTAAATCCGTGCCAGTTGTCTGGCGCGGCCTCGTGATCATGCCAATCATAGAGGTAGTAGTCATGCAGAAGCGCGCCACGCACAAGGGCATGCTCGTCAACTTTGATGCCAGCGTTCATAGCAAATGCAAGGCTGCTATAAGCAACCGCAATAACATGGTCGAGCGTGCTGGTAGTTCCATGTTGTGTAAAAGTTGCAAGTTGGTAGAGTCTTCCGGACTTCAGAATAGGAGTCGAAAGCTCATCGAACCTCTCGCGAATTTTAGAAACGTCAACCAAAAAATATCCCATCAACTGTGCGCACACATCAGAATTTTGCGTGCGTACCTTAGCAATGTATCTATAAAAGATTAGTTAATCTGGCGGTTACGTGCAATCTTTTTGGCTGAATGTTACGAAAACGAAAGAAAAGAAAACGCGCTCCCTGAGAGTATATAAAGTGCCGTTTACCTGCTCTTATGCTTTCTTACTGTAAGGGCTCATGTGGTCCACTACAACGTTTACCGCGCCAGGAAGACACCTAGCAGAATAGGCGTATATGTCGTGGCAGGTGACCTCGCCATTTACTTCCAGTGGCATAGGCGCTGTTGATTCAACGGTAATTTCTTTACCGCTAAAGCTATTGAGGTAGGGCCTACCAAGCGAGTCTCCCGTGCGATCAAAGAAACCAGAAAGCAGTGGGCGTACCAGCTTTGCAGTCATGTGAGTCTCAATGACAATAACCTCAAGCAGACCGTCATTCATGCGATTACCAGGGGCTAGTTCAATTCCTGCTTGCATCATGGAGCTGTTTGCAATAAGGCAGCCAATGCCCTGAAGCTCATGTACTTTGCCGTCAACGGTAATTTTGAAGTCGTGAACTGGCGGCATAAGGTTGGCTAGGGCTGCAGTAAAGTATGCGGCTTCTCCAAAGGTTTGTTTGTGGGGGATAGCTGAACGCATAATCTCTGCATCAAGGCCTGTGCCAGCCATTAAAGGAACTCCAGCTACATGGGTTTCTCCCGATACTGTGGTCCAGGTAATCTCACCCAGATCAAGTTGAGCGGTCTGAAGGTTTCTGCAGGCCAGTGCCAGTGCGTTGGGCTCAGGAGCGTTTCCAATACTTGCTGCCAGAAGATTAGCGGTTCCGGAAGGGAAGACCAAAATAGGTGTCGGGAATCCTCTAAGGCCGTAGAGCAGGCTAGATACGGTGCCATCTCCGCCCGAGAGCACCACTACGTCAAAATCTTCAGGCTGAACAGAACTCAAAACCTCATCTGTGTGCCAATGGCTTTCAACTAGCTTTACCAGGCATTCGTCGCCGCTTTTCAGAAGAGCGCGCTCAAATTCAAAGATTGCGTCAGAGCTAAAACCCGAGCAAGGATTGTGAATGATGAGGGTTCTCATATATCCTCCGAAGATTTGCGACAAGCTGGTATATCATTTTGATACGTATGAGTGTATCGCTTTACGTTAGGTACTTAATCGGCAATTGGATGGACGCATTGTATATAGCAACCTCAGAAGAACTTTCCGCATTTTGTGAGCGAGCAAAGACTTCGCATATCCTTGCAGTTGATACGGAGTTTCTTCGCGAGAAAACCTACTTCCCCAAGCTTTGCCTGGTGCAGGTTTCCACAGGTTCAGAGATTGCTGCGATTGATCCCTTGCTTATTGATGACCTAACTCCGCTTAAAGAGCTCCTGGAAAATCCACAGATTGTCAAGATTTTCCACGCGTGCTCACAAGACCTTGAGGTCTTGCTAGAAAAAATGGATTGCGCGTGTGCTCCTGTATTTGATACGCAGGTAGCAGCTGCATTTTTGGGCATGCGTCAGCAGGTGAGCTACGCCGGTCTGGTAGAAAATTTTGCTAACGTTAAGCTTGCTAAAGCTGAGTCTCTGACAGACTGGTCAAAGCGACCTCTTGATAAAGAGCAGCTGGTATATGCCGAGGACGACGTGAGATATCTTCCCGCAATCTACAATCAAATGGTTGAGAAGCTCATCAAGCTTGATCGTCTGAGCTGGGTAAAGCCAGAGATGGACCAGCATACTAATATTGAGCAGTATCGTCGAGACCCCTATCAGGCATATCTCCGTTTAAAACGTTCTGGCTCGCTTACGCGCAGACAACTTGCTATTGCTCGAGAGGTGTGTGCCTGGCGAGAAGAAACTGCTGCTAAAAGAGATGTTCCACGTAAGTGGGTGCTTTCTGACGAACTCATTATTGAGATTTGTCGCCGTGTTCCTACAACACCAGATAGACTGCGCAAAATCCGCGGCACTGAGCAAATCTCTCAAGGTGGGGTAGTGCATCTACTAGATGCAATTAAGCGTGGACAAAAGACACCCGCAGATCAGTGCCCAAAAATCGAACATCATGCTCATCCTTCAGCTGGCTCTGAAGGTGTTGTTGAGCTTATGTATGCTCTTATCAGGATTGTTTCAGAAAAAGAGGGAATTGCATCTCCGTTAATTGCCAATAAAGACGATCTTACTGATCTGCTTTTGGACAAGGCTGATGCAAGACTTAAAACTGGATGGCGTTATCAATTAGTAGGTAAGCAGCTTGTTGGACTACTCAATGGCGAGGTAGGACTAACAGTTAAAAATGGTCGAGTAGAGCTACTGTAAAAGCAGCGATTTACCTAGGGTTAAGCATGATTACTCTTACAAACCTGACTTTTTGTCCGGTGAGTTGGGTATACTCATCTCTATACATAGATAGGAGAAAAATATGTATTACTCAGGTGCGTTTATCCCATACATTGTTCTAGTAGTTGCCTCGTTGGTGCTCGGATTGGGTACTCAGTGGTACATCAAACATGAATTTAAAAAGTATTCTCTAGTTCCTTCAGGGTTTAATGCCACTGGCGCTTCTGTTGCTCGTACCATGATGGACACTAACGGAGCGGCCAATGTTGGCATCAAGAGAATTTCTGGTGAGCTCACCGATAACTTTGATCCACGTGACAATTGCCTGCACCTCTCTGATGCAAACTTCTCTGAGGGTAGCGTAGCTTCAGTTGCTGTTTCTTGTCATGAAGCAGGTCATGCTGTTCAGACCGCTAAGATGTACATGCCATCTCGCGTTCGTTCCGCTCTTGTTCCTGTTGTTAATTTAGCATCCGCAGCATGGATCTATGTCTTTATTGCTGGTGTCTTGCTAAATGTTTCAGGCATGACCGTGCTAGCAATTTGGCTGTATGCATTCACCTTCTTATTCCATATAGTTACGCTTCCTGTAGAGATTGATGCTTCAAGGCGTGGATTGGCCTTTTTGAAGGCAAACGCTCCTGCAGGCTTTGACTACAATGGCGCTAAAAAGGTACTGATTGCCGCTGCTCTTACTTACGTAGCTGCTGCAATGGTTTCTGCACTCCAACTTCTATATCTGCTTGGTTCTTCCAGAAGCAGGAATTAGTAATGGATCAGATTCAAGAGAAAGAAGATTCTGTTCTTTCAGTATCTGATGCGGTGCTCTTTGCAAAAAATGAAGTTGCCTCAATGCCATCTATGACGGTGGTTGGAGAAGTTTCTGGATTTAGGGGCCCAAACTACAAGTCTGGACATTGTTACTTTGACGTAAAAGACCCTGTTAGTTCTATGGCAGTCATTGTCTGGTCAAAGATTTATGCTGCTAGTGGCATTACGTTGCAAGACGGCATGAAAATCCAGATGACAGGAAAGTTTGATATTTACGCTTCAAGCGGCAAACTTTCTTTTCATGCGCGTACTATTCAGATCGCCGGAGAAGGAGACCTTCGCCAAAAGGTGGCACAGCTTGCTAAAAAGCTAGAAAAAGAAGGTCTTACAGACATTTCCAGAAAGCGCTACATTCCAGAGTTTTGTACACGCATTGGTGTAGTTACTTCACTTTCTGGCAGCGTCATTGATGATGTTAAGCGTACGCTTGCGCGCAGAAACCCTCTTGTAGAGCTTGAGGTATCTGGCTGTGCTGTTCAAGGTACTCATGCACCTGCAACTATTATGAGAGCTCTCCAGGTTGCTGCAACTACACAGCCAGATGCAATCTTGCTAGTGCGTGGTGGTGGCTCATTCGAAGATCTTATGTGTTTCAATGATGAGGGAGTGGCTCGCGCTATTGCTGCATGTCCAGTTCCTGTTATCACGGGCATTGGTCATGAGCCCGATACCACCATTGCAGATATGGTTTCTGATAGAAGAACCTCAACGCCAACTGCTGCTGCAGAGTCTGTGGCTCCCGCTATTAGTGAGTTACAAACTACGTTTAACAACAGAATTTCTCGCCTTGGAAATGCTACAAGAAAGATTTTGCAGTTCTATAAAACGGGACTTACAACTGTTGAGCAACGCTCTAACTTGGCAATGAAAAATGCTCTAGCAAGTAAAAAATTCCAGTTAGAAAAGCTGTCTGACCGTCCTTGTTTGAAAGATCCTGCTTATATTATTTCTACAAGAACAGAAGACCTTAATCAGACTGAGCAAAGGCTTATGGACGCTCTGCCAGCGCTTCTTGCAAGAAAGAAAGAGACGCTTTCTGTTGAGTCACAAAGGCTAACCAGAGCTAGTGCTGCCATGCTCCATCCACATGAGGCTTTGCTGTCTTCGCTTGCAGGAAAATTAGACGCGCTTTCTCCTCTAAAGGTTCTTACAAGGGGATATGCATATGTCCAAGATGAAAAGGGATCTGTCATTAAAACGGCCAAAGACGCCTCGGTTGGAGATTCATTGCTGGTCAAAATGACGGATGGAACAATTAAGGCAACTGTTTCTGACATTGAGCTTTCATAGATAAGGGGAACAACATGGATACTAAGAAGACCGAAGAGCTGACTTTTAAAGATGCTTCTATTGAGCTTGAGCAGATTGTTCGTAAGCTTGAGGGCACAGATTTGGAGCTCGAGGAGTCTTTGGCTCTGTATGCTCGTGGCGTTGAGCTGGTAAAGGATCTTCGTGGAAGGCTTGATACTGCAGAGCAGAAGGTTAAGGTTCTGCTTGATGAGTCCCAGGCAGGAGCCGCAATTACTGATACGACTGCAGCGCCTTCTACTGCATATTTAGACGAGTAAAGGAGAGGTTATGTCTGATTGCATTTTTTGTAAGCTTGCTAACAAAGAAATCCCTACAGAGTTTCTCTATGAGGATGAAAACGTTGTAGCTTTTAATGACCTAAATCCTATTACTCCTGTTCACGTTCTTGTTGTACCTAAGAACCACTACGACAACATCATTGATGGTATTCCTGCAGCAACCCTTGAGAGTGTTACTAAGGCTATAGCCGCGGTAACAGAAAAGACAGGAATTAAGGAGACTGGATTCCGCGTTGTTACCAACACTGGAGAGCATGGTGGTCAGACAGTCAATCACGTCCACTTCCACATTTTAGGTGGCAAGCAGTTGAATGATTCTATGGGCGGAAAATAAAAATATTCAAGTTTTTTGCTCGTCTATTTAACTCCGGGGTATCTTGGGGTTTATGATGTCATGCGGTTATGTTTATTTGAAGTAGGAGAGGAAGACTTACTAGTCTGCACTGCTTCACGGAAAGAGGAGTCACATGAACGTACTGGTTATCAACGCAGGTAGCTCATCTCTTAAGTATCAGCTTCTTGACGTTGACACCCGCGAGGTTTACGCAAAAGGAAACTGCGAGCGTATCGGTATCGAAGGTTCTTTTGTTGGTCACGAGGAGCTTGGTGGAGAGAAGCAGAAGCTTGAGGTTGCTCTTCCTGATCACAAGACTGCTATTAAGCATGTCTTTGACATCCTTAAGACTATTGATAAGCCAATCGATGGCATTGGTCACCGTGTTGTTCAGGGTGGTTGGTACTTCCCAGAGTCTGCTGTTGTAGACGATAAGGTCTTGGCTCAGGTCCGTGAGGTTGCTCCACTTGCTCCTCTTCATAACTATGCTGAGGCTGATGTTATTGAGATTTGCCGTGAACTCTTCCCAGAGGTTGGCAATGTAATCGTTTGCGATACTTCTTTCCACTTCAATATGCCAGAGAAGGCACATCGCTATGCTCTTCCTCGCGATGTTGTTGACAAATACCACGTCCGTAAGTATGGTGCTCACGGTACTTCTCACCGCTATATTTGGCGTGCAACCAATGAGTTTACCAACGGTCAGACTCACAAGCTGGTTAGCTGCCACCTTGGTTCTGGTGCTTCTCTTTCCGCTATTGAGGATGGTCGCGATCTTGAGACCACCATGGGTCTTACTCCACTTGATGGCCTTATCATGGGTACTCGTTGCGGTACTATTGACCCAGCTACTGTCTTCTATCTCTCTCGCGTTGGTGGTTACTCCATCGATGAGATTGACACTATGATGAATAAGCAGTCTGGTCTTCTCGCTCTGTCTGGCCATTCCGATTCTCGTGATATTGAGGACGGCGCTCATGCTGGCGATAAGAACTGCCAGCTTGCACTTGAGATGTTCTACTACCGTACGTCTCA
>CALIZK010000111.1:0-6549 GCA_938028635.1 uncultured Atopobium sp.
GTGTTGGTGTAGGTAACGGAGTACGTAAGCACCTGACCAGCAGTTACCTTGTTGCCATCGATGGAGTTACCCTGACCGTCCAGGACGTCCTTCTTTGGCTGAGGCAGAACTACCCAAACGCCAATGAAGTGAGCGTTCTTATGGTCGATGACCTCAGAATCGTGATCGTAACCGATGAATACCCAAGTTCCATCTGGGGTTTCTACGCGAGTAACACCGCCAAGAGGCTGATCAGGGGTAACGGTGGTGCCGTTTGGAATTCTGGTCTGCTTACCAGGAAGCAGGTCCAGGACCTCCTGAGGAAGCTCCCTGTTAGGAGTGCCGCTGACAAACTCATGGGTCTTCTCGTACAGAAGCTCAGTAGTTACCTTGTTGGAGTGAGCAACGTTTCCGTCGACAACCTGTGTGAGCTCGTTATCAATGTTGGAGCCGTCAGTCTCTACCTTGCTGTTTGTAACTGTCTTGTAGGTAATAACAAACTTCTTGCCGCCATTTGCCTTGGTGAGCAGGTGGTCCTTGATGTTGACGGTAACCTTCTGGCCGTCAACAGCAACGGTATAGTCAGTGCCTTCGGTCAGGGTCTGGCCGTCAAAGCTCACGGTGAGGCTCTGGAAATCAAGGCGCTCGTCAAAGGTGTCAACCATGCTCATCGACTTAATCTTGCCGATGGTATCAATGCCCTGCCTTGGCAGCGTAAAGGTGCCGGTATAGGTAATGGTTTCTCCGGCCTTAGCAGGAGCCTGCTCTGGATCAACTGCCTTTACTGGAGCTGGAGTAATTGCCTCAGTGTACACACCAAAGAGGCTACCGCTGGTAGCCGCGCTGGTGGACTCAAACGTCATGCTGTTTGACTTGGACTTAACAGCAAAACCTGCAAGGTTCTTCTCCTGATCGGGACCAGAGGTACCACGAACAGGATTCCAGGTAATATTGTTGCCGCTTGTGCTCTCAACAAGAATGTTCCTGTTGCTCATAACAATGCTATCGATGGTGCTGTTGGCGTTAATAAGCGAGAAGGTCTCATTTGCGCCAGTGTCGCCGACAACGTCAATATCACTTGGCTGCATAACAAGCTTGAGATTACAAGGGGTGCCATCGGTGTACTTAAGCTCTACTGTTACGTTTGCGTTGATTGCATAGGACCTGAACATATCAGCAGTGTAGCTGGGGTGATTCACGTCAATGTAGTCCATAATCTGGAAGGACTTAGTTCCCCAGTTCTCATCAACGGTCAAAAATGCAACGTCAGTCTTATTAGGGTTGTTGTAATCTGCGTTGGCATTCTTAAGGGTAAGGTCCAGAGAGTTGATGGTGACATAGACGTCAACGTCCTTGCCATCAACAGTACCAGCGTTAGAGAACTTCAGAGAAAGCGGCTGGTTATACTGCTGGTTGGAACCGTCTTTAGTTGGCTGAACAACAAAAGCTGTTGAGGGCAGTCTGCCTGTATCAGAAGCAGGAATCTCTACACGCTTAACGCCAGTTCCCTGCGAGAGAACAGTCATGTTGTCTCTGGTCAGCGTGAACTGGTAAATGTTGATCTGGGTAAGATCACTATCGTCTTTCTGGCGATCAAGTGCCTGAGCTGTGTTAATAGACATAAACAGGCATGCCACAACCATGGTGAGAAAGACTGAGATTCTCTTAAGAAAACCTTTTTTCATGATGGCCCCTCAAAAAGATGTGCATATTACATCTCTATTTTCTTACAAATTGATAGCCAAAACATATGAGAAATTAGTATTCACATAAAAAGTGAATTTGGCTGATAAATAGTACAGTTCACATGGACAGTACTGTTTTGAAAATAGTTCAAATTTTTGTATCCACACCGCATCTGCTGCTTGCGAATATGAATTGAGCCGTCGCGCTTCAGTTTGCCTCATTAGGGCGAGAAGGTCTACCAGCTTGATGATTATCTGGCTCTTGAACTTTCTCTGTCTTGGAGCAAATCCACGCAATGGTATAGCCGACGCAGCCGATAAACAGGCAGGTTAGACCTAACATAAGCATTTTCTCGCCAACGCCAAAATTAATCTCGTATTGAATTTTGAGCGCCAGCGGAGGATCCTGCAAAGGAAGCCCTGCCTTAGCGAACAGGTAGTATGCACCCATGAGCGCACTTAAAATACCTGAAATTAAAAAGCCCTGTGAAAGGTTCTTGATTACTTGAGCCGCTTTATTCATGCCGCATCATCTCCTTATGTGGCTATAGTAAAGCAAAACGACGAGAAGCCCAAAAGAGAGCCAGCGTATGAACTGCCTCCCATTTCTTAGACACGAGAAATAGGAGGTAGTTCAAAACACACCTAAGTAGGATAATCTGTTAAAAAGACGTATACATTACGCTGAAAATACCTCAAACGTGCAGATTATCTTCATTTGATGTGTAATATGCCCGCAATTGAGCAGAATATCTGACTTAGGTGTGTTCCGTAGATACTAAATTTATCGATAGTTAAATTTCTTATATTAGTCTATTCATGTTTAAGCATATTAGATGAAGTTTATGCATAGAGATGCATATCAGGTAGTGCGACCGCCTAGCTGCCTGGCTATCTTGATTAAGAACATGTCGATTCTTCGGCAGAACCTACCAAAGCTGCGCTATTTTGTGGGCCAGGCCTCAAAGCCGACGCTAACACGCTGCAGAATCATAATCACCCGCACAATGAACTGTCTCCCATTTCTTATGTCCAAGAAATGGGAGGCAGTTCAAACGGAGGCTCTCTTTTGATGTGTAGGTGTTTTGTAGTGGATTGAGCTGCTTACTTTCCGCTTGCCATCTTAGCTGGATACCACTTTTGGAACCACGCCGTAAACAGGCCCATTCCAATAGGAACTAGGTTATTAACAATAACCAAAATACCGCCTACACCATTTTGAACTGCAAACCAACTCCAAATGGCCGTCAACACGTACATAGCACCCCAACATGCAGCCAAAATATAATTTGTCTTCATGAACAGCGGATTGTTGTAGGCACTATCTCCGCCGTAGCTGTACTTAACATATACAGCGCAGAGAGGCTCCTTAGTAAGGCATGATGCAAGCCACATAAGACCAAAAGCAAGGTAACCCAAATTGACAATAAGATTCCTGTCACCATTTCCGCTTATAAAAACGCCTGCAGATAATGCTCCAACCAGGGCAAATGAGATTCTGTCCCAGATGGTGAACTTGAAGTTCCTCATAATAAGCGGCATTAAAGCAGTAACAAGCAGCACGATCATGGCGCCAACCTGAGAATCAAACGATGTTGCAGTCCAGAAGGTAATCCAAGGGAGCAGCATTGTAATCATCTGCGGATTTTTCTGCGCGTTACCAGCTTCTTTAGCTGGCGCATCCTGCGCACCTCCAGATGCGCCGCCAGGAGTGGGACCAAAATACTTGTCCCAATCAATCATGAAGGAAAAATCGCCCTCAACGGTATACAGACGCTTGCCCAGCGCCTCTGGTCCACTTATCTCGCCCCTAGAAATGGACTGCCAGACCTCAAACGGAGTATTGAGCTTTGTGGTGGTAGTAAGACTGCCATCAGTAAAGACTTTACTGCCATCTTTACCCAGCAAAATCTGATAGCTACGACCAAGGTCGGTATAGTTCATCTCAAGAACGCGATCTTTGCCGTCGTAAGCCGTTTTGTCGTACAAAGCTGCCATCTGGGAGGTGAAGATATGGTCAAACGGCAGCTGCTCAACGGGTTTCTCGCCAGCGTTTGTGCTGCTCTGAGCGCTTGTATCGCGAGAAATTCCCCAGCTTGCATCCGCCATCTGCTCAAACATCTCTTTTGGATACAGCAAAACCTTGAGCTCGGCCCGTGTCTGGTTAGAAATGCCGCCCTGCGCATATTCTGTACCAGCTTTTTTGACAAGTGCAAGGTACTGGTCGGTGCGTGCAGAAAGCTCCTTTACGCGGAAGAGCTCGCCTTGACCGCAGAAAATGCTCTCGTAGTTGCCCTGACCAAGAATGTGATCAAACATCTTGGTAACGCTGTCGTAATTACCCTCTGAAGAATAGAATCCGCAGGTAGAGATAAGGACGTGCTTCTTGCCGGACATGTCGTAGCGAGACTCGTGGGCACCGCTCCCGTATCCCCTATTTGCGTCGCTCATGAAGGGTAGACTCATGGGGAGCTGACGATCAATAAGGTTCTTCAGCAGTCCAGGCACGTTGAAGTAGTAGAGCGGAAAGCTCCAAATAACCAGATCGGCCCAAAGCTGCTTCTGAATGACCGTTTCTTCGTCGTCCGACATAATGCATTTACCAGGCGTGTTCTTCCAGCAGTGAAAGCAACCCTTGCAAGGCTTGATGCCCATAGTGGCAACGTTGAGCTGCTCAACAGTCACATCTTCATTGGCGTGCTGCTCGGAGACGCCCTCGATAAAACTCTTAGCAAGACGCAGAGAGTTGCTAGCTTTGCCCTTGGGGCTGCCATTAATGAGCAGAATGTTCATGGTGCGCCTCCAACTCCTTCATGCACTTCTCGCTCCATGCCCTAAGCATTTCCTCGTGCATCTTGCCGTACTCGATAGTAAATTGCCAGAACAATGCCTTCTCTGGGTCACTCATTTGAGCTGCGTAAGCGGCCACCGCGCCAGCTGCCAGCTCACTTCCACCAGGAAACGATGAGGCGTTATCTGCGATTCGTTTGAAGAATGCAAGGTTTTCCTCGTAGGAACACTCGCCCCTAAAGAACGTCTGCATCAAAAGCGGAATGCGCAGCACCGAGGACTGGGAGTCTTCCCTCAGCCACCTCTGCAGTTCTTCTTTACCGGCTTCAGTTATCGAGAAAACCTTCTTGTCCGGCTTTCCTTTCTGAGCAACTAGCGTTGAGGTAACCCAGCCGTCTTTTTCTAGCGACTGCAGTTCTCTATAGATCTGGCTTGTCTGAGCAGTCCAGAAGTAATTAAGCGACTGTTGAAAGATCGTTTTAATCTCGTAGCCGGACATATCTCCATAATTCAAGAGACCAAGAATTCCCTGCTTGAGCAAATCTCTCATCTCCTTGTATTCCACTTGTTGAATATCTTATAACGATAGTAGTTCCACTTGTGGAATATGTCAACGAGAAATTCTAAAAACTTTGATTACTTTTTGTCTGAAATCACACCCACCCGCCACGGGCGTGAAGATTATGGTGTCAAAAGTAGTTCACATGCGATATACTTTTGCCATGGCAATTATCGACGACATATACGCAAACGTGGACGACTTCGGACTCGTCACCTCCGCCGAGGCGAAGGAGTTCGGCATCCCCAACACCGAGCTCGTCCAGCAGGAGCGGCGCGGTAAGCTCGTGCGCGTCGCCCGGGGTGTCTACAGGATGCCCGTCTGGCCCCACCAAGAGGCCGCTCCCTACGCCATTGCGGTGAAGGCCGCGGGCGAGGGGGCCTACCTCTGGGGCGAGTCCGTCGTGGCGCTGCTGGGCCTCACCCCTACTGACCCCACCCGCATCTGGGTCGCCTCCCCAAGGAGGATTAGGCGCGACGTCGGCCAGGGCGTCACCGTGCTGGGCATGCGCCAGGGGGAGAGCACCACGCACTACGAGGGCGTGCGCTGCCAGCGCGCGGCCGATGCCATCCGCGCTGCCGCGCCGAGACTCGGGCGCGAGCGGGCGCACGAGGCCGCGGAGACGGCCCAGCACGAGGGGTACATAACTAGCGGGGAGATGAACGACCTGAGGGAGGAGCTCTCATGACCGCGAAGAGGCCGAACAGTATGCGCCACCTCGACGACGCAATCCGCAGGGAGTGCGGGGGAAACCAGGCTGCCTACGTGAGGCTGCGCACGCTCATGGCCAACGCCGTCGTCGCAGGGATGCTGCCCGACGGGGTCGTGAAGGGAGGGAGCGCCATCAAGATGCGCTACGGCAACGCCCGGACGCGCTACACCACCGACCTCGACACCGCGACCGCCACCGACCCCGCCTCCTACGCCGATCTCCTCGGAGCGGCACTTGCCCGCGGCTGGGAGGGCTTCACGGGGCGGGTCGTCCCCAGGGAGCCCGCACACCCGAAGGACGTGCCAGAGGAGTACGTCATGCGGCCTTTCGACGTAAGGCTCTCCTACCTCGGCAAGCCATGGTGCACAGTCCCGCTCGAGGTGGGACACGATGAGATAGGCGACGCCGACGCAGCGGACTGGATCGACCTCGAGGACGCGGACGCGGCGTTCGCAGCGCTCGGCCTCCCCAGCCCGGGGAGGGCGCCACTCATGACGCTGGAGCACCAGGTGGCCCAGAAGCTGCACGCCGTCACCGGGACGGGCGACAGGGTGCGCGACCTCGTCGACCTACAGGTCATGTTCTCGAACAGCGACATAGACCTCGCTGCGACGAAGCGCACGTGCGAGAGGCTCTTTGCCTACAGGCAGAGGCAGGCCTGGCCGCCGACGGTCGAGGCTCGCGAGGGGTGGGATGAGCAGTACCAGGCGCTCGCCGAAGGCATGGTGGTCATCCAGGACGTCGGCGAGGCGATTGAGTGGGCCAACACGCTCGTCTCGCGAATCGCCACGGCGTAGCCCCACGGCGGCCGCAGGCCCGCATCG
>CALIZK010000112.1:0-1327 GCA_938028635.1 uncultured Atopobium sp.
TTCTTGGACACGAGAAATGGGAGGCAGTTCAATAGCGGGTGGTTTTGTGTTTCGCACGTTACACGCGCTCAACAGGCTAAAGCCTCGAGCAAAAAGACCCAAGTTTCTAACCTTGGGTCAAATAAATGCTTTAACTAATTTACGAAGCCGCTAATTTACTTATGCGCTCTCAATCTCGTTGAGTTTTGCGTCAACCAATGTTGCCCCAAGGGTATTTTTGAAATGCGCAAGCGCAAACTGATGGTTCTCTGGCGTTAGCGATGCAACTGCTGGCTCAACAACCTCAATGTGATAACCCAGGTTGTAAGCGTCCACTGCCGTGTGCAGCACGCAGATGTCGGTAAGAACACCAGTCAGGATAACCGTGTTAATGCCGCGCTCCCTCAAACGAATATCAAGATCAGTTCCCGAGAAAGACGAGTAGTGACGCTTGTCCATCCAGAATACATGACTGTCGTCTTTGTGCTGCTGATAGAAATCATTCAGAGGGCCAAACAGGTCCCTACCACTTGTGCCAATGATATTATGGGGTGGGAAAAGCTTAGTCTCTGGATGGAAGTTGTCTTCTGGATCGTGAGCATCAATAGCAAAGAAAATATAATCGCCACGATCAAAAGCGCACTTTGTAGTCTCATAAATAGCATCTGAAATAGCCTGAGCTGGCGCACCTGCTGTTAGCTTTCCGTCATCTGCTACAAAATCATAGGTGTAATCAATCGAAATCAAAGCTTTCTTCATGTTTGGTCACGCTTCTTTCTTGAGTTTAAAAGAGCAGTCAGTAAAAGAATAGACGCCACCCATTGTACAGGTGACGTCTCTGTATTCCACGTTCAACACGTAAATGTTTTATGTGTACGTACTTGTCTCATTATCAACGGCACGCTTACTTCTTCTGAGAGATTATCAGGTCAACATTTTCTGTCTTAGTGTCTTCCATGCTCTTACCGCCTTTGATGTGGTAGTACTCAACAACTGCATTTACCTCAGTCTGATCAGCAAGAGGTTTTTTCTGATAAGAATCGTTAATAACAAATGCAAAGACCCTCTCGCCGCTCTCAAGATAGTTGGAATCGTTAGCCCATACGGAATTTTCAGAATTATCTAACTTAAAAGTGCAATTTACCCAGTTTTCAGATCTATTGATGATCTCAAATACGTAGCCTTCAGAGTAACCATCTGGGGATTTAGCAATACCAACATACCTGACATAGAGATCGTCATTATCGATAAGAACCTTGTCAACCTCGGTCTTCAGCTTAAAGCGCATCTTGTATTCGCCCTTAGTAGAAGAGAAGTTATACGCAATAGTACCCTTGTCTGCCATTGC
>CALIZK010000113.1:0-4762 GCA_938028635.1 uncultured Atopobium sp.
TGAACGTGCTCGTCATGCAGAGCCATCTGGATGCGCTCGTAGCTGTACTTATCGTGCATATAGTGGATTGCATTAAGAGCGTTGACATAAACGCCTGCAAGCCAGCGCATCATGTCCATATACTTGGAGAAGACATCGTCGTAATCAAGGTACTCGCCCTCAACTGCACGGTACTTAGGACCAATCTGCTCGCCGGTCTTCTCGTCACGGCCGCCATTGATTGCGTAAAGCAGGCACTTAGCAAGGTTTGCGCGAGCGCCAAAGAACTGCATCTCTTTACCAACACGCATGGAGCTGACGCAGCAAGCAATTGCGTAGTCATCGCCATGATAGACGCGCATAAGATCGTCATTCTCGTACTGGATAGAGCTGGTGGTAATAGAGATCTTTGCGCAGTAGCGCTTGAAGCCTACAGGAAGCTTAGTAGACCACAGAACAGTCAGGTTAGGCTCTGGGCTGGTACCCATGTTTTCAAGGGTGTGGAGCCAGCGGAAGCAGGACTTGGTAACCATAGAGCGACCATCAATGCCAATGCCACCAATGGACTCAGTGACCCACTGAGGGTCTCCAGAGAAGAGCTCGTTGTACTCAGGAGTACGAGCAAACTTGACCATACGAAGCTTCATAACCAGGTGGTCAACAATCTCCTGAATCTCAGACTCAGTGAAGGTACCACGAGCAAGATCGCGCTCTGCATAGATGTCCAGGAAGGTGGTGTTACGACCAATGGACATTGCAGCGCCATTCTGCTCTTTTACAGCAGCAAGGTAGCCCAGGTAGAGCCACTGAACAGCCTCTTTGAAGTTCTCAGCAGGGCGGCTCAAATCAAAGCCATAAATTTCACCAAGCTGCTTGAGCTCCTTAAGAGCACGAATCTGCTCAGAGAGCTCCTCGCGGTGACGAATGGTCTTCTCATCCATGACGGTGCCGGTACCATTTTTCTGATTTGTCTTATCGGCAATAAGAGCATCAACACCGTAGAGAGCAACACGACGATAGTCGCCGATAATGCGGCCGCGGCCATATGCGTCAGGCAGACCGGTAATGATATGGGAGTGACGGCATTTGCGCATGTCCTCGGTGTAGACATCAAAAACGCCAGCGTTGTGAGTCTTGCGACGATAGGTGTAGAAGTCAACAATCTCTGGGTCAACTTCATAACCGTAGGCCTTGCATGCAGCCATTGCCATACGAACGCCGCCGTCTACCATCAGAGCGCGCTTGAGGGGCTTGTCAGTCTGGAGACCAACAATCTGCTCAAGTGGTTTGTCAATGTAGCCAGCCTCGTGGGAGGTGATAGTGGAAACCTGCTTGGTATCCATATCAAGTACACCACCGTTTGCGGTCTCTTGTGCAAAGAGATCCATAACATCCGCCCAAAGCTTTGTAGTAGCCTCAGTTGGACCAGCGAGGAAGGAATCATCACCGTCATAAGGGGTGTAATTCTTCTGAATGAAGTCTCGGACATCAACAGCTCTTTGCCAGTTGCCACCGACAAAGCCGTCCCAAGCCTCCTGTGCTGGTGTTTCCTGCATAGCACACTCCTTTTTTACACGGACAATGTATACGTCCGCGTTCATGCTGAGCGTGTTGAGTGGAGCATGGCCGCTCAGCAGTTTACAAATAGCAATCCTGAGACTAATTTTGACGGCAGGTATGTCTTTGGACAAATGACGTCAAATATTAGTTGCGACCTCTAACTTTACTCAATATGTAGTGCTAAACAAGCGACAAATACGCAATATTTTGACAAGTTAGAAACGGTTTACATTTGCGCAGGTCAGGAATTTGCTAAAAAGAAAGCTATATAAAAATTGTTGAGAATTAGTCACATTTATTGCGACAGGTGTCTGTTTCTTCTCCAAATGTCCACAAAAATGTTGTTATTCTTAGCTAGAGGGGAGGCTTTATGGATACTGCGGCATTAGAAAAACAACGTTTGCGAGAAGAACGTCTAGCAGCAAGAGAAGCTCTTTCTGAGCAAGAGAGGTCCGTGCTTGATGATCGCATTACTCAGAAACTTCTTGCAACCTCTGAATATGTAGAAGCAACTACTGTTTTAACGTATGTTTCTGTTTCATCTGAAGTTTCTACCAGGATGTTTATTGAGAGCGCTCTACGCGATGGGAAAACGGTGGCGGTACCTCGTTGTCTACCTGGACATTGTTTAGAGTTCGTAGCTATTACTTCTTTAGATCAACTTATTGCTGCTCCTTTTGGTCTACTTGAACCGCCAAAAGAATTACCGGCTTTAACAGAAGAGCAGATGGACGCTTCAATCTGCATTGTTCCAGCGCTTCTTATTGATACAAAGGGGTATCGATTGGGTTATGGTGCTGGTTTTTATGACCGGTTCTTGTCTACGTACCCTGGCAAGAAAATTTGTCTTGCTTACCAGCAAAATTTGAGCCGGACAACACTTCCTCATACAGCATTTGATGTTGCCGTAGATGTGGTTATAACCGAGTCAGAGGTACTTACGTGTGCATAAAAAACCTGCTGCAACGGCAAAGTTACAGCAGGTTTGTGTTTCTCGCCAAGTGGTTATAAGCAACTGGCTATGCTTCATCTTTGAGATGAACCGCCATCAGTTGGATTGCCTCTCTGTAGCTGTCAATTCCTTTACCAGCAACTGTAGCAAAGCATGCATCTTTTATATAAGAAATGTGCCTAAAGTCTTCTCTGGTAGAGATGTCAGTAAGATGTACCTCAATCATGGGAATTTGCACCGCTAGCGCTGCGTCGAGCAGAGCAACTGAGGTGTGCGTATAGGCGGCAGGATTGATAATAATACCGTCATAGCTGCCCAGTGCGTCCTGGATTGCATCAACTAGATCACCCTCATGGTTTGATTGATAACACACACAATCAGAGAAACCTTGAGAGAGGGCTTCTTCCTTACAAGTCTCTATGAGGGTTCTGTAGTCAGCTTTTCCATAAACCTCTGGCTCACGAATGCCCAGCATGTTGATGTTTGGGCCGTTGATTATGAGTAGGCGAGGCGCGTCGAGGTCATCCTCATAGTTGTCTTCAAAGTCGTCTGCGTCTAAGTCAGAGGCAAGACTGTCAAAGTCTTCTTCGTCTTGATCAAGGGTATTTTTTTGAGCAAGCAAAGAGATTAGCTCATCCACTTCTTCATTGTGCTGAGTGGAAAGATCTGCTCGCTTCTCATCTAACGAACAAAAAGTTTTTTCTGGCTCACCCAAAATGTGACTAAGGGCATCATTTACTTGACATACAAGATTGGGGCCAAAGACTACCTCAAGTCCGTTGGCGCCTTTTCCTACAATACCAAGAACACCAGTGGCTGTGGCCAGCTGTTCATGGTCTATAAGCGTCATATCATTGATGGAAAGGCGAAGTCGTGTCATGCACACTTCGTTGTGAGTTAAGTTTTTTGAGCCGCCTATTGCATTTAGGATCTCGTGAGCAATAGCATTGCCGTCCATTGGATATCTCCCCAAGTATGACCACATATCAAACACTTAACCGTTTGACTTGGTCTAGCATCCTTGTAGTCTTATGAATACACACCTACGAAGCATAAGTATAGGGTCTTTAACGTGCCAAAATTCAAAATCTACAAACCATCCGGTGAACGGTTAAAAAATAACTGCGAACGCTTACTGTTATGTTTAAAGTGTGTCGAGAAGACCCTTGGCATCTGCGTCTGGACTACCGAGACAAGAAAAGGTTACGTCAGCCCATGCTTCATAGAGCGGAATACGTACTGCAGCAAGATTCTGAACACCCATGCGTTCTGAAAGAGGTCTGCCGACAATAGCTAGATCTTCAAGCGGGCGCGTAAGGTAGACAAGCTTGCTGTTTTGACGGAGAAGCTGGTAGTTTGCAGGCGTGACAACTACGCCGCCTCCGCAAGAGATCACCACACCACTCATGCTGGAAATCTCTTGAATTACTTCATGTTCTAGACGCCTAAATGCTGCTTCACCGTATGTTTGTAGATAGGTTGCCGCTTCGCAGTGAGCTTTCTGCTTGATGAGAAAATCAGTGTCTATCCAGGGACGATTCAAGAGCTTTGCTAGAGCTTCTCCCGTAGAGGTTTTTCCAACTCCCGGCATACCAATAAGCACGATGTTTTCTTTTGAAGCATGGAGCTCACGCGAGATGTTTTCTATCTGAGCGTCTGATACTTCTTGACCCAAAAAGAGTGAGCTTGCTCTAGCTGCTTGAGCTACCAGCATTTTTAAACCATTTGCATTGAGTATTCCAAGACTTTCTGCGTCTAAAAGAAGCTGAGAGCGCAGCGGATTATAGATAAGATCAATCACGCATTGTAGAGAAGTAAAAGCAGAAAGTTCCTCTTTTGAAAGAGGAGAAACACCAGCATGTGGGAACATTCCTACTGGCGTTGCATTGACAAGAAGATCAGTGTCATAGTGAGATTTAATCTGGTCATAGGTAATTGCGCAGTCTACATATGAAGAGCTTACGTGAGGGTTCCTGGAGACTCCCACAACATATGCACCGTCTTGTTTGAGCGCATAGCAAATTGCCTGACCAGCGCCACCAAATGCCCCAAAGACAATCGCTTTCTTTTGGCTTAAGTTGACCTTGAGGCTTTTTACTAGATACTCAAATCCATACACATCGGTGTTGTCTGCTGCTATAAAACCATTTGTATCTTTTACTAGGGTATTTGCCGCTCCTATAGCTTGTGCATCCTCAGAAGCTGAGTCCGCAAGAGCATAGGCATCCTTTTTGAAGGGGATAGTAACGTTCAAGCCCTGCCAAGGTTGGT
>CALIZK010000114.1:0-2210 GCA_938028635.1 uncultured Atopobium sp.
ATAACCGGAAGGTCGTTGGTTCAAATCCAGCCCCCGCGACCATAAGAATTTAAAAACCCGCCCTCGGCGGGTTTTTTGTTAGCAATCAACACTGCTCAGGCGGCTGTCTTAGCAGGCCGTTGGGCAAGCCACCAACATCGCCTTTACATACAAGAATCGCTTCCGCTCAGGAAAACACCCCTCTACGCATCAAATCCAAACTGCAGCAACCGTTGTAATCTCAGCTCAAGACCCTTGTGATGATCGTAGGAATCGATCATACGTTTATGGTCCGGAGCAACGTATGCCAGCTTCTCTACCAGCGCGTCTGTTGTCTGTCTCACAGAGCGCAGGGGCTCAGGATGATGTTTACCTTCGTTTTCTCCGCTAGCGATGCACCAGCGAATGTCCGAACGCACATGGCTCGTATCAAAAGTTTCAACAAAATCGGGAAACCACGTACTTGGACTGGCAAGAAGATACTGGTCAAAGCGGCAGGTTGTCTGCATCTCAAAAAGGCTGCATAAACCCGATAAGGAATAGCCTAGCAAAGTAAGAGGACACGTATCCTCTGCGGTATGAGTAGCAAGAGCAGCGTACTTCTCGACAGCAGGAAGTACGATGTCTGAGAGAAACTCTCTTCCAAATCCTCCAAAATTTGGAGCCTCAGTCCGCACGCTTGATGCTGGCCAAGGGGAATAGCAATCTTGATTAGACGGCGCAGTAATGACAAGGCATTGGGGGAGCTTCTCGGCATCAATTTTTCCGGCAGAAATAAGAGCAGCTATCTTGGGCATAAGCAGAGAGCCATGGAGAATAACAAGAAGACCAGGAACCGCGGAGCGTTCTCCGATAGTGATTGTGTTGTCTGGTAAAGCTGATAGATCCATGAAGTTCCTCGTCTGACCTCGTCTGTTATTGCCTGTTGGTGCCGGCGTCGTCTCGCAGTAGCCGCCTCGCGGAGAGCATCCCACAGAGGGATGTAGGTATTTTAAGCATTTTTCAATTCGTTCAGCTTCTCATAACTCAAAAAGTAAGATATAGTAAACTTTCGAAAATTCCGCTGCTTCTGTGTAACGCGCATTGTACGTTGTACATTGTGCGCAAAAACGCAGCGTCACTTTAGAGGGGTATTATATGGTAAGAAAAGCCGGACCGTTCCGTCTTTTCATGGGAGTTCTCGTTGCAATTCTGGCAGCGAGCATTGTAATAACTTCAACGATGGGCGCCATTGGTGTGTCCCTACAAGACGCATATGCCGTGCTGACACATCATCTTTTTGGCATGCCGCTACCGGAGGCTCTAGCTGCAGGAGGACCTGTCGAGAAGGTCGTCTGGTCGCTACGTTTTCCCCGCATCATCTTGGGTGTGGTAGCCGGAGCTGGCCTTGCGCTTGCGGGTGTTGTCATGCAGGCGTCAGTTCAAAATACCTTGGCTGAGCCGTATATTTTGGGCATTTCATCAGGAGCTTCGTGCGGAGCCACCTGTGCCATCATGCTTGGAGCCGGCGCGGTACACGTTGTAGGAATTTCTTCGGTGCCGCTGTTCTCGTTTATTGGCTCAACAATTGCCACGATTGGCGTTTTGTTGCTGGCATCTACCGGCGGACATATGACGTCGTCAAAGCTTGTTCTCTCGGGCATGATTTTGAATGCTCTGTTCACAGCTCTTTCTAATTTCATTATTACAATCGCCGCCAACGCTGAGGGCATGATGGATTTGAAGTTTTGGACCATGGGCTCCTTGGCACGAGCAAGCTGGGGAAATGTTGGCGTTTCTGTTGTCGTAGTACTTCTCGTCAGTGTGTTTTTCTTAACACAGTTCCGCTCCCTCAACGTGCTTCTGATGGGAGATGAGGCTGCTACAACTTTGGGCCTCAACACCAATCTGTGCAGATGGGCATACCTGACCATTTCTGCGCTCATGGTTGGTACGCTGGTTTCATCAGTGGGAACCATCGGTTTTGTTGGTCTTATCATTCCGCATATTGCGCGCTCGTTTGTTGGGTCTGATCACCGAAGACTGGTTCCAACTGCGCTGGTACTAGGAGCTATTTTCATTCTGTGGGCAGATGCCTGTGCTCGAACCATCCTGGGCAATGCCGAAGTTCCTATTGGCATTCTGACCGCTGTGGTAGGTGCGCCGTTCTTTGTCTACATCATGGTTGCACGTAACTACAGCTTTAGGGATGGTGAGTAGCATGCGCCTTGAAGTGCAAAACGTATCGGTCA
>CALIZK010000115.1:0-10185 GCA_938028635.1 uncultured Atopobium sp.
CACCACAGGCTAAGCCTAATAGCTTTCTCCCGCTGGCTTTTTCAAACCATTCTTTTGGAACTTTTTTTCCAACAGTTAATGCAACGGCAATTGGATTATTTCTAGCTTCTTCTAATTCTTCATGCGTCAATGGCTGAGTATAGTCATTGTTTACCTTGTTCCATCTATCTTTATTTAATTGTATATAGTCATTCATCTTGCAATCTCCTCAAAATACCATTGTATTTCGATGTAAATTTTATATCTGAATCGTAAAAAAGTGGCTGCATTTGACGTATTGTCTGCAGCCACTTTTGTATTACTCGTACGTACCTAATCGCTTATGCGACGTTCGCACATCTACTTAATCAGTCCGCTGTTCCTTAGAAGCAACTCAATATCGGTGCCCTTAATAGCTTTAAGAGCAACCTTTAAAAGCATCTTCTCTTTAAATGAGAGTGGAGCCTTATCAAGCGTTTTCTTATCTAGGGCATAGTAGGTTGCCTTAAGAAGCTCTCTGATGTCGTACTGAGAACCCCAAACCTCTGGCACACCCCTATCAACGTTCATCAGCGTGTAGACAGACTCCATACCAGTACGGATTGAATACTCCGTAGTAAAAATGGTATCTCGAGGAGTCTCGGCAAACTGTCCAATAAAGGCAAAGTTAACGGAGCCCTCAGGAACAACCAGCGGCCTGTCTTCTGCTTTTCTCGGCTGGAAGAATGCGTTGATATAAGGCATAAAGCATGTAGTAGTGTTACAGCGATTCTTTGCCCAGTCCTCGATCTTTTTGGTTGAGACGCCAATGTGGTAGAGCCACTCCTGGCATATTTCCTCACCAGTGCAGTTGCGCATTGCCTTCTTAACATAATTGCCGGGCTTATTGGTGCTCAGCGCATAGACCCAGATAAGTACAGTATCTTTATCCTGTGCTCTAAACTGTGGCTGACGGTTAATAGTCCACGAGAGATACCAGTTATCGGTACTATCTTTGACGGTTACAATGCCGCCAGTTGTGACCTTGCCTTCTCTTGGATCTCTCTTGCAGACACCAATGATTTTCTTGATGATCTCTTCGTCTTTTGTCTGGATAGTGGCACTCATCCAGTTGGTTGCCTCAAAGTCACTGCAGAAATTATCGGGGTTTCCGTATTCGCCGTGCTTGGCCTGAGCGGCGATGTTCTTCCACAAGTCCCAGGACTCTCCCACGCCATTTCTAACGTTGCTAATATCGGGAGCAGTGTTTTGGTCACCATAGCAAGAGGTATCGGTGCAGCATCCATTGGTGATAAACACCAAATCATCTTCAGTAAGGTCAATGGTCTGCTGTGAGCCGTTCTTCTCGTAAACAATCTGAGTGGCAACCTTTTTACCATTGGTATCGTTGATGATAACGTTCTTGACGTCCATACCGTAATCAACGCTTACACCATGGCTCTCAAGATACCTTACCAGCGGCAAAATCATGCTCTCATACTGGTTGTACTTAGTAAAGCGTAATGCAGTAAAGTCAGGGAGACCGTCAATATGGTGACAGAATCTGCAAAGATAGCGCTTCATCTCAAGAGCAGAGGACCATCTTTGGAACGCAAACATGGTCTGCCAATAAAGCCAGAAGTTAGTATTCCAGAAAGAATCAGGAAGTACGTCGCTAATCTTTTTATCCTCAAGGTCTTTCTCGGGAGTCATAAACAGCTTAGCAAGTGCAAGTGATGACTCTCTATCAAGCTTGAACTTTTTGTCTGTGTGAGCGTCCTTACCGCACTTTTCGGAAGCCCTGCAGAGCGAGTAGTTAGGATCGTGCTTGTTAAGCCAATAGTACTCATCAAGTACCGAGACGCCAGGTGTTTCAATGGATGGAACGTCTCTGAACATATCCCACATGCACTCAAAGTGGTTGTCCATCTCACGGCCACCACGCATATAGAAACCCTTTGTTATATCTTTGCGGCCATCACAGCTTCCGCCTGCAAGCTCAAGTTTTTCTAGTAGGTGAATTCTTGAACCTTTAACCTGGCCATCGCGTACAAGATAAAACGCAGCAGCTAGACCCGCAAGACCTGTTCCGATGATATAAGCTGATTTCCTGTCGGCATCTTTGGGCTTTTCTGGTTTAGCAAACGATTCATACGTTCCAGCAGAGTAGTACATAACTTCCTCCTTAGTTTTCCGCTTAAATACCTGCGGAAATTAGTAAGTCGCCCTTACCTTGCATTCACTATAAACTTATAAACTGCTAAAGAAAATGCACAAAAAGAGCGGACTGTCCGATAAAGTGACAGTCCGCTCATATTGCTCAACTTCACGACAAAGAGGCTATTTTGTCGTATTGCTATTTGTTTCTTTTAGCATTGGTCAGTGCATGATTAAACGACCCATGAATAAGAGAATTAAGCCTATCTACAATAATTTTAGGATCTTCTGTCATTCCCCCATCAATCCACTCAAGCACTAATCCAACAAAACCATACTTGTAAAAATTTGCGATAAAAGCCTTGTCTTCTTCCCTAACAACCATTCCCTCAGCTTTTTCTTCAAGCACGTCATAGAGAAGCTGATAGGTAACCTTATATAGATACTTGTATAAGTAATCTTGAGGAACGTTGTGATAAATATTGAGAATAAAGGGCTTATCTTTTTTGATCATATTAAAGATGGCGAGAAACCCCTCTTGCCAAGTATCGTACGTCTTGTTTTCTTTAAGTGCACGTTCTGCATCTTCTTCGCAAATCCATTCGGTGAGCTCCAGAATATCGTGGAAATGATAGTAGAACGTTTGACGGTTCATCTCGCACTTCTCGGCAATATCATTAACGGTAATCTTGTTGAGCGGCTTCTCTAGCAGCAGTTCTTTAAAGGCAAACGCGATGGCCATCTTTGTTGTAGCCTTGCTCATGTTTTTACTCCTGAAGATTTTTGTATGAGTTTCTAAAGTATACCGCGATACTCTCGGAACAATATTTATAACCTCATGCCTATGAAATTGCTCCAAAAATAGCAATTAATTTGGCTTTTTTCGCTGGTAATGATGTGGTTAACTTGTATTAGTTAGATAAAGCTAACTTAATTTCTTTCATAGTATGAAAGGGGTCTTAGTATGGAAGTTGGTCACGAGTTTTTACTACGTATGGGTAAGACAAGATTGCGCCCTGGAGGTATTGAGGCAACCAATTGGCTGCTTAACTCAGTAGAGATTACGCCAGAAACTAAAATTCTTGAGGTGGCTTGCAATATCGGAACCACAACGGTTGAGCTAGTAAAACGTTTCCACTGTCACGTAACCGCAATTGACCTCAATTCAGATGTGCTTCCTAAGACAAAAGAAAATATCGCGAGAAACAACATCGAGCAGTATGTAACGGTGGAACAAGGAGACGCTACAGACCTCTCCTACCCTGATAACAGCTTTGATGTCGTTATTAACGAGGCTATGCTCACCATGCTCTCTGACCAGCAGAAAGCATCTGCGGTTAAAGAATACGCACGAGTACTCAAGCCAGGCGGTGCGTTGCTCACCCATGACGTTCTTTTGCTCAAAGAAGATGATGAGCTTGTCCACGAGCTCTCAAGAACCATTAACGTCAACGTAAAGCCTCTAACCCTTGCGGGTTGGAAGAATCTTTTTGAGTCAGCAGGTTTCTGCCCAGAAACAAAGAACGGTAAGATGACGCTTATGAATCCGGCAGGACTTATTGCCGATGAGGGTGCTGACGGAGCTCTGAGGGTTATTAGAAACGGTCTCAAACCCGAAAACACCAAGATGTTCACCAACATGTTTACGTTCTTTAACGATCACGCTAACGATCTCAACTACATTGCCGTAGTGAGTAGAAAGCCAAAATAGACATCGTCTTAAGGCAGGCGCAGACAAAAGGAAATATTCATCGAACTAGACTTGGGCTCGATAACAAAGAAGGAAGCTGGCATCTCAACCAGCTTCCTTCTCTTTTATTGCGTGTTATGTGCGGAGCTTACTTGGCCTTTGCGCAGGCAGCCATAGCAACAGAGCCAATGTAGTTGACTGGGTTGGTAAAGTTTGGCTGGAACAGAAGGTCAACAGCTGCAAGATTGTCGATGGTCATGCCAGCAGCAATAGCAACGGAAACAACGTTTGCTGCCTGGGCAACATCGTCATGTGTCGAGAAGAACTGTGCGCCCTTGATAAGGCGAGTCTCTGGATCCCAGACCAGTGTTGCGGTAACTGGCTCGGTGGTCAGCATGAACTCAGGACGATAGTTCTCGGTGATGGAGACGGAATCGTACTCATAGCCACGAACCTTGCCGCCCTCAACGGTGAGACCTGCTGCAGCCATGGAGTAGTTGTAGAGCTGAACTGCACTGGAAGCCTGAGTGCCTGCATATGCAGCAGTTGGCTCAAGCATATTAGGACCAACGTGCAGACCCTGTCGGACAGCATTTGTTGCCAGAGGAATGTAGTCTTCTTTACCGGTAACGTTGAAGATGATGGATGCAGAGTCACCAGCTGCGAAGACACCAGGTTCGCTGGTACGCATGTACTCATCAACCTTGATGGCGCCGTTAGGAAGCATATCAAGCTGGCCGTCAAAGAGGTCAGTGCGAGGCAGGAAGCCAATGCCCAGAATTGCATAATCAGCGGTGTAGGAGCCCTTATCGGTAACAACGGTGACGGAATCGCCATTGTCCTCAAAGCTCATGACCTTCTCGCCTAGTGCAAGCGTGACGCCGTGCTCTTTGTAAGCATCCTCAACCTGGTCAGTGATTGCTTTGTCAAAGTTCTTTGCAAGAACGCGTGGAAGCATATCGATGAGAGTGACGTCCTTCTGACGCTCGGAGAGCTGTTCTGCAAGCTCAGCTCCGATGTAGCCAGCGCCGATGACAATAGCGGACTTGGAAGCTGCCATGGTGTCGTGGATGCGACGGCCGTCAGCCCAGTTCTTGCACTGAAGAACGCGAGGTCCATCAATACCAGGTAGTGGTGGAACAATTGGCTTAGAGCCAGTGGTAACTACGAGGTAGTCAAAGTCATCCTCAAAAGTCTCGCCAGACTTAAGGTCCTCCCACGCAACGTGCTTGGTCTTAACATCTGCGGAAGTGACGTTGGTGGTCATGTGAACGTGAGCTCCAGCCTCGGCAAGGGCTTCTGGAGAGCTGTAGAACATCTTGTTAGGATCGCTTACGTGGTCACCTACCCAAAGAGCAATACCGCAAGACAGGAAGGAAACCGTGTCATTGCGCTCAAAGACGTGGACCTCCCAATCTGGGTGTGTGCCCAGGATTGAAGAAGTGGCAAAAACGCCCGCGTGGGTACAACCGATAACTGCAACTTTAGCCATAGAAACCCCTCTGTTAAATGCTACTAATGACTAACATTAATTGTTACTTTGACAGTGGCATTATGCCATATTCTCTTAACGAGAAGAGCGTCATTCTTGAACGTTCTTTAATAAATCGAATATTTGGAGTTCGTGAAGCAATTTGGTTAAAGATCTTTACACAGTGGCGAGAAAAACTTAGTGTTTGTACAGGTCGATTATGAGGAGACTGGGATGTTTGATCAGATCATTACAGAATGCACGATCTTTAATCCAACTCTTGAAAGAGCATTTAAAGTTGCTCCTAAAGAATTTGTCCCTGCATATCAGTGGTTTATCGATCATGAAGACAGCGAGATTAGTAAACTCCCCCATCGTCTAGAAAAAGGATTTACCGTTGGTGGAATACCTATTTCTAGGGATTCCGGAATCTATAGTCCGTCCAAAAGCAAAGTTTCTTATGGATTAAAGCAGTATGCACTCTCAGTTCATACTTCAAATGGTAATGGTCTTTATGAAGATGGAGAGCCAATTTACTATTCTGATGATACCTGGTCAATTGAGTACAGTGAGCATATTAAGACTCAAGGAAACCAAGTACAGTCAAAGCTGTACAACGCACTTTTAATGAATTGCCTAAATGACGGTCTCCCTATTGGTTTATTTATTAAGGATAAAAATAAGAAATATAAAGTGATGGGATTAGCGTTTGTAGAGCGTTATAACAGCGCTACTGGAATGTTTACTCTTCATGGACCGGTTAACGCCAAAACAGTTAATAATTCATCTTTTATTTCGGCAGGTTTTGATGAACTCAAGCCAGAGATTCAAAATAGGCTTGAGCAGATTGATGACACTGATGAGCGCATTAAGGAATTCAGAGAATCCGTGCGTAGACAAGGACAAGCTCAGTTTAGAAATAACTTGCTAAAGGCCTATTCCAATAGATGCGCTATCTCTGGAAACGATGTCCCTCAGGTTTTACAAGCAGCTCATATTGGTCAATATCGTGGACCTAAAACTCAAATGGTTACCAATGGTATTCTTCTAAGGTCTGATCTACATCTTCTTTTTGATGCACATTTGCTTTCAGTTGAGCCCGATAGTAAGCGCATCAGATTATCGAGGCTTTTGGATAAAACCGAATATATTGACTTCAATAAAAAGAAGTTACATATGCCTGTTTATCGGGAAGCTTATCCAAATGAAAAGCAGCTAGAAAGGCATTTTGATCAATTTATAGCTGAAACAGAGATTTTGAGATAAGGCTTTATTACATGATTTCTAGTTCGATCCATGAGCAAAATTCGTGAGCAAAATATTGGTCAGATTTTAATAGATCAATATGCATCAGAAGATCCTGTAGTGAGGGATCAAAATCATAGCCGTTTACATTTAAAAAAGAATATAAAGCAATTGCAGCTAATAATTCATTTTGAGTTTTAAGAGGCCTTAGATTAACGATATAGAAAGCATATGTAAAAGCATTCCAGCTAATAGATGGGCATGTAATTTCAGTTAAAGGCACCTTGTCGTAGTTATCACAGATTTGAGCAAAACACTCAAACATAGTTTGATTATTTTGTATTTTTGGATCAATTAATTTACTCAGATTCTTTAGATCATTAACTGTTAGTCTTCTCATCTTTCCCTCCATAACAAATGGAAGAATATCGATCTTTATCTGAGTTTGGCAGTGTCCAAGTTAGATCCACAAAATCCACGATCAAAATAACGCCTCCCAGCGCGTAGCTAGGAGGCGTTTTAAGGAAAGGACTAGAGGGGTTTCTCGCCAATTAGGCAAGCATCTGAGCAAGATCCTCGGAAGCATCGCCGATTGGGCCAATACCGTAGTTCTCAACAAGAATGTTAAGGACGTTAGGACTGACAAATGCAGGAAGGGTTGGTCCAAGCTTGATGTTCTTGATGCCAAGGTGCAGCAGGGTTAGAAGGACGCAAACTGCCTTCTGCTCGTACCAAGACAGGACAAAGCTCAGTGGCAGGTCGTTAACGCCGCAGTCAAATGCATTTGCAAGAGCGGTTGCAATCTGAACAGCGCCGTAAGCGTCGTTGCACTGACCAACGTCAAGAATACGAGGGATGCCACCAATGGTGCCAAGGTCAAGGTCGTTGAAGCGGAACTTGCCGCAAGCAACGGTGAGGACAACAGAGTCTGCAGGAGTCTGCTCAACAAGCTCGGTGTAGTAGTTACGACCAGGACGAGCGCCGTCGCAGCCGCCAACAACAAAGAAGTGCTTGATAGCGCCCTGCTTAACAGCATCGATGATCTTATCGGCAATGCCAAGAACTGCACCGTGGCTAAAGCCGGTGGTTACCTTGTGGCCACCGTTGATACCGGTGAGCTCCTGAGCCTCAGCGTATCCGCCAAGCTCCTGAGCCTGCTTGATAACAGCGCTGAAATCCTTCTTGCCGTTAGCGTCCTCGTCAATGTGGACGAGCTCTGGGAAAGCAACAAGCTCAGTAGTGTAGACGCGGTCCTTGTAGCTAGGACGAGGTGGCATGAGGCAGTTAGTAGTGAAGACAACAGGAGCTGGAATGTCCTTGAACTCCTTCTGCTGGTTCTGCCATGCAGTACCAAAGTTACCCTTGAGCTGTGGATACTTCTTGAGCTCTGGATAACCGTGAGCTGGGAGCATCTCACCATGGGTGTAGACGTTAACGCCGGTACCCTCGGTCTGCTCAAGAATCATCTTGAGGTCAAGAAGATCATGGCCGGAAACAACAATGAATGGACCAGGTTCAATGGTTAGTGGAACCTCAGTTGGAACTGGAGTGCCATAAGCGCCGGTATTTGCGCTGTCGAGAAGAGCCATGCACTTGAGGTTAGCCTCACCTACCTCAAGAGTAAGAGGCAGCAAAACGTCAACAGAAGACTCGGTAGCAAGAGCAGCAAGTGCCTTTACAAAGAACGCGTCAACAGCGTCATCGGTCTTGCCAAGGACGCGAGCATGATAGGCATACGCAGCCATACCGCGGATACCAAAGAGAATGAGGGACTTGAGGGACCTAATGTCCTCATTGTCAGACCAAACGCCACCAAGAGGAAGATCCTCAACAGGCTCTACACCAGCCTCTGCGGCTAGACGGTTCTTCTCGTCACGAACCTGAGCAGTAATTGCATCAACAGCGGCCTTGTCAAAGTTAACGTTGGTGATGCAAGTAAACAGGCCGTCAACAATCAGCTGATCAGCGCGGTTAGAGCGCTTACCAGCGGTAAGTTCGGTGCGAGAAAGGCCAACCAGAGCGCCGGTGAGCTCATCCTGGGCAAACGCAACGTCAAAAGGCTTGCCACAAACGCCAGCAGCGCCAGTACATGCAGTACAAGCAGCTGTCTGCTCACACTGGAAACAGAACATCTTGTTATCCACTATTTTTCCTCTCCATAAAACTATATAGCGAGAAGAGATTTGCTCTTCTGGGTTTCATGATTACAGGAATGTGGAATAAGGTATGTTGTAATTACAACAAAATGATTTCTATCCAGGATTTTTTTGGAGAGTATATGAACGTGCAAGACATCAAGCCCTCATTTTTGCTAAACACAATTGTGTTTAAAGGAGTAAAACCAGAGCTACTAGAGTCACTTTTAAAGCATTTACGTGCTGTTGTTCGCACTTATGAGCCTGGAGAGATCATTCTGTGTGCTGGCGACAAGGCGCATCAATTTGGCATTGTTATTTCTGGCGCTATCCACGTTGAGGGATCTGACGCTCAGGGCAATGTCTCTGTGATGGGAGCTTTCCATACCGGAGACACTTTTGGAGAGGCGTATGCGGCCCTTGGAAACGTGCCGCTTTTGACTTCGGTCGTTGCTACCGAGAAATCGGAAATTCTGCTGCTGGACGTGCGTCAAATTACTGCCAGAACGTGCGACATCTGCGGTGGCGTGGACATTATCATCAGAAATCTTATGGCTTCAATTGCTCAAAAGAACATTATGCTGAGTCGACGCATTCAAGATGCCGCACCAAAAAGTATTCGTGGCAAACTGATAGCGTACTTGCATACACGCTCTCAAGCTGCAGGTTCTACAGAGTTTGATATCCCCTTCAACCGACAGCAACTTGCGGACTATCTTGGTGTAGATAGAAGCGCTCTAAGCGCAGTAATATCTTCTTTAAGCAAAGAAGGTGTTTTTGAAGTTAAACGTAGTCACTTCAAACTTTTATAACAGCATTTCAGCCTAAGGAGGCTTTTATGGCAGAGATTTATTTAGCAGGTGGATGCTTCTGGGGACTTGAAGAGTACTTCTCCAGAATTAATGGCGTCAGCTCAACTACCGTTGGTTATGCAAACGGAAAGACCTTGGACACCAACTATCAGGAAGTCAAAGCTACAGATCATGCAGAAACAGTGCACGTTACGTACGATGAGACCGTTGTAAGTCTCTATGACATTCTGCGTTACTACTTTAGGGTTATTGATCCCCTCTCAGTAAACAAGCAGGGCAACGATGTTGGTAGGCAATATCGCACGGGCATCTACTACACAAACGACGCAGACTTGCTTGTAATTGACCGCATTATGGCTGAGCAGGAGTCTCTCTTTGGCCAGCAGCTTGCTGTTGAGGTTGAGCCGCTGGACAATTATGTGCTTGCTGAAGAATATCATCAGGACTACCTGAAGAAGAACCCAGGTGGTTATTGCCACATCAATGTCGATGACGCATATAAGCCACTTGCGTAAGCCGCTTAGCTTACGTTAAGAGGCGCCGTTGATGGATGGGATTTCAAAAACTATGTACTTGGAACTATGTTCTATAGGTACATATCCGAAAACATAACGGATTACATCAATAAGGGTGAATATGAAGTATTTATTAATTAAAAGCTACATCATTGGCATCAAAGCAACCCTCGGAAGGGTGCCTATCGCTTTAAGGCCCAGC
>CALIZK010000116.1:0-9175 GCA_938028635.1 uncultured Atopobium sp.
CATACGCATAAAAAGCCTCCTATTTCTTATGTCCAAGAAATGGGAGGCAGTTCAGTGAAGGCGGCTGTTTCCTTGTGGGCGAGAAGATCGCTCTAGCAGTTAGGTCTTACTTCTGCTTGCGAGCCCTTAGTGCAAAGCCGAGAGCGGTGATGCCAGAAGCAACCATGCCAACAGAAGCAATTACAAGCTCAGCGACATCGCCGGTGTCTGGCAGAACGCGCTTCTTCTTGGTCTTAGAAGGCTTGTGTGGATCAGGGCTAGGTGTTGGCTCAGGATCTGGTGTTGGCTGAGGCTCAGGCTCTGGATAGTCGTTTGTGAATACCAGAGGAGGCGTGCTTCTGCACTCGCACTGATCAATCTCTGTTACGGTTCCATCTTCAGCGGTCTTAGTAATGTGGTAGGTGAAATCAAGCTCACCATCATCATTCTTAAAGACGGTGTAGGTGAGGGTGTAGACGGACTTGTCGTAAGTAACCCTCTGGTTAGTGCCGGTAACCTCTTTGATGGTGTAAACATAGGTGCCAGGTTGCGTAAAGACTAGCTCACCGAAGTTATTATCGCCAGAAACATCAACAGAAGTCTCAACGCTATCTGTTGTTGCGTTGTTTGGCATTGGGTAGGAAGGATCGTTGCGGGTGAGCGTGAACTTGAAGACATCCTGAGTTGTTGCAGTGCGTGGGTTGCCGCCGTTGTCATCAGGGAGAACTGATGGATAGTCGGTTGGAGCATCTGGTGCGTTACCAGTAACAACCTTCTGGACAACTGGATAGTCCCTGGCTGGCAGTGGATCAGGATAGACATTAGTAAAGACAGCGCCTGTTGCATCGTTATACTCGCCAAGGTCAACGGTAGTAACGTTTCCGTCCTCGTCAGTCTTGGTCATAGTACGTGTTGCCTCAAGCTGGCCAGTACCGTCGTCAACAACGTTATAGGTAACGGTGTAGACGCTCTGATCGTACTGGATGTTCTGGGTGCCAGTAACCTCTTTGATGGTGTACACGTAGGTGCCAGGCTGAGTGAACGTAATGTTGCGGAATACAGCGTCGCCACCGAGAAGCCTGCGTGTACGAGCAGTATTGCCGGTAGATCCCTCAGGCATAGGGCTGGATGGATCAAGGCGTGTCATCTCAAAGATAAAGACGTTAGGAGCGTCGCCTTCGTCTTCAGAGCCATTCGCCAGGAAGTTGTTGATCAGGCTCTCGGCAAAGCTGCCGCTTGCAGTGTCGTCGGCGCTTGTCGCGCTTGCAGTGCTTGTGGCGCCTGCTGCGCTAACGTTACTTGAGCTCAGGTAAGAATTAACCAGAGACGCAGGTGAAGGCCCTCCAGGTATAGGAACAACTGGGTAATCGCCTTCGACAATCTTGGTAACGGATGGCGTCACAATGGTAGGCCTGACATTGTAGACATTTACCAGCGACTGAGTGGTGGTGTACTGCTCGACGCGAGAAATACTGCTTCTAGTTGAAACGTAGGAATTAGGAACGTTCTCGGTGATGGTGTACGAAACAGTATCAGCAGCAGTATTGTCTACGTACTTACGAAGACCCTTGTAGACAATGGTGTAGGTGTTATTGCCATTATCGGTAACCTCAGGCGTAATGGTGCTGGTATCAAGGTTCTTATCGTTAGAGAGAACCAAATTGTTAGCACCAAAATCAGCTGTGGATGGGCGCTTACCAGCTGCATCGTTGTTATCGTCCCAGACCTTATTGATCTTGAGGTCAACGCCTGCATAGCTCAGAGCGTGAGTGGAGAGGGTGCGAGTGGAGTGGTTACCAGCAATGTCGTAGTCAAGAACGCTGCTGAATACGCTGCGATTACCGTCGTAGGAAGCGTCAACGTTGTCGGCAACCTTATACGTGACGTCAACAAAGCCGCCGCTAT
Organism: uncultured Atopobium sp.; assembly: GCA_938028635.1. Lineage (GTDB taxonomy): Bacteria > Actinomycetota > Coriobacteriia > Coriobacteriales > Atopobiaceae > Lancefieldella. The sequence continues at coordinate 1,885 of CALIZK010000116.1, forward strand.
TTGCAGCAAGTGCGTGCGTTGAAGTAAACAGCACCATGTCGGCCTCAGCAGGATTGGTGACTACGGTGTAGTCGCCAGGCTGTGGAGCATGGTTTGCAGTGTAGGTAACACCAGGGTTCAGCTTGATGTACTGGTAAGAGAAGTTGGAAGAAGAACTTACGCCTTCAAGTGCCAGAGGCAGTTGAGTTGCACCTTCTGGATTGATGCCAGCACCGCGGTCTGCAGACTTAGACAGCAATGGAACAAAGAGCTGCGTGGTATTTGCAGTGTTACCGGTGTTATTGCGGACAGCAATGTGAACAGTTGCGGTGTCATCGCGCTGCATAACAGGGGTAGTTGCGCCTGGATTAGCGGAGTCGTACGTGTAATCAGTTACGGTTCCAGAGACGGCATCCTTTACAGAAAGGGTAGATGCAGCGGCAATAGCAGATGCCTGTGCAATGTTGATACCAGGGCGCTCGGAGAGAGAAACCATGGTCTCGCCAGAGTTGACGCTGTTGCCAAACAGGCTGGTGTACTGGGAAGTGTTCCAGTTGCTGCGGTCCCAGTGCTCGGCCTTAATCTGAGCGCCAATCTCCTTGAAGTCTTTGGTGGTAATGCCAACAAAGTCGTTGATGTGGTAGATACCCTTGCCTGCAAGATCGGTGGTGTGGACATCCATGCTCAGAGTCATGTTCTTGCTGGTAAAGTCTGGCTGATACTGACCGCGAGTCTCGTCGCCAACATCAATGGTGTACTTCCAAACCTTAACAGCTACGCCGTCCTTATCGTACGTTCCTACAAACTCAGGAGCACTGAGCGTGCCGTTAGAAACGGTGAGGTTGCTGTAGGTAAAGCCCTCAGGCATGATGACGTAGAGCACTGGCTCCTGAAGAGGGTTCCAGTCCCAGTTTGCGTCGTCGATGCGACCAGAAATCTTGAAGGTCTCACCGCCGTTAATCTGGGTCTTATCGATGCTACCAACGCCGTTAAGAACCTTAGGCGCGCCGGACTTAGCGGTCAGCGTAACGCCTGCGTCAGGAGTGGTGCCGGTGTTGTAGAGCTTGACGTTAGTGACAACGTCGGCGTTAGTGCCCTTCTTCCAAGAGCCGTAAACGCCGTTGGAGATGTAGCTCCAGCCATAGTACTCGTCAGTGACATGCTTGTTGTTTGGATTCCATGTATCGAGAAGATCGCTCATTGGTCTAATGCCATCGTATCCGCCAAGAATTGGACCAAGGTCAACCTTGATGGAAGTAATGGAGGTATTGATATCAAGACCAAGGGCAGTGTTGGTGATAAGTGCGGAGACACCAGAGGTACGCAGAATGCTTGGGTCAGCAGTTCCGCTCGTGCCGTCTGATGCGGTCCAGTGGATTGGACCATAGGTCATACCAGCCTTGTACGGGATGGTGACGCCGCGGATGATAGCGGTCTGGTTCTGATCGATGGTCATCTCGAGCGTCTTTGGAGCGGTGTCTGAGGAGAGCTCGTTCTTGATGAGATAGGTGCCAAGACGAACGTTGTAGGTATCGTTTTTCTTGTATGCCCAGTTAGGAGCTGTATCGACAAGAGCGTGTGTGGTAAGACGCTCTGGGTTAAGACCGTCAATTACGGTAACCGTAAGCGTAGAAGAAGCGTTTGCGGAGGAACGGTTGACGTTTGGAGTGTCATTCCAAACGGACATAGTGAGGTTCTTAATGGTGACGTTAAAGGTTGAGTTGTTAGGTCTGGTGCTTGATGCAGGAACCTTAATCTGTGGCTTAAAGGTTGGGGTACCTGCGTAAGAGCCTGGCTCGTTCCACTCAACTGTTGCGGTCTTGTTAGTGCCATCATCGGTGGTAGAAACAATGGTTCCTGCGGTGTTGTAGAGGCTGGTCTCGTTGACACCAACTAGCTCCATATCGCTTGGGTAGACAACCTGAACCGTAGTCTTGCTGTTTGCCTCGGTGAGTACCTTAGAGCCTGTGGTAGAAACCTGCAGGGTAGAGGTGGTACCACCCTTAGAGAGAACCTCAGTAGACTGATCAGCCCAGAAACCATAGGTTATGGCGTCAGCTGCAGTAACAGATGAGGTGTGTGGATCAACGTTTTGTGTTGCAGCGGTACTCAAGCTAACACGAATTGCATTTGCGATAACCTGGCTTGCGCTCTGGTTCTCAACAGCGTCGTCAAGCTTGAATTGAATTTCTCCTCTGGAAGAGACCTGGGTAAGGCCGTTATTGGTCATGTAGACCAAATCACCACTGCGGTTCTTCTCGGAACTTGCGCCAGGATAGCCGTAAGGAAGGGTTCCCGTTCCCGTAGGTGTGGTAACCAGGTTAGAGAAGCTGGTGTTTGAGATGGCTCCTACAGTAAACGTTGCACCTGGAAGACCTGTGACATAGAGTCCATCTCCAAACCTCACGTTGAGGTAGGTTGGGGAGAACTGCAACGATGCAGGGATTGTGTAGCCAACATTCAAGGCGTAGGTGACTCCCGCCTTCAGAGCAGGAGTTTGACCTGCAAGAAGGTCAGCAACTTGGGCGTGAGTCGACGCATCTTCAATGCTCAGAGCATTGATTTGAAGACCTGTGGTGTCTTCTGCGTAAGCCACGCTAAGGTTGGGCAGCAATGCTGCGACGAATGCAACGGCAGCTAAAAGCAATCCCGCTACAATCCTTGCCTTACTTTTCATAGCACATCCTAACTAGAGCGATACAGAACCAATCACTTTCTTTCTTACTTATTCTTACGACGCTTAGTAATGCCAAGTGAAGTCATTACAGCGGTCATACCAGCGAGAAGTGCAGCAAGAGGCGCTGCAGCAGAAGCATCTCCGGTGTATGGAGTCTTCTGCTTCTTTTTCTTAGATGGCTTAGTTGGAGTAGAAGGAGTCTCTGGAGTCTCATCCTCTGCAACAGTAATGGTTAACTGGATTGTGTCGTTATCAGTTGCAACAGCGTCCTTACCGTCTGGCCACTGGACACCATTCCAGGTGAACGAGAAGACCTTGCGATTGCCAGCTGCGGAATCAGCAATAGCGCTGAAGGAGCCGGTAACGGTGCCGACAGCGGTGAGCTGGGTGCCTGCAGCAACATTGGAGTCAATGGTGACGCCAGGAATGGTGAGCTTCATCCAGCCATCGTTGGCACTTGCCTCATCAACAATGCGCTCAAGGTCAGAGTACGTTCTAATGGAGGAAGGATCGCTGAGCTCAAAGGTGACGGTAACCGTACGACCGTTGACCTGAACATCGCTGACCTTAAAGCCGCTACCAAAGTTGGAAGCCTGGATGGTGTTGGCATCAAGGTTGCTTGGAAGCGTCATTCCCTCAGGAACGGTCAGAGTTGCTGTGAACTTGAATTTCAGGTTGCTCAGCGTAATGGTGTCGTGGTTGGTATTAGGGTAGGCGCGCTCAATGTTGTTCATCTGCTCTTGGATAGAGGAAGCAAGAATTGAGCCAGTGAGGTTAAAGGTAGAGCCTGCCTTCATAGTGATGACCTGGTCATGCTCGGTATTCTCGTCAGCAAGCATATCTGCAGGAAGGTTCATCTCAATTGGGTTGTTCACAATCAGAGTCTGCTGAATGCCAGTACCACGAGGGTCTCTGCTTGCAGCAATCTGAACGCCGTTCCAAGAAAGTTCGAACTTCTTGGTGACGTTGGTGACGGTGTTCTTTGCAAAAGATTCAAAGGTGCCAGTAAGAGTACCTGTAGCGGTGAGCTCCTGACCATTGGTTACCTGAGTTGGGTCAAGCGTGAGACCATCAACAGTTACGGTAAGAGGTCTTGCAATTTCTGCGGTAGCCGCATCGTCTTTGCCAACTGTCTCGACAGCGTCTTTGAGCTGCTTGTAGTTGGTGTAAGTGCCCTTGAGCTTCAGGGTAACGGTAACTTCCTGACCGTTCACAGAAACGTTTGTAACCTCGAAGAGATCACCAAGGCCAGAGGTAGTTACTGTTGGATTAGCTGGGACAACAACGCCAGCAGGAAGCGTGAGCTTTGCAGTAAAGGTAGAAGTGGTACCAGAAAGCGTAATCTTGGTTAGGTCGTCGAGACCGCCAGCAATGCCATTCTCAAAAGCGCTCATCTGATTAATGACGGAAGTAGCGTCAATAGCACCAGTAAGGCTAAAGCTCTGGTTGTTGGAAACTTCCTTGATCTGAGTGGTGTTGCTCTGAGAGTCACTCCACATATCAGCAGGAAGATCGCTAGTAAGCTCTACTCTCTGGATGGAAGGATCTTCCTTCCACTTGAGATAGTAGGTGACATCGTTAGTAAGCGTTGCGCCACCGTTAATGGTTGCAGGGGAGTTGCCTGCAGCGTCGGTGAACCAGTAGTGGTAGTTGTGACCAAACACAATGCCAAAGAAGGTCATTGGCTCATCCGCGTTGTCCAGAATGTGGTTCTCAAAAGTTGCAATGTCTGTGTAGGCAGTATTGGTGTTAGAGCTGGTAGGACTTGCAATTCCAGCAGTTGTAGCGCTGAGAGTGTTGCCGCTAAGGTTTTGAAGCAGTGCATTGATATTGGTCTGCTCAGCAACAGTTGGGTGAGTCTTGATAGTTGCAACTTCACCGCCGTTTGCATCGGTGGTGATGTCAAAGACGTTTGGATTCTGCTTAAAGACGCTGTTCGCAGAGAAGGTTCCACCATTTGCCGAGAAGGACACGGTAAGGTGCTGCTCCTCCCAGTCTGCGTACAAATCAACAGTATCAGTACCTGCAGGAACAGCCAGGTTGGAATTAGCTGCAACCTCGTCACCAGCGCCGTTTGCCTGGGTGGTCCAGCGCTTGAAGGTTTTACCAGCAATATTGAAGTTATTGTCGAGGTTGTTGACATCAGCGTCAGAGCGAACCGTTACGGTACGGCTAGCGTTGGTGGCAACGCGGTCAATGACAGAGACGCCGTTACCATTGTGGTACCTAACGTAAAGCCATGAGGTGTTGGCCTTCCAATGTGGATAGACCGTCATGTCAGAGGTGACCTGGGTATCAGCGGTGAACTGGTGCTCGGTACCAGCAGCGTCGGTGTAGTACCAGCCGTCAAACTCCTGACCACTTGCATAAGGATCTGCAGGTAGGGTAGTGGAGCCTTCTGCTACAGAAGAAGCAGTTGCAAGAGAGTTGCCGCGCATAGCAAGAGCAGTCTTGTTAGCAGTAGTGCCGTCAGCAAATGTTGGGTTGACGCCGGTAACGCCTGGGGTATTGAGGTCAAAGGTAACGGTTGCGGCAGGTGTCCAAACGTGCTTCTGACCATCGCTTGAAGCATTAGCAACTGGGTAGGTATAGGTTGCTCCGTTAGCATTAATGAGGTTCAGAGAGTTAGTTGATGGGTCGGCAAGGGTAAAGAGCGAGAGAACCTCGTTGCCGTTAGCTGCGCCGTTTGTAGGGATAGTGCTACCAAAGCCACTGTTGTAGCTTGGTGCGTATTTGAGCAGGTAAGAGCCGCCAACAACGTTGTAGTTCTGACGAGTCTGGCCAGCACCGTTATCAGAGTTCTTGGTAGCAGGGGTTTCTACCAGGCTGTTTCCGGTGAATTGGATGGAGCCGTTAGTCTGGGCTCCAAAGAGGGCGCCAGAGTTACGACCATCTCCCTTAATCGTGGAGTTGTTAATGATGACGTCACCAGTGTTGACGTTAAGGCCGCCAGTTCCACCGTTAGTGAAGTTAAGGGTTGAGTTAGTAACGTTTACTGTTCCACCAGCTACACCAACAGAAATGCCAGAAGTTGAGCCAGCATTTGCGTTGATGGTGGAGTTAACAATATTGGAAGTTCCCTGGATGGTCATGCCCGTAGCGCCGTACCATGAAGGATTAATGGTCAGCGTAGAGTTATTCATGTTGAGCTGGTTGACGTAGAAAGTCTGACCAAAGCCTTCAACGGTAAGGTCTGTGTTCTTAAGGTTGAGGTTGCGAGCATCATTCCAGGTACGAGCCTGTGAAGTTACTTTGATGGTAGCGTTTTCAAAGGTAACGCCAGACTCAAAGAAGTTTGTATTGCTCTTATCGTCTGCGGTGATGGTAACGCTGTTCTTGTTGGTGCTACCGCTAACGGTTCCGCCAAGAGAAATACCACGAGTACCGCTTGCACCTGCATTGTTTCTAAAGACATAGGTACCATCGGTGATGGTTGAGCCATCTTCTGCAGTGAGGGCGGTTTTGAAGCCTGACATGGTAAGAGTGCCTGTGCCAGTTAGCGTTGAGCCAGGTGACAGAACCAGACCGTCAATGCTGTTTCCAGTGCCAGTAAGCGTTGCACCCTCAGATTCAATCTTGAGTGTAAGACCAGAAGGAATGGTAACCGTAGAGGTCAAATCAAGGTTGCCTTTGAGGTGAATGGTGTAGATTGAAGAAGTTTCTCCCCACAGTTCCAGTGCTTTCTGGAGAGATTTAACAGGATCGGAGCTGGAGCCCTCGTTAGTATCGCTACCGTTGGTTCCGTCTACCCAGAGCTCAGTTGAGATGTAAGAAAGGCTTCTTGTAACACGGCGAGAAGATCTTTCTGCAGGAGCAGCAGTCTGCTCAGAGGTCTGCTGGTTGGAAGTAGCTTCTGCGTTAGTGGTGGTTTCAGCAGAGGTCTCTGCTGTTGCTTCAGAGGTTGAGGCAGTTGCATCACTTGTTTGAGTTGCTGCAACTTCTTGCGTCTGAGTTACCTCTTGAGTGCTAGCAATTTCTGCTAACGCTGAAGAAGGGACCAAAGAGAGCGCGAGTACCAAAGACATAGCTGTCTTTGCCCCTTTGCTTGCAAAGTTCTTGTTTTTTCTTTCCATACCTACCCCTAACAAATAGTGAATACCCCAACAAAATTTGCAATTAAATCTTGCGCTGAAAGTGATGCATCACGATAAGCACGATAGAGATAAATGACACATATTCAGAGCATTTTTCGTATAGATAATTATCTATTATTTTGATAAAAATTGTTAGCTCAACCAGCGATTTTTATAGTTTGAACACATTTCAAAAAACCTCTTGGACTAATGTTATATAAATAATTTAATCAAAATATTTGGTACGTTGAAAAATGGCATTTAAATTGCTCTATTTTTGACGATTTTCTCGACATTTGTCATAAACGTGCAACGGATAAAAATTGCAAAGGAAATGTATTAAATTTTAAGACAAATGTGAGTTATGCGGAAACCAGATAGTGGAAGCAGATGGTTAACAAATTCATGAAATATGGAGTTCAAAATTTGTTGCCAAGAAAAGCTCTGTACACTAAGTAAGAGGGAATCAAGAGAGATTACTTCGCGTAAAAACTTAAAAAAATGTGTGTGAAACACTTTTTGAATGTACTGAGTAGGGGACTATGAACTCAAAAATTATTGA
>CALIZK010000117.1:0-1246 GCA_938028635.1 uncultured Atopobium sp.
CGCCTCAGGTTGCACACGCTATTGAGGCGGCTCAGAAGGCCGTAGAAGAAGCGCGCCTTGAGGAGAAGATTTCCGAGTAGCGCATCTTATTGTCGTGTCTTAAAACGGCATACAAACACAAAAAAAGGCGAGAAGACCAACCGATCTTCTCGCCTTCAGTTTTGTATGGAGGAAGCCTTACTTCTTCTTAACCTTATCGAAGTGAGGGTTAACCAGAACGCTGAGGCCGGTAAACTCTGGCTTCAAGACGTAAGGCATCTGTGGCCAGTCGATAGGTAGGCATGCGTAGTCTGTGTGAGTCATGAGGCTATCTGCCTGACGGGTGAGCTCAAGTACCTTGTCGTTGTTGTTAACGGTAAGGCGAGCCTGGTCAACCAGGTTGTCAAACTCGGTGCTGTTGTAGAAGGAAGACTTCTTTGCGGCGCGGTCAGAGCGGAAGTAGGAGCCCATGTGCTCAACACCCTGGAAGGAGAGGGTAGACCAGGTAACAAGAGTGACTTCAAGGTCACCGTTAGTACGTGCGTCGCTCCAAACACCAGAGTCAATAACGCTTACGTTACAGGTAACGCCAATCTTTGACCAAGCATCCTGAAGGGCAACCATGAGGTTCTGATCCTGGCTTCTGACCTGTGCGTTAAGAGTGAGGTTAGAAACACCAGCCTCTGCAAGAAGCTGCTTAGCCTTGTCTACGTTGTACTCAAACTCTGGAGCGGACTCGTTGTAGCCGGTCTCAGAAGATGGGATAAATGACTTAGCAGGCTTTGCAACACCAGAAAGAATGGTGCTACAAATGGTGTCTCTATCAATTGCCATAGAGAGAGCCTGACGAACGCGAACATCTTTGAGGTTCTCGCTCTTGAGGTTCAAGTTTACAAACTGCGTGGATGCAGGTGTGTAGTTGACAATCTCTTTGGAAATAGACTCATCATTTTGGTACTGCTGGATAAGAGACTGAGAAATAAAGACCAGGTCAACATCATTGTTTTTGTAGTTAAGAATACGGGTGTTAGCGTCGTCAATGTAGACAAATCTGAGCTCATCTAGGCCAGGCTTGCCCTGGTGATAGTCAGAGAAGCCTTCAAGAACAACCTCAGTAGTACTGTCGTTAGAGACAAGTTTATAGGCACCAGTACCAATGAAGTTAGTCTCAGTTCCCCATGCCTCACCAGCTTCTTTGCAGGCCTTTTCTGGGTAGATAACAGCATAGAACTGAGCCATGATTGCGTTGAAGGTTGAATAAGGCTGT
>CALIZK010000118.1:0-14611 GCA_938028635.1 uncultured Atopobium sp.
CTATGTTTCAAATACTACTCTAAGTGATAAAACGTTTTATCACTGTGAGATTTCTGGAAATTTCTTTCACGGAAGACTTTTGAGGTGTCTTTCGATCAGCAAAACGATCCCCCAACAGTACCCAACAGTACCCACGATGCCGAAATTTGCCCAAAATGGTGCCCAAGTGGTAAAAAATGCGTTTAGTTGGAGATTTCATTTTTCTGCATACAACGTTTGGCCAGATAAAAGTTTTTGGTGCGGTAAAAAATCGTCTTAGTTGGAGATAAATCAGCTAATTTTCATTTTTCATTTCCAACTAAACGGGTTTTTTACCTTTTTCGGCACATAATTTTGAGGCCAAAAATTACGTATTCATAGAAATGAATTTAATAGTGTAATTATGCAGAATTTTGATTAGCGACCCAAAACACGCACGCTATTCTTCTCAATCATGCGCGGCTCAAGGATTATTTGGATTGAAGCGCTATCGTCCACCGTATCATCTGCGTTTTTCTGACCTGCTTCGTCACCCTTCGCAGCAACATAACCTGCGGCGCCAACATCCGCCCCGCGCTCGCCCAGACGACGGAACATAATCGAAAGCGCAGCGTCAGAAAGTTCATCAACATTTTGCTCAATCGAGGTCAGCGCCGGCTCAAACAGTGCGTCTGAAATGCTGTTATCGTATCCGACAACGGAATAATCGCGCGGAACATGCAAGCCGCGCTCATACAGGTAGCGCAATAGCCCAAGCGCAATGTTGTCTGACGTCGCAACAACAGCCGTAGTGTTCACGCGAATCAGCTGCTGAGCTGCAAGATACGCATCAGGAATGTAATAATCGCTGGTCAGCACAAGCGACTGATCTAGCTCCAGGCCCTTCTCGCCAAGTGCGCGAACGTAGCCGTTGAGGCGGGCGCAGCCGGTGTTGGAAGCGGTGTTAACCATGCATGCGATGCGGCGATGACCGTGATCTAACAGGTATTTTGTGGCCAGATAGCCGCCAAGCTCGTTGTTGAACGTGACTTTGTCGCAGTCGAGCGCGTCGATGGTTCGGTCCACCATGACGTATGGCACGGGCAGCTGCTCCAGGTCGGCGATGAGCTGCTTTGAGGCTTCTACCTCGTCGGACGTGATGATAAAGATGCCGTCGGCGCCGCGATTGACCAGCAGTCGCACAAGGTCCGCGTCGTTTGACGTGCTGTTATCCGAGTTGGTGATGAACAGCGCGTACCCGCGTCGGCGGCACTTCATCTCCAGCATCTTTGCAAATGACGAGAAAAACCGGCTCTCGATATTCGGCACGATCAGCCCAAGCGTCTGCGTATGCTGCGTGACCAGGCTTCTTGCGATCTGGTTGGGAATGTAGTGCTCGCGGCGGGCAACGTCGAGGATGCGGCGGCGGTTCTCGTCGCTCACGCGCACCGGCCGGCCGTTCAGCACCAGCGAAACCGTGGCAGGCGACAGCCCCACCTCGCGCGCAATCGTTTTTAGGGTGACTTTTTCTGCCACGTTACCTCGCAACTTGCCCCGTTTGTCGTTGTTGCTTAAGTATAATAGTCGAGAAACCCCTGCGGCTGGTCGTCCGCCAAAAGCCTAGCCTTGTCTCCACACGACAACCGCATTCCGAGAGGACGCGCATGAACATCACACCACAGGAGATTGTCGAGACTCTTGCCATGGTCAGCGAGCAAAACCTTGACCTGCGTACTATTACGATGGGTATCTCGCTCAATAGCTGCGCAGACGAGGACCTTGACCGCATGTGCCAGAAGGTCTACGACCGCATCACGCGCCAGGCCGAGCACCTGGTGTCCGTGGCCGAGGACCTGGAGCGCGAGTACGGCATCCCCATTGCCAACAAGCGCGTTTCCGTCACTCCAATCGCACAGATTGCGGCATGTACCTCGGCGCAAGACCTGACCCCGCTTGCTCACACGCTTGACCGCGCGGCCGAGACACTAGGTATCGACTTTTTGGGTGGCTTCTCGGCACTGGTTCACAAGGGTCTTGGCGACGCTGATCGCCGACTCATCGCATCCATCCCCGAGGCGCTGGCCACCACATCGCGCGTCTGTTCCTCGGTAAACGTTGCGTCTACGCGCGCAGGCATCAACATGGACGCCGTCCTGCTCATGGCCAAAACCGTGCTTGAAGCCGCTCGTCGCACCACCGATATTCAGTGCTACGGTGCCGCTAAGCTGGTCGTTTTTGCCAACATGGTGGAGGACTCCCCCTTCATGGCCGGCGCGGTCCACGGCAGCGGAGAGGCGGACGCCGTCATTAACGTGGGCGTTTCTGGTCCTGGCGTCATGGCTGCAGCCCTCGCCGAACTTCCCGACTCCGCAAACCTCATGGACGTTGCCGAGAAAATCAAGCAGACCGCATTCAAGATTACCCGCGCGGGCGAGCTGATGAGCCGCGAGGCTTCAAGGCGCCTGGGTGTCGAGAAGGGCATCGTAGACCTCAGTCTTGCGCCTACCCCAGCAGCTGGCGATTCCGTCGCTAAGATTCTGGAGCTCATCGGTGTTGGCGAATGCGGTGGCCCCGGAACCACCTGCGCGCTTGCACTGCTTAACGATGCTGTCAAAAAGGGCGGCGTCATGGCGTCGTCCAGCGTTGGCGGTCTGTCTGGCGCATTCATCCCGGTCTCCGAGGATGCGGGCATGATTCGTGCAGCTCAGGATGGCGCGCTTTCGCTCGAGAAACTCGAGGCAATGACCTCAGTGTGCTCCGTTGGCTTGGACATGATTGCTATTCCTGGCGATTCCTCCGTAGAGACCATCGCGGGCATCATCGCAGATGAAATGGCTATTGGCGTCATTAACACCAAGACCACGGCGGTCCGTGTTATCCCAGCTATCGGTTACAACGAGGGCGACGTCCTGGAGTTTGGTGGCCTCTTTGGATCCGCACCAATTATGCCGGTCAACCAATTTGCGGGCTCCGTGCTTGCCCACCGAGGCGGTCGCTTCCCCGCTCCACTCAATTCGCTCAAGAACTAGCAAAAGAGCCTCCACATCTGAGGCTCTTTTTAGTTGCAGGTTTTATGCGCTTGCGACTCAGTGCTCGCCGTGCTCGCCGTGGTCGTGCCCGTGCTCGTGGTGCTCGTGTCCCTCGTGGTCGTGCCCGTGCTCGTGGTGCTCGTGGCCCTCGTGGTCGTGCCCATGCTCGTGGTGCTCGTGGCCCTCGTGGTCGTGCCCATGCTCGCAGTGTCCGTGCTCGTGGTCGCAGTGCTCATGCACGCAATGACCGTGCTCGTGGTCGCATTGCGAGTGATCGTGCTCGTCAGCCAAGTCCGACTGCTCATGCCAGAACGCCGGCACAAACACCTCACGAAGTCCATGACGCAGCAGGTCGCGGCCGATAAACACGCACCTGGACTCTTCCTGAGGTTCGTCACCCGTAATCGCCCATGCGCGCTCTACCAGGTCAAACTTGACCCACTGATTACCACAAGGCAGCGTACCCTTTGCGCGAGCAAGCTTTCCAAAAACGCCAGCCGAAGCTGCATCCAGAAGCCAAATCAAATGTGATGGACTTGGAAGCTCAGCGTGAGTCAGCGCCATAGTCTCCAAGTCGGGACCTTCATCCTCCTCGCTAGCTGCGTTTGCAAGAACAGAACCGTCAAGCGCGCGAGTCAGAAGACCATTCCACCACTCGTCGGGAATATCAGCATACGAAGATTCGGCGATAACCTCTGCCTGCGGATTCATCTCTGCCGCAAGCTGCTTAATGGGCTCGGCGGCATCCTCGCTACCTGGAGCAAGCTTGGAAATCACCACGCTCGCGGCAGCACTCAGCTGATTGTCAAAAATCTCTGGAAAATCGGTACGCTGATTCTGCCACGAAACGGCATCGACCACGGTAACCGGCGCCAGCAAACTAATGCGTTCCCAAGCCACCTGATTCACGTTATCAAGAATGCTCTGCAGCTTAGCTACGCCAGTTGGTTCAACAATTAAATACTCGGGGTCGATCGTGTTTGAAATGGTCAGCACCGACGTCGCAAAATCCTGCTTACCCGAACAGCAAATGCAATTCTCGGTAGACTCCCAAACCTTGAGGTCAGAGTCCTGTCTCAGGCGACGCGCGTCAATGTCTGCCTGGCCATATTCATTCTCGTAGATAGCAAAATCACGCCCAGTCCGGCGCACGAGCTCCTGAATGAAGGTGGTTTTACCAGCTCCAAGAAAGCCTGATACAACAAGGATTTTCATGAATACAACCGCTTTCTAAACTCCGTTGGCGCCCACCAGCGCAAAAAGCTGGCGAGAAAAACGAACTTCTCGCCAGCTCAAACATACTAAATAACGCGACCTAGTTGGTTACCTAGTCGATAACAACAACTGGCTTGATGAGGTCGGATGGCTTATCACGCATGGTGAAGAGAGCCTCCTCGAGGTGATCCCAGCCGTGGTAGAGGTGGGTAACCTCTGGGTGAAGGTCCAGACGGCCAGAAGTGACCAGGCTGGAGAGCTTCTCCATGCGCAGACGACCGCCAGGCATGAGGCCACCACGGATGTCCTTGTGACCCATACCAACGCCCCACTCGACGCGAGGAATGTTGACGTAGTCGCCGGAGCCGAGGTAGTTGACGTTACCAATCTTTCCGCCAGGCTTGAGTGCCTTGACAGCGTCCTCGAAGGTCTCGCAGCCGCCGCCGTCGACGCAGACGCGGTCAACGCCCTTGCCACCGGTGAGCTCCATGACCTGCTCCCAGATTGGGCCGTCCTTGTAGGAGATGAAGTCAGTTGCGCCGTAGCCCTTAGCTGCCTCAACGCAGACTGGACGGGTACCAACAGCAATAATGCGAGAAGCACCGTGAAGTGCAGCACCAGCAACGGACATAAGGCCGACAGGTCCAATGCCGATGACCAGGACGGTGTCGCCGAACTCAACGCCAGCCAGCTCAACTGCGTGGAAGCCGGTTGGAACCATGTCGGAAAGGATACAAGCGTCTGCTGGATCCATGCCCTCTGGCATGTGAGCGAGGTTGCCGTCAGCGTCGTTTACATGGAAATACTCGGAGAAAACGCCGTCCTTGAAGTTGGAGAACTTCCAGCCAGCAAGCATGCCACCGGAGTGCATGGAGTAGCCAGCCTGAGCCTCAAGGGAGTTCCAGTCTGGAGTAATTGCAGGAACGAGGACGCGATCGCCAGGCTTGAAGTCCTTGACGCACTCGCCAACCTCAACAACCTCTGCGGAGCACTCATGACCAAGAATCATGTTGTGACGCTCGCCGATTGCGCCCTCCCACAGAGTGTGAATATCTGAAGTACAAATTGCGACCGCAAGTGGCTTGCAGATTGCGTCCAGAGGACCACACTTTGGTGTCTCCTTCTCAATCCAGCCGGACTCGCCGATCTTGAGCATTGCATAACCCTTCATAAAACCCTCCTAAAATCTGTGTTTCTACTGTTGTTTCTGCAGCTGAAACACTAGCCTACCTCGTGGAGGAGCACGCTATGTGCGTGACACTGACGAGGCTAATACACATTTTGCGAAAGCTCGCTGCTTTGTTGCAGCCACAATTGGGTCCTCTCTACAACAAAACGGCGAACACTCGCGAGATACATTTTCAAGTACTTTTTTATGTAAATCTAGAATGAACCCGTGAAAGGTTGAACAGCTTTTCATGAATTTTGGCCTGGCGAGAAATGCGGTTTGCAAATAACGGATATTTGTGCACGTAGACAATGTGAACGCTAACATACCGTTTATCAGACCACCTGCTGAACAAAACTAACGCTTATCGGCGAACGGTTACCGTTCACCGAATCAAAAGGGCAACTGTCCACTTTTCTGTTGTATGCAAACGATGCCGAGTGGTATGAAGAGGCGTCTCAGCAGCTACGCAGGGGCGCTTTGTTAGAATTCTGGTCGACGAGTTTCTCGCCAAATAAACCTCGTCAATGAATCGCTTTGTGGAGAAAACCAGCAGTCAAAAAAGGAATTTGCATGCCCATTGATAACTTACTTAGAGACGCTGGCGTTCACCTTGACTGGCAGTACATGATCTCGTACGCCATCCTGCTGGCTCCAGCGGTTATTCCGGGTGTACTGTTTATTTACTCATTTATCAAGGAACCTAGACAGTTCCGCAATGCACTTTTTCTGTTCGCGGCTCTTGCGTGGTCATCAATTCTTCTGGTGCTGAGGCTGAACAACTTTATCCTTGGACTAATTCTGGTTACTCTTGTACTGCTGACACCATTTCTGACCATTGGTTTCTTGCTGATCAACACCATAGTTGTGGTAAAAAATAACGGATTTTCACTGACATCGATGCTGCCGTTTTTGATGGCTGGATTCCTTGTTCTGCTGATTGCGTCGCCGACCATCGTGAATTATTTTGACCCGGACGTTCGACACATTATTGTCTTTGTGCTGGGACTTTTTACGCTCGAGGGCCTGTGGTTCTCGTTTACCTTTATGGCTTTGCTGTTCTATTCGTGGGTGTATCGTTTGCTTCCCCGCCGACGCCAATACGATTACATCATTATTCACGGCGCTGGGCTTGACGGTCCGCGACCAACTCCGCTGCTTGCAGGCAGGATTGATAAGGCACTTGAGCTGTGGAATAAGCAGCATCAGCACGGAAAGTTTGTTGTTTCTGGTGGTCAAGGCGCTGACGAGATTGTCTCCGAAGCTCAGGCCATGCGCGACTATCTTCTGGAGAAAGGTGTTCCAGCTGACGCAATTCTCATGGAAGACAAGTCCACTACTACCTGGGAAAATCTTAGGTACTCGCTAGCTGTGATTCGCGCCGACCGTACCTCCGCAGCGGCCGACGACGCGCCTGCTGGCGGATCGGTTACCAGCAACGACGCGCCTGCTGACAGCGAATTCACCACAGCGGTTGTTACCAGCGATTTCCACGTTTTCCGTTGCGCCGAATACGCCCACAACCTGGGCATTAAGGCAGATGGCATCGGTTCGCACACCAAAGGCTGGTACTGGCCCACGGCGTTTATCCGCGAGTTTATCGCAATCACCAAAGCGCACCTCTGGCCCTACCTGGTCATTGGAGGTCTGTACACGTTAATCAACGTGCTCAACTACGCATTCTTCTACCTGGGAATTGTGTAATCTAGGGGCGCTCAATTTTTGCTCCGCGCCTGATTTGCTCCGCGCCTGATTTCCTCCGCGCCGGATTTGCTCCGCGCCTGATTTCCTCAAAGATTCTGTAAATTTTGCCTAAAAGCATCAAAGATTCGGTGGATTTGCCTGATTTCATCAAAGAAACTGTGTCCAAAATACAGAATCTTTGCACTTTTCAGGCTCGCTTTTCAGGCTCGCTTTTCAGGCTCGCTTTTCAGGCAAAGTTTAAAGCGCGTCCGAGTTCGCCCTTTCATGGAGCCTGATTTTCTCGCCATGTCTGAATAATTTGCCGGAAAAGTGCACCATATCTGAGCTGTTTACCGGTTTTTCTCGTCATGTCTGAGTAGATTTACTCAGACTTCATGCACTTTTCAGGCTCGCAATTCCAAGCCTCACTGATAGAGCTCACGCATCACCGCAGAAACCATGTGTTATCTGCGCCAAGTCAAGCTAGAGCCGCAAAACCGTATATACTCGAATGAAGCGTTATCTGGCGAGAAGCCCCGTGTGCTCGGAACTCTCGTGGATCTGCCGCTCGTCGCGGACCCGTCGCTCGACACGGATCCGCCGCTCGACGCCCGCTGCTCGTCACGGACCCGTCGCTCGACGCTCGCCGTCGTTGCCACCTACGACCAGGAAGGAAGCCTGTTGGAGACATTCGAATTTGTGCTCATTGTTTTGACCTGCGTCGCGGCTTCCTCGGTTATCGACAAGTTTCTCAACGTCTCCATCCCCGTTATCCAGGTTGTTATCGGCCTGCTTGTTGCGCTCGTGCTGCCCAGCGTCCAGGAGGTTCACCTGGAATCCGAGCTCTTTATGCTGCTCTTTATTGCCCCACTCCTGTTCAACGAGACGAGAGAAACCAACATTCGTGCACTTCTCCTCAACTTGAACAGTATTTTGTCGCTGGCGATTGCTCTGGTAGTTGTCAGCGTGCTTTCGGTCGGCTACGCCCTCCACCTTATGGTCCCCTCAATCCCTTTAGCTGCGGCGTTTGCGCTGGCCTCGGCCCTGGGGCCAACCGACGCAGCCACCGTTACCGCGCTTAAGTCCAACATCCACCTGACGCATCGCCAACAGACGCTTCTCTCGGGAGAGTCCTTGATTAACGACGCATCCGGTGTTGTTGCATTCCAGTTCTCCGTAGCTGCGGCCGTAACGGGTGCGTTCTCGCTGGTAGACGCAGCGGGATCTTTCACGGTGCTTTTTGTAGGCGGCGTGGCAATGGGAATTGTCACTGGCTTTGCCTTCTCTGCCATTAACGCAATGCTTGGTAGGTTGGGTTACGAGGACACCGTTGCAAACGTTCTCTATGAAGTACTGACGCCGTTTCTTGTCTATCTTCTTGCCGAAACCTTCCACGTTTCTGGCGTACTTGCTGTTGTAGCGGCTGGCTTGGTGATTGCGCTCCCACGAAGGCAGAGCAATAATGCGCTATTTGCAAGGCAAAAATTGGTCTCAGATTCCACGTGGAAAGTCATCAGCTTCCTCATCAACGGTACCATCTTTGTCTTCCTAGGAATGCAGCTCCCCCTTGCCGTGCTTCCTGGCACCAACGGCGGCCTCAATATCCTGCAGATTCTAGGACTTGTTGTCGTGATTACCCTGTTCATGCACGGTGTTCGCTTTGCGTGGCTCTACGCGCTGGAAACTCATAAGCTCCACAAGGGCGGTCATCTCTGCACCGGAAAAGACGCCGTCGACGGCGAGAATGACCTCGCAGGTAGCAGCTCCGACGCAGGTAGCAGCTCCAACGGCGAGAAACCCGACCAGCCGCTCGCTGAACTGGTCTCGGAGCAAACCTCGAAGCAGATCGCTGAGCAACCCAAACCCACGTGCGCCATAAAACCCATCTCAATCACGTCGGCCGAGGTCATCAAGAACGTGCTGGTTACCACTATTGCAGGCGCAAAAGGTGCGGTAACGTTGTCGATTATCCTCACCTTGCCTCTCACAACCCAGTCTGGAGCAGCGTTTCCGCAGAGGGATCTGCTGATTACCATCGCCGCCGGCGTTATTCTCGCCACATTGCTTTTGGCGGACAATCTGTTGCCCGTGCTATCAAAGTCCCCTGAAACAGACTCTGACCTGCCCGTACGTCTCCATAAGGGAGAGATTGCTGTTTTGGAAGCAACGCTTGCAGAGCTCAGGAGTTTGCTGCAGTCGGAAAACGCCAATGCAAAGTATTTACCTGCACTTCGTTTGAATATTGCGCGCTACACCAATCGCCTATTTGCGTCTCACTTTACGGCGCCTAACTCAAGCAAGCTGATAAAAGAGTTGGTACTTCACGGAACCGAGGTTCAGCAGGAGTGCCTTGAGCAACTGCACGAGCGCCACATCAAAACAAAAAATCCCATTCCGTGGGATCAAATTGTCGATGACATTACTTCAATCCGCAGGTCAGTAGGCTATTACGGACCCATCGCAAACATTGCTGCAACAACAAACCACCGCTCGCGGATTGCCGTTGCTCTTCACGAGCTTAAGCTGGCAGCGCAGCGCATCATCGACGGCGAAATCAGGCACCTTGAGGACGCAGACCAGTCCTACTACCAGGCGTGTTTATACGCACTTGAGATGGAATACGCTGAGCTTGATGACCTGGAACGCATTGCTAACGGTGACGATGAGAAGCTGGCGGTCATCGCATCTAATCTGATGATTGACCACGAGTCGGCGATTGAGTCCATTTGGGGCCGTATCAACATCAATGATGAGCATGGCTCCAGCACCACCCAAGTCTCCTACCTGCTGCCTTACAACCTGAGCTCACACAAGATGTCGCCTCACTTTAGGCAGCAGATTGCGGACGCTCGAAAGTACGCCGACGACGTGGCAGAAAACGCCCTGCGCATTGAGTTGGACCAGATTTCGCGCCTGCAGTTTGAGGGTGTCATCGACCGCGAGGTTGCCTCTCACCTGCGCGAAAACGTCTACTACCTGCAAATGACGTTGAGTGAGTAGCATGAGCGCTACGCCAGATACGCACCCCACCGCCGACACGGCTACGCGCCCCATCGCCTCGCACCCCGCCAACCCCGTGGCGAGAAAAACAATCATATCCGGACTTTCCATCCACGCGCAGATGTCCTCTGTAGCAGGAGCTCCTATTGTCTACCTCCTAGGTGACGTGGCCGACAACTCCCCCGTTCAGGTACCTGAAGGCGTCAGCCTAGTGAACGTTGGCGTTGACCTGTGGGAAGAGAACTTCTCGCCCTGGTGTGCCCCGCGCGTTTTTGCCAAGGGTCCCAACTTTGGCGACGGTGCCCAGAAAACGCTCGATACCCTTATCAACCAGGTCATCCCCTGGACGGAGTCGGAGCTCACCGAGCCACCGGCGTATAGGATGCTTGTGGGATACTCGCTTGCAGGCCTATTCAGCCTCTGGGCCGGCATATCGCAGCAGGTTGCACGCGTCTGCCAGTCCGACGACGTCCCGTCGCAGCCCGGCCCGTCGTCGCAGCCTTACGCCGTTCCCACCCCAACCTTCCAGCGCATCGGAGCTGTCTCGGGATCATTCTGGTTCCCAGGCCTTCTGGACTACGTAGATCAGCAGCTCAGAGGAGGAGCGGTCGGCCTCACACACGCCTATCTTTCTCTGGGTGACCGAGAAGCACGAACCCCCAATCCACAGATAATGCACGTGCGAGAAAACGCCGAACTTCTCGCCAGCAAACTGGAGAACGCGGGGATAACCTCGACGTTTGAGCTCAACCGCGGAAACCACTTCCAAAACGTTGAGGGAAGAATGCAGAAAGCCCTAGACTGGCTGGTCAAATAGGGTAAGATTCTTCAGAACGCACGTATCCAGAGAGGTTTTATGCCCAACCAAAAGCAATTTGACAGCAAAACTGAATCGCCCAACGCAGCCTCTGGCAAGCAATCTGACTACCTATTTGCGCTTATTCTTTCCTTAATCTTTGGAATTTTTGGCATTCCGCAGTTCTATCTCAAGGGATGGAAGTCGGGGCTTACCAGGCTTGTTGTAAACGCAGTGCTAATCGCTGGCGCATTTGCCCTGGCTCAAATACTTGCGTTGCCGTCTCTGCTTTATTACCTTCTACCAGCAATTTTCTCGCTTCCGGTTATCGAGAGCGCGCTCAACCTCATTTATGAAGACCCCAGCGCTTCCAAACAACTCGTAAAAGGCAAGCTCAAACCGCGCAAGCGATACGCTGGAAAACAGAAGGCTGGAATCGTGCTTGCCTCGTTGACGGTGGCGCTCTACTTTAGCGCCGCGCTCACGCAACCGCTTCCAACTACCCTATCTACCACGGGATCTTCGGGCCAACAAACCGCAGTTCAAGCGCCTGGCCCATCGTCCCAATCAGACACCGGCGCATCATCCACTACCACGCAGACCAGCGCAAACGTAACTATCAAGTTTATCGACGTTGGCCAGGGAGAAGCCATCCTCATTGCACTTCCCGAGAAAACCATGCTCATCGACGCAGGCCCCACAGGATCTGCTCCAAAAATTGCCCAAGTGCTCCAAGAACTTGGCCGAAACAAGATTGATTACCTGGTAGCCACCCATCCCGACGAAGATCACATCGGCGGCATGGCGGACGTCATTTCCAACACCCAAATTGGGACCATTTACGCACCAAATAAAACAAACAACACGGCAACATACAGAAAGTTTCTGGCCGCTATCCAGAACAATAACCTGCAGATAACCCTTGCCGAGGCGGGCACCATCATCGACCAAATTGACAGCTACAAGCTAGAAATTCTCTGGCCCAAAAAAGACGCAAATTTCCCCGAAACCAACGATTACTCGATAATCATCAAGCTGACCGTTGGCAACAAAACCTTCCTCTTCACGGGAGACGCGCCCACAAATGCCATCTTGAACTCCAATCCAGGTCACATTGACGTGCTCAAACTTTCGCATCACGGCTCCCGAACAGGCACCACCGAGCAGCTGGTCCGCAAGCTCTCGCCCACCTACGCCATCCTCTCGTACGCTGTGGACAACCCCTACGGCCACCCCATGCAGTCGGTCCTGAACGCCCTCCGCAAGCATTCCGTTGAGGTCTGGGGCACGGGCGCCAACGGAACCATTACCATTACCTGCGATGGTACAGACATTGATATATCTGGCGAGAAACCCGGCACGGTTGTAGCTCCTACCTCACAAGAAAAATCTGGCACGTCGTCGAAATCGAGGACCAAGTAATGAAAGCAATCATTGATCGATTTGAAGACAACAATCTTGCCGTGCTTGAACTAGACGATCAGCCAGGCAATATGCTTACCGTTTCTGTCGATGAGCTGCCAAGTAATGCTTGCCAGGGTGACGTTCTTTACTACCAAGACGGCTTGTGGACGCTAGCCGAGGAAGAAACCGCCCAGCGTCAAAGTGAGATTGACGAGCTGTTCAACTCTCTGCTTGCGCATGACAATGACGTGCCAACCGAATAATCCCAGATAAAAGTAAAAATATTCGATTTTAGAATATTTATAAAACTGCACATCAACCTATAAATATGCGATTTTCGCATATTTTGTAATACACCCATCTACCTGCATAAATAAAAAAGACGTCTTGTCGAGAAAGACGTCTGTGTAAGGCACTTTTATTCAAGAAAAATGTGGTATATTGCATATAACACCGGCGCGCATCCTCGCTCTGCAGAGAGAGAGGGCACGCCATCTTTCTTTATAGAGCCACGATAGCCGCAGCCATTCTCTTCTCACCTTCAGCTAGAAGTACTCGCATCGTCTAACCCTATCGAATCCAGCCATTTTTGCACTTCACTAAAAGTATACGTGCCTTTCACTGCCAGCCCTGGTATCACACGAGAAGTACCGCACTCCCTCTTGTACTCCTCAATCATGTTGCCAAATCCTCCACCGCCATGCGTGCAGAACGGAATGACTGTCTTGCCAGTCAAATCCGTTGCCCGTAAGAACGAAAGCACCGGAGGGGCAAATGTTTTTAGCCAGTTAGGCGATCCTATAAAGACAGTATCAAAGTCAGCGATATCTGTATCGTATTGCATCAACGCAGGACAAACGCCCTTTTCTATTTGAGCCCTAACCTCTTTTACCGCCGTGTTATACGAGAAAGAATAGGGGTCTTGAGGCTTCAGCTCCAGCAACTCGGCATCTGTAATCAGCGCAATATCCTCCGCAAGCCTTCTTGTGATGCCGGAATACGAATAGTACACAATCAAAGACTTCATGTAAAAATCTCCACTACCGGCCGAGAAGAACGTGCTGTTGCAGCATTACGTCGAATTTTTTGACACAAGTATAGTTGATAGGATTGCGCAGCCGACCGTTTTCTTACAGCAAGCATATGCTACAGTGAAACAAAAGCATCCCGGCTATCCCCCTTGTGGGATGACTGAGGTGCTTTTTTGTTTGTACTTGCGCAGTCGACCGGTTTCTCACAGCATGCATATGCTACAGTGAAACAAAAGCACCCTCGCTATCACAATTTATGGGATGACCGGGGTGCTTTTTTGTTTGTGCACATGTAAATCAAATCCATGCTAAACAAAAAACCGCTCTGAAGCGGCTAATCACAACGGCTAGGATTTGCACCTGGGTCATCTCCAACAAGGGCTCTGCTAATTGTGCTACTTTCCGCTTACGCAATTCTACATTCCCTCAATATAATGTTAAGAAAACAGCTTATGACCAGCGTTTTCCAAGGTTTGTGCATCTGCGCTGTTTAGCTATCAGTTAGAATGTCACTGCGCCGAAACAATGACTTAAATCAACGAAATTAGGTATAATTAAATCAAGGAGCGAGCAGCCCGCGTACAACTGCGCGAATTTGCACTCGCTCTTTTATTTGTACACATTTACCAATTTCCCTATTTTCGGCTATTGAGCTTGTGCGTTTAGTTACCAGTCAGAATGTCACTGTACCAAAACTTCTTAGTGGCAAAAGACTGAAAAATGTCAATTAAAAAAACTCGCTTAATCCATATCAAATAGAATAAGCGAGTTTTCTTAGTTCAATTATGCCCAATTTTGTTGATTTAAACTACTGAATAGTGGCTTTTTATATACGCAATCGTTGCAGAAAAGCGATACCTACCTCGTAGCAGTCAGAATGTCACTGCGCTAAAACAAGTTGTCGGTGACCCTGTACCTGGGTATACTATCGATGCAGGAACATTCCAGCGTTTGTTGCAGTTGCGTAAGGACGACAGTGAGAAAAAACTGCTAGAAGCTTTCGAGAATTTATTGGGGGTGCGCATTGAGCATTTACGCTGAGGTCGAGGAAAGATATAGGAAACTCAAGAAGTTTCCTGACGACTTCAATGGGTATGAAATAATCTTAAATACCTTGGACGAG
This sequence comes from uncultured Atopobium sp., assembly GCA_938028635.1. Lineage (GTDB taxonomy): Bacteria > Actinomycetota > Coriobacteriia > Coriobacteriales > Atopobiaceae > Lancefieldella. Next base: position 14,408 of record CALIZK010000118.1, read on the forward strand.
ACTGAGCGAAAGCTTTGGCGCGCAGAATGTTTTTTTAGGGAAGAATTACTCCCTCAGAACTACCAACGCCCTGACTTCGAGCAGTTCTGCGAGAGAGAAATCATGAAACGCTTTGCTAAAGAGGAAGCGGCGCGAAGTACTGCTTCTGCCTAAACACCTTTATTAAGCTTTGAGATTTCAAAGCCACCCAAAAGGGTGGCTTTA
>CALIZK010000119.1:0-1285 GCA_938028635.1 uncultured Atopobium sp.
ATTGAGTCTCAACCTTTTGTTGAGGCTATTCGCCAGTTTAGAAAAGAGCGCAGTGCAAGCAACGTTGCCATTATTCACGTAAGTCTCGTTCCTTATATTGCTGCTGCTCATGAGGTTAAAACAAAGCCTACTCAGCACTCTGTCAAAGAGCTTCGCTCCCTTGGTATCCAGCCAGATTTTATTGTGTGCCGCTCTAGCCACTCTGTGGATGAGTCCATTCGCGAGAAGATTGCTAATTTCTGTGATGTTGACGCAGATTGCGTTTTTGAGAATAACGATCTTCCTTCAATCTATGATGTACCTGCACATTTGGCAGTTCAGGGCTTTGATAAGAAGGTTCTTGAGCGCTTGGGCCTCGAGGTTCGTCCAAGTGATCTTGGTAGTTGGGAAGCATTCACTACTGCCATGCATAAGGCAAATGCTCTTGAAGACACTACAAGAATTTACGTTGTTGGTAAGTACACGCAGCTGCCTGATGCGTATCTTTCAGTTATTGAGGCGCTTCATCATTCAGGAATTTTCTATGGTAGACATGTTGAGATTCGCTTGGTAAATGGTGAGGAGCTGACAGAAGAAGATGTAGAGCAGGAGCTTGCTGGAGCAGACGGCATCCTAGTCCCTGGTGGCTTTGGTCTTCGTGGCGTAGAAGGCAAGATGGTTGCCATTCGTCGTGCTCGTGAGCTTAAGATTCCATATCTTGGTGTTTGTCTTGGCATGCAGATGGCCGTCACTGAATTTGCTCGTGATGTCTGTGGTATGGAGGGCGCTAACTCTGCAGAGTTTGGTCCTGATACGCCTTATCCTGTTATCGATCTTATGCCTGATCAGGAGGATATTACCGATAAGGGTGGCACAATGCGCCTTGGCTCCTATCCTTGTAAGGTTGTAGAGGGTACACTTGCTTATGAGGCTTATGGAAACAACCTTGTTTATGAGCGTCATCGTCATCGCTATGAGGTGAGCAACGTATTTCGTAATCAGCTTGTTGAGGCAGGTCTTGTAGTTTCTGGTATTTCTCCAGATGATCGCCTTGTAGAAATGGTTGAGCTTCCAGAATCTGTCCATCCATGGTTTGTTGCCAGCCAGGCTCACCCAGAGTTCAAGAGTCGCCCAACACACCCCGCGCCTTTGTTCCGTGAGTTTGCACGCGCTGCAATTGCTCATCATGAGGGTGTTGACCGTCATGATGTCAGCCAGGCTCTGTAGGTCAGAGCTCTTATAAAGGAAAAGACATGACTATGGACCTCGCTCAGGCACGCACAGAGTTCTTGGCGTACGTTGCCGT
>CALIZK010000120.1:0-9944 GCA_938028635.1 uncultured Atopobium sp.
GGCCCCAGCCACGAAGCAGATGACAACCTCAGTAAATGAATTCAGCTAGAGCTTGTCATGCTGTCCTCTTGGTTTTTTCTCTAGGCTCAACGCCCAAATAGCCGTATGCCCCATTGGAACCGTCTGTGAGAAGGCCAACGTATCTGTCATCTAATGGGTCATCAATTTGCAGTTGTTCGGCAGATCATTGGGGATGGTCAAACCTTGAAGTCCGCTGTGATTCTAAAGCCCTTCTCGCCAGATGACGAGAAGGGCTTTGTTTTTATTTACCGCTAACTTTTATAAAGCAAGCTCCATCACTTAAAGATTATCTTTAGATTTCTTATCCTGCTCACTCTTTCTTTTCTCAAGAGCTTTTAAAAGTTCGTCTCGAGTTCTTACCAAGTATTTATGACATTTCTTTTGTATTTTTAACATCTGACGAGGGCTAATCTCATCTTTTTTAGTTTCTGAATCTTGCTTTTTTTCATTAGTCAGATCATTGTCCAAAGATTCTATATCTGATTCTAGACGTACAATCTGATAATTAAGCGAATCAATGATGTCACTCACTGCAGAAGTGTCGTTATATCTTTTAAGAAGCACCTCTTCGCTAAAAGTGATTAGTTTTGTGCATTCATTTAGAACGTACCCACCGTTCGTTGCAAAAGCCATTGTTACAGCTGTTGCTGCTCCGACACCTCCAACAGCTCCAAGTAAAACTCCGCCGCCAGCAATGACCATAACTCCACCGGCCATACCAGCGCCACCAACAGCAAGTGCACCACCTCCTAGGAAAGCCAAACTAGCACTTGTAAGCGCGGCGCCCGCCAACGCGGAGATTTCTGCGCCTAATACGCCAGCAATTATTGGTGCGATGGCTGGAGCTGCATAAAATGCTATACCGCCACTTAATGCTACAATCGCTAGAGCGCCAGCCGCAATAGCTATTTGTTTACTGAAAGTTCTATCTAATACTTTCTGTGTGTAATCTATATAGGCCTTTAGTTGTTCTAAATCATCACTGGTAACAACATTCTGTCTTTTGCAAAACACCTCTGTTAGATAATCAGACTGAACAGTTAAGCCCTTATAATCTTTGTCATTTTTATCATACAAAGCAAAATATGGCTTAAACATCATTGCTTCTAAAGCTATTAGAAAAGCCCAAGATGAGTCGTTAGAATTGTCGATCGAACTCTTAAGAGAATCATAAAGAGTTGCTTCGTCCATTAAATAATCTGTATCAACTTGATAGGAAAATTGCATCGTCTTTGTGAACTTATTGGTCCACTCATTTAACCATTTAAGTTTTTTAGCAGCCCTTTTATCATGCTTTTCTTTTTCAATGTCATAAAGAACAATTTGTCTGATAAGCGAATAAAGAATTTGAGCTTTCGCATAATCTAATTTTAAACAACTCAACTTTGATACATCATATTCATACCTATCTTCAGCGTGTTCTCCTCGCTCTAATTTCCTAGCATTTTGTGTAGCTATAAAGTCATTTGAGCATGCAATTACGAAAACTGCTATACCCACGTAATTTATACGCAAAAAGAACTCTTTTGCCTTTTCCTCCCTGGAAGCAGCCATTACTCCAGCAGCTACTATATCGATTCCTGTAAATACTGCGCTCGATACAGTAATCATGCGTAAAACTGCGGGTGTATTCCATGGAAGAATATCTTCTGGAGCTATTCGACTCAAATCGCGGATACTTTGGATATTAAGATCTTTGATTTCCATTGTCAGTCTTCGACAAAAATAAAATCCTCTTACAACACATTGATTAATTATCACTGGAATTGCTTGCCTTGCAATTTCGCCAAGGATACCAATCTCCATTCTTAAATCAAATGGAGCTTCTGTACCCTTAATAATTTTGCCAAGTGCGTCTCTCTTAGCCAAATATGTTCCATTAAACATCTTGGATATAAATTGTCTAAAATTACCCTCATCATTTGCTGAATCTTTGAAAATTGGTAGTGCTGATAGCTCTTTTATTAGAGAAACTATAGGACCAGGGATTCCCGTTCCTTCACCAAATGTTCCACTAGAACCAGCCATGTCACTAACCATATGGAAAAACCATTCAATAACACCAAATACAATTTTCTCCTGAATGTTTTTTCCAATATATTTCTTATGAGATTCTGGAATAGGGACAACTAATAAGTTTCCTTTAGTATCAGTTCCAATTGATAACTCAGTAAATTGAGTAAAAATAGATGCAGCACATCCACCGATGCTAAAGTGGTGAGAAAAATCACGAAAGTGATGTTGGCGTCCGCCTCCAAATTCATTTATATTTCCATCAGCGGCCATAGGATGATTATTTTCTAAATAAGCTATTGCTTCTTTTAAGTTATCTCCTTTATAGCCGTCGGCTTGGGCAATCTTCAGTACAAATTTATTAACCTGTTTTGTTCCCCATTCACTTGCACGTTCAAGAGAAAACTTGTCTGTAAATACAACGTCAATTACTCCAGCAATTACTCCACTTGAAACAGCAACTATATAGTCAAGTTTATCTGCCTCATTTACGTGTGACTCCCATTCAATTTGTTCACAAAGTCGTTCTGGAACAGTGGGTGTATCTTCCTTAGAAGTAAAATTCATTCTTAAGCTCGATGGAGCAGGTAATAAACGCTGGTTTGGAGTTACGATATTATAAAGAACAATTGGATTATCAATATTAGCGTCCATCAGTACCATCCTTAATTGATAAAGAATTAAACCAAATCAACACTGCGAAGCAAAATAAACTAAATCGATTTCTTTTAATATTAATACTCAGGAATACTAATCTACGGTTGATTTACTAACAGATTAAAACTTGCAATCATAACCACCCGCATAGCGGGTGGTTTGCTCTTAGGGTATAACCCTAAGTATACTTGCCCAGGACTCAAGTCCTTTGCCCTTCACTTCGTTCAGGTCACAATAGCAATGTAACACCGGCAGCCAGTTAAACTGGCTATCTAGCGAGGTTATTTATCGAAGAGATTTTCATATTTCTTCAAACTTAATTTATCCTGCGCTATATCGACATTTTCTTGTTCTCGAATATATTTTCTTATTGTCGCCTCATTAAGGCTTACTGTTGACACATAGTAGCCTTCAGTCCAAAACCTTCTATTACCATACTTATATTTAAGGTTTGCATGCCCATCGAACATGAGCAGTGAACTTTTGCCTTTTAAATACCACATAAAACTTGAAACGCTTATCTTTGGTGGGATACTTACAAGCATGTGTATATGATCTGACATGAGGGAGTTTCTAAAATTTCTACCCCCTCCAGTCACAAAGCATCTTGAGTATTTCTCGAAGGTCTTCTCTGTATTTGTTATAAATGACTTTCTTCTATACTTTGGTGTAAACACAATGTGGTATTTACATAACCATTTTGTGTGCGCAAGGCTATTGGCCTTATGTGCCATAGCTACTCCTTCCTTCTTGGCTATTAGTGACCTGAACAATCGCTATGCTAGAAGGAAGGATTTTAATTTGCAAAGCAAAAAGTATTCTCCACCCGCATAGCGGGTGGTTTTGTGTTTCGCGCGCTTCTCGCGCTCAACAGGCTAAAGCCTCGAAGCAAAAAGCCCTTCTCGCCAGATGACGAGAAGGGCTTTGTTTGTGCGACGTTGACGTGCGATGATGTGCTCCATGCACGCTAAAGCACGCCAGAGTTCGAAGAGCTTACTTCAAGAAATCCTTAACAGATGCGAGGACGCTTGGAGTATCCAGGCCGTACTTAGCAAGAACCTGAAGAGCTGGTCCGGACTCGCCATAGGTGTCCTGGACGCCAATGACCTTGACGGGAACAGGAGCGTTCTCTGAAAGAGCCTGGCAAACCGCGCTGCCCAGACCACCGATAACGGAGTGCTCCTCAATAGTCACAACCTTGCCGGTCTTTGCTGCGGAAGCGGCAATCAGCTCAGAATCCAAAGGCTTGATGGTGTGGATGTTGATGACCTCGGCATTGACACCCTCTGCTGCCAGCTGCTCGGCAACCTCAAGAGCCACAGGAACCATAAGGCCACAAGCTACCAGCGTAACGTCAGTACCTTCCTTAAGGACAATACCTTTGCCCAGCTCAAAATGGTAATCAGGGTTGGTGTTGAAAACAGGAACAGGGAGGCGGCCAAAGCGCATGTAAACAGGACCGTCATGGTCGTAAGCAGCCTTAACAGCAGCCTCAGCCTCAACAGCGTCAGATGGGATGATGACCGTCATACCAGGAATGGTACGCATAACAGCAATATCCTCGTTGCACTGATGAGTAGCGCCGTCCTCTCCTACCGAGAGGCCTCCGTGGGTAGCGCCAATCTTGACGTTCAGGTGAGGATAACCCACTGAGTTTCTAATCTGCTCAAACGCACGACCAGAGGTGAACATTGCAAAAGAAGTTGCAAAGACCTTGCGACCAGTTGCAGCAACACCCGCTGCCATGCCAATCATATTGGCCTCAGCAATTCCGCAGTCCACGAAGCGCTCAGGATACTCCTCGCCGTACTTGCCGGAACGAGTTGCCTCTGCCAAGTCAGCATCAAAGACGAGAAGATCGTCGTGCTCTTTACCAAGTTCTACCAGGGCTTTTCCGTAAGCCTCTCTGGTGGCAATTTTCTGTACATCTGCCATGTTATGCCACCTCTCCCTCAAGCTCTTTCATAGCCTGCTCGTATTGCTCCTGATTAGGAGCCTTGCCGTGCCAGCCTACCTGGTTCTCCATGAAGGAGACACCCTTGCCCTTTACGGTGTGGGCAACGATAACGGTCGGCTGACCCTTAACGGTGCGAGCCTCAGCAAATGCAGCAGCAAGCTGGTCAAAGTCGTGTCCATCAGCTACATCAATGACGTGGAATTTGAACGCCTTGAACTTCTCGTCAATTGGCTGTGGCGTGTTGATTTGCTCAAGTGTGCCGTCAAGCTGCAGGTTATTGTTGTCAACAATAAGCGTGAGGTTATCAAGCTGGTGGTTACCTGCAAACATGGCAGCCTCCCAGACCTGGCCTTCCTCGATCTCGCCGTCGCCTAGAAGTGCATAGACGCGGTAGTCCTTGTTGAACTTCTTGCCGGCCAGCGCCATGCCAACAGCGGTAGAAACGCCCTGGCCAAGGGAGCCGGTGCTCATGTCAACGCCGGGGGTATCGTTCATGTTTGGGTGACCCTGAAGGCGTGAGTTGAGCGCGCGGAAGGTTTTGAGCTCCTCCTTGGGGAAGAAACCGCGCTCAGCCAAAACGCCGTAAAGTGCAGGAGTAACGTGGCCCTTTGAGAGCACAAAACGGTCTCTGCAAGGGCAGTTAGGCTTGGTGGGGTCTACGTGCATCTCTTTGAAGTAGAGATACGTCAGGATTTCTGTTGCAGAAAGAGAGCCACCGGGATGGCCGGATTTGGCCGTAAAGACCTGCGTGAGGATGCTTTTGCGCACCTCACGAGCAACCTGTTTAAGGTCGACGTCCATGTAATTTCCTTTCACGTATTGCGTGTGAGAAACGCAGCAGGTCGACACCACGCGCGAGCCGGAGCTGCGTGCAGCGCCTACAGACCGAACTTCTCGGTAAGCTTCTCTTTCATCTCGTCCTTATCAAGAATATTGGAGAGAACGATCTTCTCGTCTTCTGGAATGCTGGCGATAAAATCCTCAAGGTCGCGAGCAACAATAAAGAGGTCAGCTGCGCCAGGAGTAACGTCGGAAACGGTTGAGTGCTCAACCTCGACGCCGCTCACGCCCAACTCGTTCAGGACGTCCTGGATCTGCATCTCAACCATAAGGCTGGAGCCAAGTCCACTTCCGCAACAACAAAGAATCTTCTGGATAGCCATAAGAGCCCCTTTCAATTCACCACGTGTGATATGTGGGTTACGTGGGTTAAAAAGTCGGGCCCCATCCAAGGACGAGGCCCGACCTAGATACCTAAATTCTACTCGCATTTTCTGCAGCAACTGCGATGTTTAGCTGCAATTCTGTGAGCGGATGCTACTCGGCCTTCTTCTCTTCTGCCTTCTTAGGAGCAACAAGGTTGAAGAGAATTGGGAGGCAGAAGCAGACAACGCAGATGCCCGTGAGAACTGCACCCTGGACGTTCAGAGCAACGTTACCAAAGATCAGCGCCATGATGGAGAAGTCAGCGTCGGAGAAGGTAGCGGAGGTGAAGCCCATGAGGGTGAAGACTGGCATGCACAGTGCAGGCAGGAAGGTAATAAGCAGGCCGTGGACAAAGGAGCCAGCAATGCAGCCCTTGATGCCGCCCTCTGCGTTACCAAAGACACCTGCGGTTGCGCCGCAGAAGAAGTGAGGAACAACGCCTGGGAGAATCAGGGCAATAGCTGCGATCTGTGCGTTAATGACACCCAGGATAAGCAGACCCAGGATGCCGCCAACAAAGGAGCTCAAGAAGCCGATGATAACGGCGTTTGGAGCATAGGTGAATGCGATTGGGCAGTCGATTGCAGGCTTTGCACCAGGGACAAGCTTCTGAGCAATGCCCTTAAATGCAGGAACAATCTCGCCAATAATCAGACGGACACCGGACAGAATGATGTAAACGCCGCCAGCGAAGGAGAGGCCGCGGGTAAATGCCCAGACAATCCAGTTAGTAGTGGTCTCGGTACCAATATTCAGCAGGTCGCCGAGGTGCTGAAGGCCCGCATACTGTGGGTTAGAAGCAAACTCTGCAGCGGTAGTTCCTGCAGGTACCAGAGTTAGAAGGCCACGGCTGACAGCAACGCCGGTGATAACCAAGAACATGATGATCATGGTCAGGCCAATGGAAACGGTATTATCGCGCAGAAAGATAAGGCGCTTGGAGAACTTGATATTCTCGGTGCTATTTTCGCAATCAGAAGCAAAGAGCTTACCAACCATACCTGCAAGCCAATAACCAGCGCCGCCGAAGTGACCAAGTGCAACGGAATCGCTGCCGGTAACCTTGCGCATGGTTGGCTGGCAGTATGCAGGGGACAGAACCATGATCAGAGCAAGCAAGCATGCGCCGGAGATGTAGAGCATCCAGCCAGAAAGGCCACCGACGTGCAGAATAATGGCGAGCATAGCTGCCATGTAGAGAGTGTGGTGGCCGGTAAGGAAGATGTAGTTAAAGCGAGAAAAACGTGCGAGGACAATGTTCAGGACCATGCCGATGCACATGATGATTGCGGTTGCCTGACCAAACTCACCAAGTGCCAGCGAGACGACGGCCTCGTTGTTTGGGACGACACCCTGCATGTCAAAGGCAAAGTTGAAGATCTCGCCAAAGGCAAGGAGGGATCCGGTCTGCAAGAAACCTGCACCTGCAGAAAGAACAAGGAAGCCGACGATGGTCTTGAGGGTGCCCTTGATGAGGTCCTCAATTGGCTTTCCCTGAAGCGCCAAACCTAGCAGGGCAACAAGACCAACTAGGATGGCTGGTGTTGATAACACGTTTACAAAAAACTCAACAACAGGCATACAAACCCCTTTCAACAAAACGCGATACAACAAACTGATACAACAAACTGCGACAACAAACTGCGAGTTCGTGCGGTCCTGCAGCACGATGGTACGAGCTCGGTACACGCGCGGTCCTGCAGCACGATGGTACGAGCTCGATACTTTTAACTGATTGTAATCCATTTGTGTTTATTTTGTGCAAAATTATTTATGTTTTGCTAAGGTCAAACGTTCATAACATTCATATTATTTATATGACGGAGGTGGAGAGTTCAAAAAAATCCTGCTGTACGCTATTGGCCGTCTTCGTAGATTTTGGAAATAGCCCACTTGTCACTTGCATCAGAAAACGTATAAACAGCCTCTGATATGCACGAAAACTAATCAAAAAATTGATGTATTGGAAAGCAGTGTCTGATTTGGGTAAAAATCCCGTTTAGTTGGAAATAAATTCTCTAGCTCGACGTTTTGGCACTTATGTTTGCCCAGTTGAGCTTTCTTATAAAAGTTTCAATCATATTTGACCGAGGATTTACGCTGGTAGATGCCCTGCATAGAATTCATCTGATTTTGTATATTCCAACTAAACGCATTTTTTACCACTTTGACAGCAAAAGTGCCTATTTCACGGCAAAAAACGGTGCGGATTCACGATTTAGGAGGAAAAATGGTCGGGTTGACTGGATTTGAACCAGCGACCTCTCGGTCCCGAACCGAGCGCTCTACCAAGCTGAGCCACAACCCGTTATGTTTTGCCTTGTCCGACGGGATAACCCATCAAACATTTGCCGCTCTATGTTACCACTACAACTTGCAGGTAGTGGAGAAGCCTCGCCAACCTTTTGCTTGAGCTGCGGCGACAATTGCGTCGGCGGCATCGCGTGATTCGCAAAGTGCAAAAGAACTGCTACCAGAGCCAGAAACCTGAGCACCAAGAACGCCAGGCTGTGCCTTCAGCCACTCCTCTACCTCGGCCACCTGTGGCTTTAGTGACTTTGCTGCAGGAGCAAGATTATTGAAGAGGAGGCTCGCTACCTGCTGGATGAGCTGGTTGTCTGAAACAGCCTGGTCAGCAGCGTCCTGGCAAGCAGCGCGAAGAAGCGAGGATAGCTGCTCGTAAGACTCTGGAACAACTGGAGACGCATCAAACTGGTCGTATGCTTCTTTGGTAACAACGCCTGTTTCTGCTGGTAAAACAATAGCAAGCGGAGCGTCAACGATAGACGCATAAGTTTCTACCAGCGTATCTCCGGCACCAAGCATAAGCGATGGCCGTGGGTCCAAGAAGAACGTGACGTCTGCGCCAACAGCCTTGGCTACCTCAACTACCAGCGGATCTAGTAGGTCAATGCCCCAACGCTGAGCAAGCAGATAGAGTGTTGCGGCGGCGTCAGCGGACGATCCACCCAGACCGGCCTTCTCGGGTATGTGCACTTGCACGTCAATGGAAACATCTGGGGAAACACCCAGCTTATTAGCAAGAAGAACTGCAGCTTTCCAGGTTGTTGTTCGCTCGGGCAACACGCAGAGCTGCGGCTCATGCGTAACCGTAAGCTCCGGTGCGTCGTCGACAACAACCGTGTCGTACAGGGCAACAGGAACCATGAGCGAATCTACTTTATGGTATCCTCGCTGGTCCTTCTGGGTGTGAATGCCCAGGTGAAGATTGATCTTGCAAGGAATTTTGATGGTTTGGCGTCCAAATTTGGACGAAGAGGCAGTCATGAGAGTGAGCCTAGTCGAAGTAATGCGCGCTTCTGAACTACTCTTCAAACTCAAAATCAAACAAACGCTCGCCGGTCTCGTAGTCAAACAGCTCAACGGTGCCGGTCAGAACGTCAACGTACTGGTAGGACTGGCGGGCAGTGCGACCGCGGCGCTCGCCGACCTCAACGATAAAAAGAGATGGATGGGCCATGACCAGAGTGCCTGTGCGCTCAACAATACGAGAACGGCCCATGTTGGCCTTGACCTTGAGTTTTTGGCCCTGAAGTGCGCTGAGCTTCTCGTGAATCTCGTCTACACGATTAACTGGTGGAATCTCGTTTTCCATCAATCCTCCAAGTCAATCAGTACGTTTGCGATGCGACACGTTGAAGTGTCGGAGATATGTACCGGTCGACAAACAATAGTCAGAATTTCCGAAACTCCACTATACGAGGTAGAAAATAAAATCTCAAGGTTTTACAACAAATGTCACGGGAACAACATCAGTCGATCGGTCAGGTTTGCGTCAAGATCGCGAGAAGATCGCGAGAAGATCGTATCAGGCGCGCGTCAGATTTGCGTCAGGTTGGCATCGGACTTGCAACGACAGCGCGTCAGAACCCCAACAAATTTATACAAATAGGGGTCCTCTGATAAAATTAGTAACTAACTTCAAAACACAAGGAGGCCCAATGACTGAGACTCTGGGATATGCCATCAGTAAGACCTGGTATATCGTGCTTATTTTTGTTGCTCTTGCTATCGGAATCGCATTCCTTTCCAAAAAGAAATCATCTAAAGCTCTTGTTGCTTTATCAGC
>CALIZK010000121.1:0-5307 GCA_938028635.1 uncultured Atopobium sp.
GTAGCTATGGTTGCGTTTGCAACGGTCGGCGCTGGCTTTGTTGGTGTTGGAGCATATGCTCGCACTCGTAAAGAGCAGTAAGCAACACACATACACCTAGTATGCAGATCCCCTGCTTTTGTAAAAAGCGGGGGATCTTTGTTAGAAGGACGATTTCCTGTTTTAACTGGGAATGTTTACGTTCGCCGAATTTGCCAACCGTTTAACCAATAAGAGTGTTCTTCTCGCCAGGAGAGATTAGAGAAGAACGACAATACTACTAGGTGGATAGTGAGTATCTGCATGAGTACCTTATTGGAGGTTGTTATGGAGCTCAAAGCTGATAAAAAGGTAATTGTCGAGCGTAATAACAAGGTTGTGTATGACAACGGAGACACAGTCGTTAAGGTGTTCAGCGGAAGCAAACCTTCTGCTGATATTATGAATGAGGCATTAAACCTCACCCGTGCTGAGCAGGCCGGTATCAACGTTCCATCTCTTGTAGAGATTAGTAAAGTTGGTAATTGTTGGGCTGTTTCAACCAGAAAAGTTGAAGGTAAAACAATTAGGCAGCTTATTGAGGAGCATCCAGAAAAAGAGGACGAGTATCTCAATAAGTTTATCGATATTGAGCTAGCTATTCACGCTCATAAAGCACCGCTTCTTACTCGTCAAAAAGACAAGCTCACCCGAATGATTAACAGCATTCCAGACATTCTTGATGAGGCTACAAGGTATGAGCTTCTGCTCAAGCTTGATGGTATGAAGCCTCATACTAAGGTCTGTCATGGTGACTTTGTCCCGTCCAATGTTATTCTCGCCGAGGATGGCGCTCCTGTAATTCTTGACTGGGCCCATGCAACACAAGGCAATGGCGCTGCAGACTGCGCTACAACTTACCTGCACCTGCTTCTTCATGGTGATGAGGAACTTGCCGAGAAGTACATCAATCTTTATTGCACTAAGCAAGGCTGCACTCGTCAGTATGTAAACGAATGGCTTGGCATTATTGCTGCAGCAGAGCTTGCGCGCGGTCGTGTAAAAGAAACAGAGTTCCTACTTAAGTGGGTAAATGTTTTTGATGCAATGTAGTTGGTTACAAGAACTTTAAACTAGCTGGGAAGAGCCTCGTCAGGGGCTCTTCTTTTATTACACTTCTAACTGCTCAATAAAGTAACGTGAGGAGTTAGCTATGTACGATATTGATCCAAAGCAGACCGCCGCAAAGTCAGAAAATAAGAAATCAAAGCTTGAGCGCATGAGCGCTGGTGAGTGGTGTGGTGGTGAAGCTGACGCAGAACAAAGCGCAGCTTTTTGGCGCGCTAAGGATCTTGCCTGGGAGTTCAATCAGACCCGCCCAAGTGATAAAGAAAAGTGCCGTCAGATTTTGACTGAACTTCTCGGTGAACTAGGAGAGGGAAGTGCAGCAGTTTCTCCTTTTAATGTTGACTATGGCTTCAATATCAAGATTGGCCCACATAGCTTTATCAACCACGGTGCATACCTGATGGATTGTGCGCCTATTACTTTTGGTGCTCATAGTTTTGTAGGCCCTCAGTTTAAGGCGTACACCGTTCAACACCCTCTAGATGCTGAGGAGAGAAATGCTTGGTATGAGCGAGCATTGCCTATCACGGTGGGAGATAACTGCTGGTTTGGCGGAAATGTGACGGTGCTTCCCGGTGTAACTATTGGCAATAACTGCGTTATTGGTGCTAATAGCCTGGTTACTAAAGATATTCCAGATAATTCTCTTGTTGTTGGTTCTCCCGCAAAGGTCGTACGTCAAATTACTGAGGCAGATAAGCTGGGACTTAAAAACCTTTTGGGCTAGTTCTGTTAGGCTAGGGGCGCGTGGCTTCGGGGCATACGACTTCAGAGTACTCGGTTTCAGAGCGCACAAAATGCGCGATTTAAGAAAACGCTGCTAGATTAGGCCTTTTAGGGGGATTGTTTAACTATTTATTTGATGTTAGAGGCATCCGCGCTATAATAAATATACGGGGAGCTGGGAAATGGCCCGGCTGAGAGGCAGCACCTTATGCTGCGACCCATAAACCTGATCTGGGCAATGCCAGCGTAGGGAGCCAATGCCGTCCTTACGCACTATAAGAAGGAGGGCATATGAAAAAACTTTCTCAGTTTGCATTGCAAGCCATATCCCTTACTTCTTTTCTTGTGCTTTGGCAGCTTGTTATTGTTGCAGGAATTATTCCAAATTACCTTGTTCCAACTCCTGTTCAGGTTGTATTTGCGCTGGTCAAGGATTTTCAGCTTCTTCTGACACATACCGGGATTACGCTTCTAGAATCCCTTATTGGCCTAGTTATTGGAGTGCTTATTGGCTTTGCGCTTGCGGTTCTTATGGACTTCTTCAAAACGCTGGACAAACTGCTCTCTCCACTTGTTACTATCTCGCAGACTATTCCTATTGTGACTATCGCGCCGCTTCTGGTGCTTTGGCTGGGTTATGGCCTTTTACCAAAGATTGTTCTTGTGGCCATTTCAACGTTTTTCCCTATTACCGTGGCATTGAACTCGGCATTTAAAGCAATAGATCCTGATATGGTTGACCTGATGACCACCATGGGAGCTAGTCGTGTGCAGATTTTTTGGCATGTCAAGTTGGCCGCTGCTGCTCCACAGTTTTTCTCGGGACTCAAAATGAGCGTGACCTACGCCGTAATTGGCGCAGTAATCGCAGAATGGCTGGGAGGCGACGCTGGACTGGGCGTGTATATGACGCGCGTCAGAAAGGCGTTTGCGTACGACAGGATGTTTGCGGCAATCGTGGTGGTGTCTGCGCTGTCGTTAGTGTTGATGAAGCTCGTAGAACTTGTTCAAAAGCGTGCACTTCCTTGGGATATCTCTCAGGATGCCAAAGAATCTGCACGATAACTTTGACGGAACTCAAAGAAAGAAGTGATTACGCGCATGAACGCATTTAATCGCAAGGGTATAACAAGAAAAGGCTTTCTAACTGCGATGGGTTTCTCGACAGCAGGACTTTGCGCAGGTTGCTCGCTTGAGCAGCCGTCTGCTCCAGCAAACGCAAACAAAGGTGCTGGGCAGAATTCCGGCGGTACCACAGAGATTACGTTTGCCCTGGACTATACCCCCAACACCAACCACACTGGCATTTATGTGGCTCAGGAGAAGGGCTACTTTGACGAGGTTGGCCTCAAGGTAACTATTCAGCAGCCACCTGCCGATGGTGCCGATGCGCTGATTGGTGCTGGTGGAGCACAGATGGGCGTTACCTACCAGGACTATATTGCTAACAGCCTCTCGTCATCTAATCCGCTGCCATATACTGCGGTGGCCGCTATCATTCAGCACAATCTTTCAGGCATTATGAGCCGTGAAGAAGATCACATTGTTCGTCCACGTGACCTTAATGATCGTACCTACGCAACGTGGAATCTTCCTGTTGAACAGGCTACTATCAGGTCTGTTATGGAGTCTGATGGAGGAGATCCCTCCACGCTTAAGATGGTACCTTATGAGGTAGATGACGAGGTATCTGGCCTAAAAGCAAAGATGTTTGATGCAGTTTGGGCGTTTGAGCAGTGGGCTGTTCAAAACGCTCGTGTTCAGAACTTTGCATACAACTACTTTGCGTTTACAACTATTGATCAGAACTTTGACTATTACACTCCAGTTATTGCAGTAAATGATGGCTTTGCAAAAGAGAATCCAGACGCTGTTAAGGCCTTCTTAAGCGCTACCAGAAAAGGTTATGAGTTCTGCGTCTCTAACCCAGACGAGGCAGCAGAGATTCTACTCAAAGCCGTTCCAGAACTTGATGCTGACCTGGTCAAAGCATCTCAGAAGTTCTTGGCTGCCAAATACATTGACGACGCCGAGAAGTGGGGTGTTATTGACTCTGCCCGCTGGCAGCGATTCTACACCTGGCTCAATAACCAGCAGCTGCTAGAGAATAAGATAGACCCATCCGCAGGATTTACTAGTGAGTACCTTGGATAAGAAGCTTACTGACATAACAGAAGGCGCTGCTGTGGACGCTTCTGGCGAGAAAAGCCTAGGAGCTGCACCTGCATGCGAGTCACAACAGGACGCGCCAGCACTTGAGGCGCGCAACCTTACGCTGGTTTGGGGAAACGGCCAGGTAGTTGCCAAGGATATCTCGATTGAGCTGCAACCTGGCACCATTACCTGCTTGGTTGGTCGCTCGGGCTGCGGCAAGACAACGCTGCTCCATGCGCTTGCAGGACTTTTGCAGCCGCAGGAGGGCAGGGTGCTGTTGCATGGCTCTGACGTCACGGGGCGCCCGGGACATATCGGTTACATGCTCCAGAAGGATTTGCTCATCCCAAGTAAGCGCATCATCGACAACGTAGCGCTTCCGCTTGAGCTGAAGGGCGTCTCGCGCTCTGAGGCGCGCACACGGGCCCAGGAGATGCTGGAGCGTGGCGGACTTGAGCGTGTGGCGCAAAGCTGGCCTCACGAGCTCTCAGGCGGCATGAGACAGCGTGTTGCGTTCCTGCGCACAGCGCTCATTGGCTCAGACATTATGCTGCTGGACGAGCCCTTCTCGGCACTAGATGCTCTTACACGGCGAGAAATGCGTGCGTGGCTCATGTCTTCCGTGAAAGAGTTTGGCCTCTCGGTGCTGGTGATCACGCACGACGTTGATGAGGCTGTTGCCATGGCTTCTCGCATTTACGTAATGGCGGGCAGTCCCGCGCAGGGCGTGGTAACCAAGATTGTGGGCGTTGTTGAGCCGCAGGGCTGCGCTGATACGGTGGCGGAGGCAGACTCTGGCAAAGGTGCTGCTCAAGCTACTGACCTGGCATCGTTTGATTTGAGCGAAGAGTTTTTGGCTGCCAAGCGAGAAGTACTTTCGTTGCTGGGATAGTTGCCTGTGTGTTATTGCAGGTGCGCGGGTTTCTCGCCTTGAATTTGAACTGCGGGTTTCTCGCCTTGGATTTGATACAGAAAAAGACGTGAGAGTTTGTCTCTCACGTCTTTCTTGTTAGCTTGATTTTCGTGCGGAATTTGTGTGCGCTGCTAATGTATGCGACTCGATTACTCGCTGAACTCGAGGAATGCGCGGTATCCGCGATAAGCCTCAAAGATGTCGGCCTTGTTTGCAATCTCCCAAGGTGCGTGCATGGAGAGAACAGGAACGCCGCAGTCGATGACGTGCATACCGTATTTAGCCAGCATGTAAGCAATGGTTCCGCCGCCACCAGCGTCAACGCGACCAAGCTCAGCGGTCTGGAACTGAACGCCAGCGTTGTCCATAATGCGACGAATCAGTGCAACGTACTCGGCATCGGCATCGTTGGAGCCAACCTTACCGCC
>CALIZK010000122.1:0-12015 GCA_938028635.1 uncultured Atopobium sp.
CGCATCGGGCTTCTCGACGTTTGCGGCGTCTGCAACGCCTGCGGCGTCCTCGGCGTTCGCGGCGTCCGCGACGTCA
Organism: uncultured Atopobium sp.; assembly: GCA_938028635.1. GTDB lineage: Bacteria > Actinomycetota > Coriobacteriia > Coriobacteriales > Atopobiaceae > Lancefieldella. The sequence goes on from CALIZK010000122.1 coordinate 77, forward strand.
GAAAGCTTCTGTCCGCAGTTGGAACAGAACTTTGCGTGCTTGCCAATTTCAGCTCCGCAGTTGGGGCAATTCATAGAGTCGCTCCTTAAATCGCCAGTTAGACTCAGTGGCTTTTAATTACACTGGGTTACTATTGTAGCGTTAACAGGAGAAACGCCAAAATGTTTTTAGTTTTAAGGGCGGCTACGCGCGTTTAGTGACACGCGATGTAGATTCGCTTCGCGTGTTCAGGCCCGCTGCTTAGAGCAGAGAAACGCCTGCTTCTGCACAGCGGTCTTCGGTCTGCTTGTCCCAGATAGATGCCTGCACCTCTCCGACGTGCGCTTTTTCTAGCAGCAGCATGCAAAGACGACTTTGGCCAATGCCGCCGCCAATGGTAAAGGGCAGCTCGCCATCAATGAGCATCTTGTGGAATGGCAGCTCAAGGCGGTCCTCGCATCCAGCAATTGCCAGCTGTGACTTAAGCGCCTCAGCGTCAACGCGAATGCCCATGCTGCTAATCTCAATCGCAGAGTCCAAGGTCTCATCCCAGAACAACAGGTCACCATTGAGCGACCAGTCGTCGTAGTCGGGAGACCTGAAGTCGTGAGGCTGTCCGGAGTTTAGAGCGCCGCCAATACCCACGATAAAGGTGGTTGGATGCTCGCGAACAAACAGATCTTCTCGCTGTTTAGGCGTTTGAGTGGGGTAGAGGTCCTCAAGCTCCTGCGAGGTCACAAAGGTAACCTCTCGGCTGAGCTGCGTATTGAGCTGAGGATAGTGCCATTTGAGCTCGTCGAGTGTGCCACAGATTGCCTCAACAATGCGACAAACGGCGTCTTCCAGCGTATCGGTGTTGCGCTCGTCTTGCGTGATGATGCGCTCCCAGTCCCACTGGTCCACGTAAATGGAGTGCAGGTTATCGGGCTGTTCGTCGCGACGGATAGCGTTCATATCGCAGACCAGACCACGACCGACGGCAAAGTTGTAGCGCCAAAGTGCATAGCGCTTCCATTTTGCGAGCGACTGAACTACCTCGGCGTTCTTGCCAACGTTTGGCAGGTCAAAGGCAACCGGATGCTCGACACCATTGAGGTTGTCGTTCATGCCGGTAAGCGGGTCAACAATCAGCGGAGCAGTGACGCGCGACAGCTTCAGCGCGGCACACAACTTGGTTAGAAATACGTTCTTGACCTGCTCAATTGCTTTCTGAGTATCGTAAAGCGAAAGGCTTGAACGGTAGCCCTCTGGAATCTTGGTCATGTGGTCTCCTTGGAAGAGAGCGCTAAAAAATCGATTGCGCTGATTTTGCCTTCTTTCCACAACCCTTTGGCGAGAAACCCGTGTGATTTAACCGTTTTGTCAAAAAGAGTAAATAGTATGCACGCTGCTTTTAATGCAAGGCAACTTCTCTGTCTTGATTAGTAAGAAATAGCAGTTTTGTTCTGGGACAGCGCAAATTAGGCATGCTTTCCAGAGTAACAATTGTCTTAGTGTCCATTTTGTTGGACACATGAAATCTTATGAGTATCTAGATTTGTTACAACAGGGAAAGGAGTTGTAATGGGTCTTGATGCATTTGTTCGTTGCAGGTGTTTTGAAGAGGGAAAACTTAAACCCGGTCCAATACCCTTGGAAGATCTTTACATTGATGATGAAGATCATATTTGTTCAAAGTTTTTAGATCAAAAGCTCGAGGAGCTTGGCTCTGACCTGTTTTGGGAACGCTATGGAGACCTAGAGAGCGATTTTCTCGATTGGATTGATAATGCCTGCGAGCATGAATATGGAGAAATTTGTTCTGAAAGTGTTGGTAATTTTTGCGGCGTATTAAATATTTACGCCGATTTAAGTTCAGATGAGGGTGAATCAAAGTATCCGTTATTAAATAACATGCTTCCTAGTATCAATGATGGTCTCTATCCTGTTGAAAAAGCACAGCCTACCCTTAATGAACTTGATAGATTTATAGAAGAGCATGCAAAGATTCCGGGATATCAGCTCATTGATGAGGAAACGCATAAAGTTATTTTTTCTCGCGCGTTTGATGATGGTTTTTGTATGTACTGTGATGGCAATATTAATTATGGATTCGCGAAAGACAAAATGTATTTCCATCAAAATAAGCTTTCACAAAGTTATCAGACTGACCATTTTTACCAGATTCCAGCTGATGATTACAAACAAACGCAGAAGGTAGTTGTTTATTGTGATGACCCAAATAACTGTGAATCAAACTTTAGAATGACTTTACGAGGTCCAATTGATATTAAATTAGACAATTCTGTTTTAAGAAGCTTCTCTGTTCAAAAGGCAACTTTAGACTTCAAAGAAACTAGTCATTTTTGGAGGCTAAATAAAATTAGAAACCTTCTTATAGCATCTATAGAAACAAAACATCCCATTATTTGGTGCTAAACATGCTCTTTAACAGGACACATGAGCTGTGTTATCTGGTTGTGGTCTGACATCATGCCGTCTAGAGATTCAAAAAAGAGGACTACCACCAGGCAGTCCTCTTCGCGTTTGCGCTGGCGAGAGGAACGTCACGCTTAAGCGATCTTCTCGCCAAATGCTGGTTTTCTCGCCAGATGTTGATCTTAATAGGTAGGATTCTCTACCTCAACCTTGTCGACTTCCTGGAATGGAGCAAGGGTTGAGACCATGACGATTGGCTCGTCGTAAGGGTTGTTGACGTAGTGGACCTCGCCGGGCTCAATGTGGATGAAGTCGCCAGCCGAGAGAGTGTGAACCTCGCCGTCAACCACAATGTCAATCTTACCCTGGAGGATGTGGAAGTTCTCCTCCATGATGTTGTGGTAGTGGGCCTGGAAATCCTGGCCTGGCTGGAACTGGACCATGGCATAGTTCATGCGAGGGCCCTTCATCAGGTACTTAGGGCCGTGATCTCCGCACCTATACTCAAAATCGTTCTCGTTGACAATAAACATCTTGCTTTCCTTTCAGGCGCAACTTGTACTGCGACCAAACGTTCTTTTTGCGTGCCACGCGTATCCGCGGCGCGGCGGAGTCCCGGTGCTTACAGACCAGGAGCTCTCCACATGCTCTTGACCTTGCCCTCTTCTGCAAGCTCAAGCTGACTCTTGTAAACATCCTTCCACTGGACATAGAGCTGGTCGTAAACAGCCTTGTTGTCTGGGTTGGGGGAGAATGTCTTATCCCATTTAACAACGCGCTTTGCACCCTCAGCGATGCTTGGGTAGATGCCCACACCGTAGCCTGCAAGAACAGCGGCGCCCAGAGCAGTTGCCTCTTTGACCTCTGGAATGCGAACGTTCTTGCCGGTAACGTCGGCAACAATCTGTGCCCACAGAGAACACTTGGAAGCGCCACCTGCAAAGATGAGCTCGCTTGGCTCATTGCCCGTAGCTTCTTTGACCAGTTCAATATGGCCGCGGACGAGAAGGGCGGTGTTCTCCAAAATTGCGCGATAGAAGGTGTACTTATTGAAACGCTCTGGATCAAGCTCAAAGTTGGTGAACGTTGGGCTTGCGTGGATCCAGTGGATGTAGTTCATAACGTCACTGAAGCAGCAAAGCATACCGTGGCTACCAGCAGGAATCTCTGCAGCGTGCTCGTTCATAACGTCGTATACGTCAATGCCGCGCTCTTTTGCCTCAGTCTTTTCTGCCTGGCAGAAGCCGTCACGATACCAGCGCATGACCAGACCAGGCTTGAATGCCAGAGCCTCGTACTGCCAAATCTGTGGAATAGCGTGGCAGTTTACACGGACGCGATACTCTGGGTCTGGAGTGCTCTTATCGGTGTTGAACTCGTACTGCCAGAAGCTGCCGCCAAATACGCCGGCCTGACCAGGCTCGCAAGCGCCAACGCCAATCATGCCCAGCTGGCAATCACCGCCGCCGACAACAACAGGTGTACCTTCGGCAAGGCCCGTCTCTACTGCGGCGTCTGCAGTTACAGTGCCAAGAACTTCTCCGCACTCGATAACCTGGCCAAAGAGATCATCGCGCAGACCGCACTCCTTAGCAATCTCTGGATCCCAGGCGCGCTCCTCCAGGCTCATGATGCCGGTGGTGCTGCCGTTTGAAGGCTCAACTGCCAGAATACCGGTGAGCTTGTAAGCAAGCCAGTCGTTGAACATGCCAATCTTGGCTGCCTTGTTGTAGATTTCTGGCATCTTGTTCTTAACCCAAAGAAGACGAGGTAGAGCGCCTAGTGCATAGGTCTGACCACTCTTCTGGTAAATCTTCTTCTCGAGCTCTGGGTCCATATCAATGAGCTGCTTGACCTCGTCAACACTTCGAGCATCAACGTTAGCGCACGCCCAAATCTCGTTGCCGTCCTGGTCATACAGGAGGATACCCTCGCGCATACAGGTAGTGGAAATACCAGCGATTTCTTTAGGATCAATGGAGGTCTTTGCCAGAACCTCTTTGATGCAGTCCAGAGCAAGCTGCCAGTCAGCAACCCAATCAAAGTCCATGCTGCCAGGCCAACGAGGGTCCTCATGGTGCTCCCACTCGCGCTGAGCAACCCCAACCTGCTCACCGTCAACACTAAAGAGAACGGCGCGAATACTTCCTGTTCCCGCGTCTAGTGCAAGAAGATACTTGCTCATCAGATCCTCCTTGTTTACGAAAGAAGCAGCTCAGCAGCGGTGTCTGAATCCGTGATGAGCACGTTCAGATAGCCGCCGTTAAGCACTGCCTTAATTGCCGTAACTTTATCTTTGCCACCAGCAACGCCAACAACGTTCTTGAGCTGGCGAAGCTTGTCTAGATCGGTGCTAATGACGCGATCTTCAATTTCTGTCTGAATAAGATTGCCGTCTTTATCCATAAAGTGATTCAAAACGTCACCGACGGCTCCCTGCATCTTAAGCACGGTCAGCTCGCCCTCGTTAAGGATGCCATTGCGTAAAACGGTGGAGCCCTCAACTGCGGCGCCGATGCCGACCACACTCATGTCTGCATATTCCGTCATAGTGGACACGTCTTGCAGGCTTTTCTCGTCAAGAAGCGCATCGCGCACTTGGCGAGAAGACACAACAAGTGGAGACGGCGTTAGGAACAGGTGCATGGAGTAGGCGGTGGTGCCAACGGATGGCAGGTAGTAGCTCACGCCACCCGTAAGGCTAACAACATTGAGCGACTCTTCGCGGTTTTTGGCAAGAAATCCCAGCATACGGCTGACGGTGTCGCCGTAGCCAATGTTGAGGTAGCCGTCCTCGCGCAGGTGATCGGAGACGTAGTGAGCTGCGCCCTGAGCAATAGATTGATTAATGGCAGAGCTATCCAGAGGCGTTGGCACCACAAAAGCGTCTTTGAGGCCAAAGCGGTCAATAAGGAGCTGTTCTGCGGAAACGCGCTGGCTATCGTTCTTTCTGAAGCTGAACTGAACAATACCCTGCGCGCGAGCCTCTTCAAGGAGACGGATAACTTTTGCACGAGAAACGCCCATGACCTCAGCAATCTGAGCCTGGGTGCTATCTTCCATGTAGTAATACCATGCAGCCTTGGTGGCTAGTGCATATGTCTGCTCGTCCATCCATCCTCCAGTTGATACTTTTGTTTAATACTAAAACATTTGTATCTAACATACTAGATTTCATTATAGTAATTTTTCTCCCTATTAACAGGAAGATATACTACAAATACCATAATTACGTATAGAAGAATTCTGAACTATTGTTCATTGGACAATCAAAAATACCATTCACGGCAGTAATAATACCGTTTGCCGTGACGGTGCTTTGAAGAATGCCTTTTTATATATATCTTCAAAGTGTGAGATTTTGTACGGCCGTTTGTTATTTTTGGTAGGAGGTACTATGGGTGAAACTTTTGACATCGATATCGATGCCACTGACCCAAAGTCGCCTGAAGGAAAAGATGTGTGCGAGCAGTGTGACACACTTCTTTCCGTCCGCGGAATCAGAAAGTCATTTGGTTCCAACGAGGTATTAAAAGGCATTAACTTAGATTTGGCGCCAGGAGAGGTCATCTCTCTTATTGGTGGCAATGGTTCCGGTAAATCTACCCTCATGAAGATCATCATGGGTATCTACTCTGCCGACGAGGGAGAAATTTCTATCGATCGTCAAAAGGTTGATATCTCTAACCCTAAGGCCGCACTTGCACACAGTATCTATATGGTTCCTCAGGAGCCAATGCTGTTCCCTAACATGACCGTTAGAGAGAACATCACCATTGGTTTTGAGGCTCCAAAAGCTGAGCTTAACAAGATGCTTGAAGACACTATGAAAGAGATTGGCTGGGAGCTTGACCTGGACCGTAAGGCAATGACACTTTCCATTGCTGAGCAGGGCATGGTTGAGATTCTCCGCGGTCTTATGCGTCACTCTGAGATTCTTATTCTGGACGAGCCAACTTCTGCACTTACCTTTGACGAGGTACAGAGCCTCTTCAAGGTAGTCCAGGAGCTCAAGCAGAAGAACATTGGCATTATCTACATCACACACCGCCTGGCAGAGGTCTTTGAGATTTCTACCAGCATTGGCATTCTGCGCGATGGCGTTATGGCTATGCGCGGCAAGGTAGAGGACTTTACGCGAGAAGATCTTGTACGCGGACTGCTCCCACCAGACGCAGCAGAGATTAAGAAAGAGATTGCCGAGAGCGCAAACATTGATTACGACGCAGAGCCTATTTTTGAACTTGCTGAGTTCACCGGCTATGGCTTTGCTGACGTAAACCTCAACATTTATCCAGGCGAGATTGTTGGTCTTGCAGGTATCGTTGGTGCTGGTAGATCAGAGATGGCCACCACCATTTACGGTATGGATAAGGTTTTGGGCGGCAAGGTATTTGTTGATGGCAAAGACATTACCGGCAAGTCCACCAAGGACGTCATTGCTGCAGGTCTGAGCTATGTCCCAGAGGACCGCTTTAACGACGGTCTGTTTAGAATTCGTGACGTTGCCGAGAACACCACAAGCTCTCTGCTTGCTAACTCTTCTCTTGGTAAGCTGCTGCTTAACCGCAAAGAAGAAGATAGAGTTTCTCAGAACTACGTTGATAACTTCCGCACCAAGGTTACTGGCCTTGATCAGGAGGTAGGCGGCCTCTCTGGTGGTAACCAGCAGAAGATTGTTATTGGCCGCGCATTCTCGGTTGCTCCAAAGGTTGTTATTTTGGACGAGCCAACCCGTGGTATTGACGCTGCTGCTCGTGGCGATGTGTACGCCGTTTTGCAGGAGCTCCGTAAGCAAGGTGTTTCTATTCTTCTGATTTCTTCTGATATGGAAGAGATTATTGAGCTTGCTGACCGTGCGTTCACCATGTATCAGGGACGCATTAATCACGAGTTCAAAAAAGAAGAAATTACGCAGGACAACCTCATGTCCGCTGCATTTGGATTGTAGGAGGTGACGTATGGATCTTGTAAAGCGCCTTCTCAAGGCTAGGGGACTGAGCAGCCTCGCATTCCTGATTGCTCTCTTTATTATTGTTGGTGCAATGAATCCTGCATTCTTGACACCAGCAACAATTGCTGCCTGCTTTAACACGTCCGTTGTCTACACATTGGTCGCTGTTGGTGTGGCTTTCACCCTGTTCATTGGTGAGATTGACGTTTCTGTTGGTTCTAACTTGGGTCTTGTTGCTGTAGTAGTTGGTAGCATGCTGAGAGATGGAACTCCACTGCCTGTTGCTTGCCTGGTAGGTATTCTTATTGGTGTAGCAATTGGTCTGGTAAACGCCTGGGGCGTTGCCGTTATGAAGGCTCCATCGCTCATCTTTACCCTGGGCACCAACGGCGTTCTGCGCGGTATTGTTTACGTTTACACCAACGGCCAGTGGGTTGAGAACCTTCCTAAGGAGTTCAAGGACTTCTCGGCAGTAACCGGTATTGGTGACTTCACGGTTTACTATTGCGCAGTTATCGCACTGGTTATTCTGATTCACTTTGCACTAACCCAGACCCGTCGTGGTCGCTGGTTTGCAGCAGTTGGCGATAACGCTAACGGTGCAACCCTGGTTGGCATTCCAGCTCTTCAGACCAAGATTCTGGCATACGTCATCTGCGGCGTTATGGCAGCTATCGGCGGCATCATCTTCTGCAGCCGCATTGGCTTTGTTACCCCAATGAGCGGCAATGGTTACGAGATGAAGGCTATTGCAGCTTGCGTTCTTGGTGGCGTTAGCCTGCTTGGTGGCGTTGGCTCCGTCCTTGGTGCAGCTGTCGGTTCCGTCATCATGGCATCCATCAGCTACCTGTTGGTCTTCATGGGCTTCTCGTCAAATTACGACAACGCAATTACCGGCGTCATCCTGATTGTCATTGTTGTTGTGGACGCCCTGCTTCAGCACCGCTCCATTGTTCAGAACAGGCATGCTCGTCTGAACGCACGTGTTTCTCCAAAGGCAACTTCTGAGGTTCTTGCAGAGCAGATTGCAGACTTTGGTGAGGCAGCTATGAGCCCTTTGGGTAAGAAGGGCGGTGTTCGCTAATGATGAAGACGCTTAAGGGATTCTTGTCCAAGGGTCAGACAAGTTGGAACATGATCCTTATTGGCCTGCTTGTGCTTGAGTTTGTGATTTTTGGTGCTGCAAACGGCAAGTTCTTGCGTCCAGCACTGCTGTTTACCAGCATTAACGACAACCTGCCAGTCTTTATGATTTCGCTCTTTGTAACGCTTGTTATGGTTACTGGCGGCATCGACATCCAGGTTGCGTCTCTGGTTGGTCTGACGTCCATCACCATTGGCGTTGGTTGGCAGGACTTTGGCCTTCCTATCTGGGGCGCCGTGGGTGTTGCCTTTGTCCTGGTTGTTGCTTGCGGCGCGCTTTCGGGCTTCTTGATTGCGTACTGCCGAGTGCAAGCAATGGTTGTTACCCTGGGTGGCAGCTTCCTGTACTCCGGTCTGGCGCTGCTCATCTCCACGCTCTCCAAGACCGAGAGCTACCAGGGAATTGGCGGTTTCCCCGAGGACTTCAAGTTTGTATCTAACTTCCAGCTCTTTGGCGTCATCCCATTCCAGTTGCTTATCTACATCTTGATGCTGGTCATCGCGTTCATTCTGCTGCACAAGACCAAGTATGGTCGTCGCATTACCCTGGTTGGCGTTAACCAGAGCGCAGCTGAGTTCTCTGGCATTAACAGTCGAGCAGTCATCATGTCCACCTACATGCTCACCGCAGTTTCCGCTGTTATTGCAGGTGTTGTTCTGACCGCTTACCTGGGTACCGCTAAGTCCGACCTTGGTGCTGACCTTACCATGGACATCATCACCGCAGTTGTTTTGGGTGGCACGCTCTCCACTGGTGGTAAGGGCTCCATTGTTGGTACCGCACTTGCTTCGTTTGTTATTGCATTCTTGCGCTTCGGCTTGCCACTGTGCTTCAAGGTAAGCCCACAGTACCTGGATATTCCTGTTGGTGTCCTGCTGGTTGTTGTCATCGTTGCTCGATCGGCAGCAAGCGGAACAAATATCGGTGCGTTTTTGAAATCGCTGCTTTCTAGCAGCAGTAAAGCCAAGGCATAAGCTTTGGGGAAATTGTGCCTTAGGCACAGACAAGGGAGGTTACCTATGCAAGAGATTACTCGTCGTGGTTTTATTGGTGCCGCTGGTATCACCGCAGTTAGCGCTGGCCTCGCTCTGGCAGGCTGCAATAATGGTGGTGGCGAGAAGAAGGAAGAGACCAAGAAGTCCGAGGGCGGCGGAGACGTCAAGGGTAAGACCGTAGCATTTATTCCTAAGGTCACCGGTAACGCATTCTTCGAGTCCGCAAACAAGGGCGCACAGGACAAGTCCAAGGAGTGGGGCTTCACCGTTGACTACATCGGCGACGCAACTGCTTCCGTTTCCGCTCAGGTTTCCGTCATCAACCAGGCAGTTGCTAACGGTGTAGACGCAATCAGCATCTCTACCGTTGATGCAAAGGGCGTTTCCGACGCACTGAAGAAGGCAACTGCTGCTGGTATCGTAGTTACCACTTGGGACTCCGACGCTAACCCAGAGGATCGTACCCTCATGGTTTCTCAGGGTACTCCAGAGATCCTTGGCCAGATGCTTGTTGACATGGGCGTTTCCGGCCTCAAGGAGCGCGGCAAGGACCCAGAGAAGGACGAGATCACCTATGTCTGGCACTACTCCCAGGCAACCGTTACCGACCAGAACTCCTGGCAGGTAGCTGCACAGAAGATTATCAAGGAGAAGTATCCTAAGTGGAAGAACGTTCACGAGAACTACTACTCCAACCAGGACGCTGAGCAGGCAATCACCATTGGTGAGGCAATCCTTGACGCTTACCCAGAGATTGACCTGATCATCTGCAACGACTCCACCGCTCTTCCTGGCCAGCTCCAGGCTGCAGAGAACAAGGGCTACGACGAGAAGAAGATCACCATCACCGGTTTTGCTTCTCCACAGTCCATCAAGTCCTACTGCGAGCACGGCACCATCTACAACTGGGGCCTCTGGGACTGCGCAGTTCAGGGCGCTATGGGCTGCTACGTTGCAGCATTCCTTGCAGCTGGTAACGAGGTCAAGGTTGGCGACACCATCTCCATCCCAAGCATTGGCGATGTCAAGGTTGAGGCTAACGACTCCATCGCCGAGGGTGCAAAGACTGGCGAGAAGAACAACGGCGTTGTCCTGCTTCCTGAGCGCCTTGTCTTCACCAAGGAGAACATGAACAACTACTCCTTCTAATCAAGGCGTAAGTTCACGGCTGGCGAGAAGACCGATCTTCTCGCCAGCTTATGAGGTAATTCAGCCGCAGAGGAGGACGGTCCTCCTAGGGCGGTTCTCCTAGAGGGGGCCGATGAAGAATCACACTTTCTCTGCGAGCTTTAAGGTTTTATTGAAAGGATTTTCATGGCAGATTTGGACGGATTGAAAGTAGCTAAGGATTATCACGTAGACACTCCTTTTGCTAACAATCAGGGATTTTATGTAAAGGGTGCAAACAACCTCGACTGGGGTATGCAGAAGCACCTCTCCAACATCTTTGATCCAAAGAGCGGCAACACTGTAATGTTCGCATTTGACCACGGTTACTTCATGGGTTCAACCGCTGGTCTTGAGCGTCTTGACCTGCTGCTTCCACAGCTTGCTCCTTACGTTGACTGCTTCATGGGTACCCGTGGCGCAATCAGGACTTGCGTTTCTCCTGAGGTTTCTAAGGGCATCGCTCTTCGCGTTTCTTCTGGTTCTTCTATGCTGCAGTCCGACCTCTCGCACGAGGTTGTTGCTGTTGACATCGAGGACGCTATCCGCATGAACGCAGACTGCATGGCTGTTCAGACCTTCATCGGTGCTGATGGCCAGCTCTCCAGTATTGACAACCTGAGCCAGGTCATTAACGCTGGATTCCGCTACAGCATTCCTACCCTCGGCGTTTGCGCTGTTGGTAAGGATATGGAGCGCACTGGTCGCTTCTTCAAGCTTGCAACCCGTATCATCGCTGAGATGGGCTGCCAGATTGTTAAGACTTACGACTGCGAGGACTTCGAGGAAGTCGTTGCAGCATGCCCAGTTCCAATTGTTGTCGCTGGTGGCAAGAAGCTTGCTGAGCGCGACGCTCTGCACCTTGCATACGACGTTATCCGCAAGGGCGCACGCGGCGTTGACATGGGCCGTAACATCTTCCAGAGCACCCATCCTCTGCAGATGGCCGAGGCTGTCCGCATGATCGTTCACGAGGGCGCAACCGACGCTCAGGCATGGGAGTTCTTCGAGGACGCAACCCACTAAGAGCGCAACGAGCACGGCGTCGCCGCAGGCACAACGGGCGCGATCCCGCGCGACCTCCGAGCACGAAAGCGCGCCAAGCCCAAATGCGCTGTTCAAACGTGGCTTTCTCATGTGGCGAGAAACATACTGACCTTGAGCTGGTAATCCTTGCGGATTACCAGCTTTTTTGTAGCGTGTTAACGTTGGCTTTTAGGCCTGGCGCACAAAATAGCGCAGCTTTGGTAGGTTCTGCCGAAGAATCGACATGTTCTTAATC
>CALIZK010000123.1:0-2670 GCA_938028635.1 uncultured Atopobium sp.
TAATATGACTAAGAGATTGATCTAATAAGTGCAGTAACCCTACCTAAAATGACAGGATTTTGTACGTAGATTGGCTCCATAAAGTCATTTTCTGGTTGAAGACGAATGCGATCGTTTTCTCTGTAGAACGTTTTAACTGTTGCAGAATCATCAATAAGAGCAACAACAATTTCTCCATCATGGGCATCTTGCTGCTCTTTTACAACAATATAATCACCGTCAAAAATGCCAGCATTAATCATTGATTCTCCACGTACACGAAGAATGAAAGAGCTTGAATCCCCAACAATGCTAGTTGGAAGAGATAGAGATTCTTCTACGTTTTGCTCAGCAAGAATAGGTGTGCCTGCAGCAACACGTCCTACAAGAGGAAGACTAATGACATTATTAGCTACGTCTTGAGTAACGGGAGCAAGCTTTGCTGCGTCAGAAGTGTTTGAAGCCTGGGGAACAATCTTCATAGTACGAGGCTTCTTTGGGTCTCTATCAATAAGGCCAAACTGCTCCAGGACCTTTAGATGCATATGGACAGTTGAAGGAGACGCAAGATTAACAGCAGCACCAATCTCTCTTACTGAAGGGGGATAGCCGTGTTGATCTGTGTATGAACAGATGTATTCATAAATTGCTGCCTGACGCTTGCTAAGTTTGCCCTTTGGCATATGAGCCTCCTTTTTCTTTTTAGTAATAATACACGTGTTCTAAAAATTAATCAAACGAATGTTCTATTTTTTTCTTGACACGAACAAATGTACTACATATTATTAGTACAAACGTTCGGACATGACTTTTTGTCCGGTGTATTAGATATAACTAGTTCCGTAAAAACTATTACGGAAGGAAATGATATGAGGCGTATGTATCAGTCAAAGATGTATCAGGTTAATGGCACTTCAGCACTTGCTTCTTATAAGCCTGCATTCAAGGTTATTGAAGGCGGCGCAAAGAAGGGTTCCGTTGCACCTCAGCGTGAGGAAGTCTCTTACGTAAAGACGCTGACCAACAAAGAGGCTTTTATTGCAGGTCTTATTGTTACCGCATCATTTATTCTGATGTTTGCGGTTTCCTTCCTTCGCACAACTGCCCTTAATTCATTTGCTACATCTGTAATGGATAGCGCTTCACAAACAATTACCGTTCATAGCAATGACACGCTGTGGTCAATTGCAGAGAGTAATCCTATTGAGGGTGTCTCTACAGAACAACAAGTAAGCTGGATTAGAGAAAAAAATAATATTGATTCTTCTCTTTTAAGAACTGGACAAACTCTAGAGATTCCTTCTGTATCTAAATAGTAAATATTTATGTAAATTTCTCTCGGAATTCTGTGTTGATAGCAGTCAATACCTGCGTAAAATGGTATCTTCCTTTTATACGAAAAAAGGGGATTCCATGCGTTGTCCAAAATGCGGTCACGAAGAGTCAAAGGTTATTGATTCTCGTTCATCTGAGAATAACGATGCTATTAGAAGGCGTCGCGAGTGCATGTCCTGTAAGTTTCGTTTTACAACCTATGAGCGCTTAGAAGAGATTCCTATCACCGTTGTTAAGAAAGACGGTCACAAGGAGCCTTTTGATAGACAGAAGCTTATGAGAGGTCTTGTTGCTGCAACAGTAAAGAGAGATATCTCTGTTGCTTCTCTTGATCATTTTATTGATGGTATTGAGTCTCAGATTAGAGATAAGGGTCAATACGAGATTAAATCTGAAGACCTTGGAAGCATTGTGCTTAAAAACCTAGTTATGCTCGATAAAGTTGCATACATTAGGTTTGCTTCTGTCTATAGAGACTTCAAAGATGTTGATGAATTTAGCGCAGAATTAAGGAGCCTGAATTAATGAGCAATTTTGACATCCAGCTACCTATTAAACGCCTTGATCCTACTGTTGAACTACCTTCGTACGCCTATACAGGAGACGCTGGATTAGATCTTAGAAGTGCTGAAGATGTTGATCTTGCTCCTTTTGAGCGCAAACTTATTTCCACCGGTTTAGCTATCGCAATTCCTGATGGATATGCAGGATTTGTTCAGCCTAGAAGCGGTCTCGCACTTAAAAAGGGCCTTTCTATGGCAAATACTCCAGGCCTCATTGATGCTCATTATCGCGGTGAGCTTAAGGTTTGTGCCATTAACCTTGATAGCAAAGAAACTATTCACATTGAGCGTGGTGAGCGTATCGCGCAGCTTGTGATCCAACAGGTCCCTGTTGTAGAGCTTATTGAAGTTGATGAGCTTGATCAGACTGATCGCGGTACAGGCGGTTTTGGTTCAAGCGGCGTTCAATAATTTTTTATTTTGGTGATAAGCGCTTCAGCGCTTGCATAAAGGAAAAGCCTCTTTAGGAAGGAAGAGCTTAATGGAGAAGTTCTTTAAGGTAGCTGAGCGTGGCAGTAATCCCGCTCAAGAGTTTAGGGCTGGAATTACTACATTCCTCGCAATGGCATACATTATTGCAGTAAACCCAGCTCTTCTCGCGGCTGCGGGTGTGCCAATTTCAGCAGCTATTACCGCAACTTGCCTTGGTGGCGGTGTAATGACCATTCTGATGGGTCTTTTTGCTAATCGTCCACTTGCATGTGCATCTGGCATGGGTGTTAATGCAGTTGTTGCATTCTCCCTTACTCCAATTGCTGGAGGAGACTGGCACGCAGCAATGGCAGTAATCTTC
>CALIZK010000124.1:0-30658 GCA_938028635.1 uncultured Atopobium sp.
CCTTCTGTAAGAAGGCCGCCGACGACGAGGATAACGAGTATTTTTTCATCATCGACGAGATCAACCGCGGCAACCTCTCCAAGATCTTTGGCGAGCTGTTCATGCTCATCGAGAACGACAAGCGCGGACCAAGGAACACGCTGCAGCTGCTCTATTCGCACGAGCTGTTCTATGTCCCGAGCAACGTCTACCTCATCGGCATGATGAACACAGCGGACCGCTCGCTCGCTATGCTCGACTACGCGCTGCGCCGCCGCTTCGCGTTCTTCGACCTCCGTCCCGCATTCGACACGGAGAGCTTTGTCGCGTACCAGGAGGGGCTTGCCAGCGAGAAGTTCGACAGGCTCGTCGCCTGCGTCGTGAAGCTGAACGAGGCGATTGCTTCCGACGAGTCGCTCGGCGACGGCTTCTGCATTGGCCATAGCTACTTCTGCCGCATGACTCCGGACGACGTGACGGACGAGAAGCTCTCAGCAATCGTCGACTACGAGCTCGTGCCGATGCTACGCGAGTACTGGTTCGACGAGTCCTCCAAGGTCGACGAGTGGGCCGGCAAGCTGCGCAGGTCCATCCAGTGATCCGGATACAGAACATCTACCACATGCTCGCCTACGCGTTCCAGACGCTGCAGGGGCAGGGCTACCGCGACGTCGCTGCCGAGGAGTTCGACAACACCGCCGACCTCCTCGCCGAGATACTGGCGCGGGGCGTGAGCCTGCAGCTCAAGCGCGGTCTCGGCCGGGAATACGTCGACCGCGAGGAGGCGCTCTCCTCCCCGAGGGGAAAGATTGAGCTGTCCGAGTCCCTGAAGACCCGCTCAATCCTGCGCAGGCAGCTGGTCTGCAGCTACGACGAGTTCAGCACGGACACGCGCATGAACCGCATCCTCAAAGCGACGATCGTGCTCCTGGTCCGCTCTGGCATCGACAAGGTGCGCAAGAAGGCGCTCAGGCGGCTGCTACCGTACTTCGTGGACGTGGGCGACGTAGACCTTGCACATGAGGACTGGCACATGCGCTTCGACCGGAACAATCAGGCCTACCGCATGCTCATGAATGTGTGCTGGCTGGTCGTGAAGGGCCTCCTCCAGACGCAGGAAGACGGAAGCATCCGCATGATGGACCTCCTCGACGAGCAACGCATGAGCCACCTGTACGAGAAGTTCATCCTTGAGTACTACAGACGCGAGCACCCAGAGCTTTCTGCAGGGGCGCCGTACATCAGCTGGGCGCTCGACGACGGCTTCGACGATATGCTCCCCGCCATGCACACTGACATAACGCTCGAGCAGGGCACGACTGTCCTCATCATCGACGCGAAGTACTACAGCCGCACAATGCAACAGCAGTTTGACAAGCGAAGCGTCCATTCGAGTAACCTGTACCAGATCTTCACCTACGTGAAGAACAAGGAAGTGGAGCTTTCCAGTATCCCCAAAGCCCACAGTGTATCGGGCATGCTGCTCTACGCAAAGACCGACGAAGAAATTCAGCCTGATGGTGTGTACCAGATGAGCGGCAACCAGATAAGCGTGAGGACGCTCGATCTCAACCAGCCTTTCGAGGAGATACGCTCGCAGCTCGATGGAATTGCCAAGGCATATTTCTCAAAGGAGGAGCCTGTGTTTGAAGGACTGACGAAGCACCTGCCTGCCATTGAGAAAGCCGAGAGATTTGGCAACTGGGTCGTAGACCGAGAGAGCAAGGGCACTATGGATGACCCAATTCAGATGCCTTACGTGGACTACGAAACGACAGTCACGAATGTTGAACAGGCAATCTACGACTTTGCGGACGAGCATCCCGAATATGAACTCACGCATTACCGCGACATACTCGAGCGCAACGGGCTTGAGTGGGGCAGCCAGGCAATGTCCAGAGCAGACGTGTCGGATTTCGACGGCCAGGCGGTGATGGCACTTCTGCTGGGAGCCGTGAGGGCAGAACGCTTCTGCGACGGAGCGCTACTTGGCTTCTTTGAGGACGGGAGCATTAGACGCTGGCTGTTGAGGCTGCGCGAGATTGACAATGGAGGCAGCAATGAGCGATGACTTGAGCTTCGCCATAGAGATACCTTGCGATGAAGACGGGTTCGTCTTGCTGCAATGTCCGCAATGCGGCGAGTTTTTCAAGCTGAAACCGAGCGATTACGAGTCGGATGACGTTTTGGAGGTCTGCTGCCCCGCCTGTGGTATCGCATCCGATAACTATCTGACCCAAGACGTCATAGACCTTGCGATGGCTATATGCAAGAACCAGGCGTTCGACGCCATTCATAAAGAGATGAAGAAGCTCGAGAGACGAACTAAAGGAAAGGACGTGTCGTTCAAGGTGGGCAAACAGCCGAGACCGGATGACGAGCCCGTCTTGCAGCCTTCCATAGATACGCTTGCCATTACGACCTGCAAGCACTGCGGAAAGCAGTCGAAAGAATCACGTCTCCTTTCAATGTCGATGTACGTATGTCCGTTATGCGGGGTGAGCAATTTCAATGACCGATAAGACCGCCTTTAAGAAGACCCTCTATCGCTTCAACCACGAGGCGAACATACTTTTACGATCGAATTGGGATGAATCGCCAGCGCCTTTCAAACGGTTTCTTGACCGTATTGAAGCAGAGCCGGATGTAAAGGCGTATCTCGATGATTGCGTCGATAACCATACCCCCGAGGACTTCAATGCAGAAGAAGACGTCCGGGAGGTAGCGGGGAACCTTGGAACTGCCCTCATCAATTTCAGCACTATACCTGAGGAAGAGAGTGCAGAAGTGTATCTCATCCTCAAGGAAATGATTGCCCAGAATATTTCCGGTAGAAGCTATTTTTACTATACCTTTGCGAGTGGAAATAAATTCGCAGATATGTACAAAGGCTTCTTGGACAAAGTTGTACGGCGCCTCATCGCGAACATAACCGAACATCTGACCATGATTGGATTCGAAATAGGACTCGATGGCGGAGATTCAGTGACAAACAATTTCGGGTCCGTGAACAACCTGCAGATGAACCAAGCGACTGACAGCTCAACCATCAACGCAACTCAGAACATCGACATTGACGAGCAAGCTCTGAACAAATTGATTGATGCGATTCTTAGCGCAGCAGGGACGGAAATTGACGATGCCGAAACGATTGAAGATGTACGCGATAATGCTGAGATTGTTCGCTCGCAGATAGAAAGCGGGAAACCTAAGCGAGGAGTACTCAAGAGCGCACTTGGCTTCTTGCGAGTAGTCAACGGCGGAGCACAGTTCGCTGCTGCTGTTGTTCAGCTTATCCAGTTCGTAAATAACTGCGGCTTTCAATTCCCGCTACCTGGTTAAGACGGGCACTCACCAGATTTCACGTTGTAACAAGCCATGACCAGCTGTCCCGGAGCCGCAGCTCCTGAGAGCGGCCTGCGCTTAGAGAGTGCCGAGCGCGTTGAGGTATTGCCGCAGCTGACATGCTGACCCGAGGTAGGCTGCCGCGATGTGCTCGAAGCGCTCCTGGTCGGGCTCCTCACGGGGCATGTCGAAGACCCGCACTTGGTGGCGGTGTACACGAAGATGAGCTCCTCTTCGTCCATGACGATGAAGTCGATGCCGTCCGAGCCGTGCGCTCAGTTCTCCTCCAGGACCTCGATGCCCCTGTGCTTCAGGTTCGCGCTGATTGCCTCATGCGACCTCTCGTCAATGCTCTTTCTCATGGCCGTCTGGCTCCTCGTGTTGGGGGATCCGATCTCAAGGCGAGACGGAGTCAGTGTACGAAAGGACTGCCAAAATGAAGTTGGAGATGTAGAAGAAGTAGATTTTTACAGAACGTTGGAGATGCAAAAGCACAAAGCGCTTAATTAGTACAGTATGTTCAGGTGAGATAGATGAAAAAAATTTACGAAACCTCTATCCTAATTTGCTCATAACTCGAAGGTCGTAGGTTCAAATCCTGCCCCCGCGACCATAAGAATTTCCAAACCCGCCATCGGCGGGTTTTTTGTTAGCTTTTGTCATAACGCATAGAAATATATTCGCTCATGAGCTCGCCGCCATGAAAATAAATATCTATTATTGAAAGAAAGAAAAGAGATTCCTAAACAGATAGAAGAATCCTTATGAACTATGTCCAAAAAGTTCCCGTTGCTATTTGTGGTGTTGCTTTAGGTTTTGCAGCACTTGGAAATCTTTTTAAGACTTCTTTTGAGGGCCTTTATTTTGTCTGCGGCATACTCTCTATTGCTCTTTTAGCTCTCTATACCCTCAAATTTATGGTGTCTACAAAAGTTGTGTTACGAGAGCTCTCTAATCCAATCGGGCTTTCAGTTGCTGCAACATATCCTATGGCAGTTATGCTGATTTCTGTGTATTTGAAGGCCGATATTGGTGATGCGGCACAGTTATTTTGGTTTGCAGGAATTGCATTACACATACTGTGCATAGCTCAATTTACTTCTCGCTATATTGCAAAATTTGATTGGGAGAATGTACACGCCAGCTGGTTCATTGTGTATGTGGGCATTGTTGTTGCCAGCGTTACAGCACCGGCGTTCAACTTTGAAGCAAGCGTTGGTACGGTTGCATTTTGGTTTGGATTTATCTGCCTTGTGGTGCTTTTTATAGTAGTAAGCGCACGGTATGTTAAATATGAGCCTGTGCCTGATTCTGCTGAGTCGCTCGCCTGTATTTATGCAGCTCCAACAAGTCTTTGTGTTGCAGGATATATTCAATCTATTACGCCAAAGTCTGTACCGTTTCTTTTGGTTATGCTGGCAATCGCTTCAATTATTTATGTAGCTTCGCTTGTATGGTGTGCTAGGTGTCTCACAAAACCGTTTTTTCCTAGTCATGCTGCGTTTACCTTTCCTTTTGTAATCAGCGCTATTGCGTGCAAACAAACAGCTGCATGTCTTGTTAAACTTGGCCAGCCTCTTCAATGGCTTGACGGAATAGCTACTGTTGAAACTGTGCTTGCAGCAGGGCTTTGCATTGTTGTACTTGTACGCTTACTTGCATTTGTGCGTAATCAGACTTTGCCTAAAGCGAGATCTATGAGTAGCTTGAGGTAACGTTTTTCATTTTGTTTGTTTAGAGTTTCGTGACGGAGCGCGCAACGCGGATGCGGGCGCGGATGTCCGCCACCCAGGAGTAGCCGCCCTTCTCGGCGATCTCTTGCTTCTTGCTATCCGGTCAATTTCTGCGCCGAGGAGTTGAGCGCTCGTGTCGAAGACGAGCTCTTAATGGGAGGGCATGGCCGGACCCCGATTCTGCCAAGGCAGATCTGCTGTAGGTACAGATCATACAATGGGAAATGATGCGATGACGGAAGCGGCTTGGACTGTGCTTTCCTCTGCGCTTGCAGCTTTGTCTGTATCGTATGTATTATTGTGAGTAATACATACGATACAGACATCGTTGGAGGCTCACACCATGCTCCTGCAGCTGGACTTCTCAACCGCGACACCCATCTACCAGCAGATCCGCGATCAGATCGTGCGTGGCATCGCCGAAGGCGAGCTTGCGCCTGGCGAGCGCCTGCCGACCGTGCGGGCGCTCGCATCGGAGTGCGGCGTCAACGCCATGACGGTGAGCAAGGCCTATCAGCTTCTCAAGCAGGAGGGACACGTGCTCGGCGACCGGAGGGGTGGCACCTTCGTGTGCGAGCCCGATGGCAGCTCGGACCCCGATTCCGGCATCATGGACGCGCTGCGGATGCGCCTGGCTGAGCTGGTGGCCGGTGGGATGTCAGGCAAAGAGGTTCTCGCGCTCTGCGAGCACCTGCTGGATGAGATTGCGTATCGCTAGAAGTAAGGAAGTTTATGATGAGCACTGCGACTATCCTATGGCTCTCCTGCAGCTGGATTCCACTCCTCATATGGTGGACGCTCAGGAACAGCGCGCGCTTCAAGAAGAACATTGTCGTCGGCGTCACCTTCCCGCGCGAGGCGCGGGAAGACGTGCAGGTAAAGGCGTTTCTTACCAGCTACCGTCACCTGCAACTCGCGTGCGCTATCGTGCTCGTGGCTGCGGCACTTGGCGGTGCGACGACAGGAACGGTACGAGCGTGGGTCGGGTCGAGCATGTTCTGCTGGAGCGTCTGGATACTTGTGGTCTGTATCGTGCCCGAGGTGATCTACGCGCTCACCAACCGCAGGCTCGCGGCCCTGAAGGACGAGCGCGGCTGGCGGCCCAGAGGCGCCGCGGCCCAGCGCGTGACGGTTGCCGATATTGGGGCGGCCGCGCAGTCGTACCCGCGCGTCTCGAGCATATGGTTTGTCCTCATCTGCGCGGCGAGCCTGGTCCCCGTCCTGCTCGACCGTGACAACGTAGTAATCTACCTGCTGTTTGCCGTATGTGTGCTCATGATGTGGGCAATCTTCCGTTGGTGTTACCGCAATCGCAGCGAGGTGGTGGACGACAACACCGCCCTCACGCAGACGCTCACGCGCATACGCCGGCGCGCCTGGGCGAGGGTGTTCCTCGTCGCGGCTGCGTCTTTTGCATTCATGAGCTGGGCGCAGCTCCTCTTCCAGGGTTCAACCAATCTGTACTTTATCGGTATGATGCTTCCCTGCACGATCCTTGGAATCGTGGCGTTTGCAACCGAGATGCGCGTGCGCAGCCTGCAGGAGCGTCTTACAAAGGCCAGTGGCGAGGGCTTCTACGTGGACGAGGACGATCACTGGATCTTTGGCATCTTCTACTATAACCCCGACGATGCTGAGCTCATAGTGAACGAGCGCGTGGGCATCAACACGTCAATCAACCTGGCACGGCCGGCGGGAAAGGCGATTGTAGTGGCCCTCGCTTGCTCGCTGCTCTGCCTGCCCGTGACGGGAGCGTTCATGGCGGAGGAATTTGGAACTCCTGTGACGCTTGAGTTGAGCGAGCAGACGATTCGGGCACACCACTTGCTCACAACCTATGAGATTGACATGGCCGACGTGGTGTCTGTGGAGCTGGTTGACCAACTTCCCCAGATGACGCGCACGTTTGGCGGCGCGAGTGAAACCTTCCTTGAAGGTAACTTCTCAAGTGACGCGTACGGATCGCTCAAGGTGTGCCTGGACCCCGAGGTCGGCCCCTGGCTCCTCGTGCGGACGAGGAGCGGCACAACCTACCTTCTGGGCGCGAGCGACACGGCGCAGACCGAGACCGTTTATGAGGAAGTCCCCTCGGCCTTAGTCGATGCATAGTGTGACCTCTCGCGCCTAAACTCGTCGGTGTACTTGTTGTTGCCCATGCCTTGCCTCGCTTTCTCGGTTGTCTGAGCATATACGATTCCTGGGTTTTGAATCTGGGATGCCCGTGTCCGAAAAAACGATACAGGTCACTCTGACCCTAATTACGCCCCGTGGTGAGACAACATCGCGGACCACCGGGAGGACGTGGACTAGGGGTGCAGGGTGTAAAAAACGCGACCGAGAGACTGTCCTAGTGTGCGAAAAACGCAATAAAACCACTATAAAATGATGTAAAAAACGCAACTGAAAGCGTATCATAGAGTGTGAAAAACGCATTTCACTTGTTAATTACTATGGGGAGATGAAATCATGCTCAAACGCAAGGCATACCAAAGGCTGGAGGATTGGAAACGATACAAGACGAAGCAGGCACTTCTCGTCAAAGGAGCCCGACAGGTAGGAAAGACGACCCTTGTCAGGCAGTTTGCCGCAGACAACTATGGGATCCTCGCCGAGGTGAACTTCTTCGACAACAAGACTGCCAAAGAGACGGTCATGAGGGCGATTGATGCTGATGACCTGCTTCTACGTCTTTCCGTGCTCAGCGGGAAAGAACTGGAGGCCGGAAAGACCCTCGTCTTCCTCGACGAGATCCAGGAGTGTGGTGCGGACCTGCTCACCTGGATCAAGATGCTCCTTGAACGGACCGACTACGATTACATTCTTTCGGGCTCTCTGCTGGGGCTTGAGGTATCCAATATTTCCTCCCTTCCCGTTGGTTTTTTGCAGGAAGTAACCTTGTATCCCCTTGATTTTGAGGAGTTTTGCTGGGCAAGTGGGATAGGCAAGACGGCATTGGAAGCTGTTTCTGCCTGTATGGAATCCCTTATCCCTGTGCCTGATTATCTGCATGATAAGCTTACGGATACCTTTTACCGGTATCTTTTGGTAGGCGGTATGCCTGACGTTGTGCAGGCCTTTGTGGACAACAACGACCTCTTGCGAGCCCGTAATCTGCAGAGGGGAATTGTGAACATGTACAAGATGGACATGGCCAAGTATGTATCGGATAAGCTTGAGGCGCGCCAGGTACAAATGGTATACGAGTCCATACCTTCTCAGTTGAATTCTGAGAACAAGCGATTCAAATATGCAAGGCTGGGGAAGAGTCTGAGGTTTGCCAACCTTGAGTTCGCGTTCGACTGGCTTGAGCACGTAGGGGTCGCTCTTCCGGCATTCCGAGTCAATGAGCCGACGTTTCCCCTTGCCGCCCATGAGGACCGAAACATGCTGAAGCTTTACGCAAATGACGTCGGCCTGCTTACCGCCCAAATGATGGGGGATGTCGATATCGATATCCTCAATAGAAGGTCAAGCATAAACTTTGGGTCGATATTTGAGAATGTGGCAGCCCAGGAATTCAAGGCGTGTGGAAGGGAACTGCGCTACTATAATTCCTCCAAGATAGGCGAGGTTGATTTTGTGCTTCAGGGGCAACAAGGAGGCATCGACCTCTGTGAGATAAAGAGTGGTAAGAACTATCGACGCCACAGTGCGCTTGACAATCTCCTAACAACAAAAAACTACAGCTTCGAACATGTCTACGTATTTCATGACGGCAATGTGGATACTCCAGAAGCTTTCGAAGGTGTTACGTATCTCCCTATTTATATGATGGGTATGGCACTGGGCTGACGCAGGAACTGGCTGACCAAGAACCAATTTGTGGTCTCTATTTCACTTCAGCGATGGCATAAAGATGTGGAGCGTTTTCGAGAAGTCCGTCTAGCTGAGATCTTGCTTCCTCGTCATTCGGGTTTTGGCGAGAATAGCATTTGTTCTGGAGATATAATTATGCCATTGGGACGAACGATGTCGAGCCTGGCGAGTGCCAACTGGTGCATAAAAATATCTTTGGAAAGTGTGACACCAGGACATCGAGAGATGAGACACTAGGCTTTTTTAGCACATGAAATTGAATTGGGTGATGCGGATGTTTGATCTCGTCCGATGCTGCTGGCAGAGCATCTCCAATCGTCGAAGATTTATAGGATATCTGGTTGCCCGCCTGATCCAGGCGCTTCTCTCCGTTGTGGCTCCACTTGTGGCCGGGGTTACCATAAATATGCTTCTTGAACCCAATACGCCGATGGGTTCGTTGATCTTGGCATGTCTATTCCTTGCAATATGTTGTATTTTAGCTGCGCTCTTTGATTACCAAGCCACCTTGGTATACACCTACCTTCAGGCAGATTCCTCATTTGATCTTGAGCTTCATGCTATTCAGCATATCCAACACCTAAGGCCGGCCTTCTTTAAAGGTTTTGATCCTGCGTATTGGCGTCGGCGTCTAGATGATGACACTAATGGTCTTTCGCTCTTCTTCCTGATGTCTATTGTCGATGTTCTTAAAAACACTGCAATTCTCGTAGTCATTGTGGTCGTTCTGTTTGTCATAGACCCCCTGCTCTCATTGGTATCTATAGTGCTTGCCATTGCCTCAGGTGGTATTTATATGATTTTCATGAATAGGATGTATAAGACAAGACTCGATTTTACAAATGAGATGTCACAGTACTCCTCACGGGCTCAAGAGCAGTTAGAGGAAGTCGAGTTTATCAGGAAACATGTTCTGTTTAACCGTTCCACAAAACGCCTGAAGGAGATCTTCTTCACGGTCCGAGAGGCAATGTATCAAACGAACAAGGTTGCGGCGCAAGTGTTTCTTTGTACGGGAGTGGTCCAAGGCATTGCCCAGGCGGCACTTCTTTTTGTTGCTGCCAGGGAAGTTTTTGCCGGCCATATGCAGGTGGGTTATGTGGCAACTGCCTTCGGCTACTTCACCACCATGGTTACATCCGTCGAGTACTTTGAGCAGTTTGGCCGCGACTACCAGAGCGCCCGCGTGAACTACAACAGATTACAAGAGCTTTGGGATGAGGAAGAGGAGCCGAACGGTTCCGGAGTTCCTACGGACACCAGCCTGATTACCTGCGACGATGTGGCCTTTTCATATCCAGGGAACAAAAACAGGACCCTCTGTGGAGTGAGCGGGCGCTTTCAAGCGGGGAAGATCTATGCCTTGGCAGGTACCAATGGATGTGGCAAGAGTACGCTTTTGAAGCTTCTCTCGGGGGAATATTTCAGCCTGTATGACGGATCCATATACTATGGCAATACCGACCTTGCAACGCTTGACCAATACGCCCTCAGGCACGACGTCATCGGCATTGTTGAGCAAGAGCCGGCAATTCTCCAAGATACCCTGTGGAACAACTTGACGCTTCTGTGCAACAAGATGCCCAGTGAAGATAGGGTTTTGCAGCTTGTCAACTTGTTTGGACTTCAGAAGTTCCTCTCACCAGACAGGGGATTGCAGAGCGTCATTGATGCACATCGTGTTGCGTTGTCAGGAGGGGAGAAACAGAAGATCGCTATCATCCGCATGCTCCTCAAAGACCCAGAGGTGATGTTGCTTGACGAGCCAACTTCGGCACTTGATGCGGCAAGTCGGAGCCATCTCATTGACCTCCTCAAGGACTTTCGTAAGGACCACCTGGTAATCGTTGTGTCTCACGATGAGGAGCTTCTCGCTGTATGCGATGAGGTCCGGGAACTCTGAACCCTTTCCCTCTTAGAGACTCTGGTCGGCTTTCCTGCAATATATCCAGCCTTATGGTGCGCTTCTACGACGTCGATAGCGGGGCGGTGCGTGTCGGCGGCCACGACGTCCGTGAATTCACGGTGGACAGCCTGTTGAGGAATTTCTCGATGGTGTTCCAAGATGTCTACCTGTTCAATGACACCCTGGAGGCCAACATTGCGTTTGGGACTGCCGGCGCAACGCATGAGCAGGTGGTCGAAGCTGCCAAACGCGCACGGTGTCACGATTTTATCAGCGCCCTGCCCAACGGTTATGACACGATTGTGGGCGAGGGAGGCGCAAGCCTTTCCGGGGGAGAGCGCCAGCGCATCTCGATTGCCCGGGCGTTGCTCAAGGATGCCCCTATCGTGGTGCTTGATGAGGCGACGGCTTCAATCGATCCGGAGAACGAACAGCTTATCCAACAGGCACTTACGGAACTTACGCGCGAGAAGACCGTGGTGGTCATAGCACACAGGCTTGCGACTATCGAACATGCCGACCAGATCCTTGTGGTAGAGGATGGTACCGTCGTTCAGAGGGGGACCCATGAGGAGCTTCTCGCGCAAGAAGGTGTGTACCGGCGCTTTGTTGAGGCACGTGCCGAGGCGGAAGGGTGGAAGATAGGATAGTCGCAGGCCGTCAGGGAAGTTCAGGCATTGCAACACGTCCGTTTGATGATTTGTATCAAATGGGTTCATTTTTTCTTGTTATCGGCATGAAGTCAGCGTGTATGTGGGACACTAAATACCAGTGAATACTGACCCGGTCAAGAAAGGAAGGCTCATGGCATACGAGTCTCGCGAAGAAATTGACAGCAAATATAAGTGGGACCTGTCCTCAATGTTCCCTAGCGATGAGGCATTTGAGGCTGGGCTCGAGGAGCTCAAGGCTTACTGTCCAAAGCTGCTTGCATTCAAGGGCAAGATTTCTACCTCTGCTCAGGCTCTTCTGGAGTTTCTGCAGCTTGAGGACCAGATGAACCTTCTGCTCTACAAGATTATCAACTACGCCGAGCGCAAGAGTGACGAGGACACCCGCGTAGCCAAGTACCAGGCATACGTCGCAAATGCTACCAGCGCATATACCCAGGTTGGCGAGGCAACTTCTTGGTTTGCCGCAGAGCTTCTGGCCATTCCAGCAGAATCTGTCGAGAAGTTCTATGCAGAGGCTCCAGCTCTTGAGTTTTATCGTCGTAAGCTCAACAAGATCTTGAACCAGCGTGAGCACACCCTTTCTGCTGAGGAAGAGGCTCTTTTGGCACGTGCTGAAGAGCTTGCTGTTCAGCCAACCAACATCTTCTCTATGTTTGATGATGCGGATCTTACCTTCGATGACGCAGTTGATTCTGAGGGTAAGACTCATAAGCTGACCAGCGGTTCATTTGTTCCTCTGCTGATGGATGCTGACCGCGTTCTGCGTGAGTCTGCATTCAAGCAACTTTACAGCCGCTTTGGTGAGTTCCGTAACACCTCAGCTGCAATTCTGACCAGCCAGGTTAAGAACCTGCAGTTTTTCTCGTCATCTAGAAAGTATGCAAGCTCCCTTGAGGCTGCTCTTGCAGAGAACGAAATTCCTGTTGAGGTTTACAACAACCTCATTGACGCTGTTCACCAGAACTTCCCAGCTTTCTACAAGTACGTTGACCTGCGCAAGCGCGTTATGGGCTTGGATGAGCTGCATTTCTGGGACGTCTACACTCCTCTTGTTGACGATGTTGACATGAAGTTCACCTACGAGGAGGCTTGCGACCTTATTGTTAAGGCGCTGGCACCTATGGGCGAGGAGTACGTTGGCCTGGTCAAGAAGGGTCTGGAGAGCCGTTGGGTTGACGTGTACGAGACTCCGGGTAAGCGCTCCGGTGCTTATTCCGCAGGTGGTAAGGGCATGAACCCTGTCATGCTCCTCAACTTCCAGGGCGGCCTTGACGACGTTTACACCCTTATCCACGAGATGGGCCATTCTCTGCACACGTACTTCTCGTCCCACAACCAGGAGATTACCTACTCTGACTACTCCATCTTTGTTGCAGAGGTTGCATCCACCTGCAACGAGGCGCTGCTCTCGCACTACCTGCTTGAGCACGAGACCGATCCTGCCCGTCACGCGTACATTCTCAACCACTTCCTTGAGGGCTTCCGTGGCACCATCTATCGCCAGTGCATGTTTGCCGAGTTTGAGCGTGACATCAGCCAGATGAACGCTGATGGTGTGGCTCTGAACGCCGAGGTTCTCTCTGAGCGCTACGGCAAGCTTTGTGCAGAGTACTTTGGACCTGGCATTGAGCTGGACGAAGAGATCAAGCTAGAGTGGTCGCGCATCCCTCACTTCTACTACAACTTCTACGTCTACCAGTACTGCATTGGTTTCTCGGCAGCTATTGCTCTGTCCCAGCGCATCCTTTCCGAGGGTGAGCCTGCGGTCAAGGACTATATTGGCTACCTGTCCGGCGGTTGCTCCAAGACTCCAATCGAGTTGCTCCGCGGTGCTGGCGTTGATATGGCAACCCCAGACCCCGTTAACGCTGCGCTCAAGTACTTCGGCGA
The DNA here is from genome assembly GCA_938028635.1 of uncultured Atopobium sp. Lineage (GTDB taxonomy): Bacteria > Actinomycetota > Coriobacteriia > Coriobacteriales > Atopobiaceae > Lancefieldella. The sequence continues at coordinate 13,344 of CALIZK010000124.1, forward strand.
GCTTGTCGATCAGCTTGAGCAGGAGCTCAACTAGCGCGACCAGGCGCGGACCGAGCGCGATTTCTGCTCGCAAGCGCTCTACCAGCACGTAGTTCACATGGCGAGAAACCCCGTCTAGCTGCGGGGTTTCTCGATATCAAAGGAGGATTTATGCAGGCACGTTTTGTTCACCGCTGCACTCATGTTTTGGATAACGAGAAAACCGTCGAGTTCTACAAGAAGGCTCTGGGATTCCGTGTTGACCGCGTTAAGGGACCAGAGGACGGTTCTTGGACCAACACGTTTTTGGTAAACGACTGGTCTCCTTTTGAGCTGGAGCTCACGTGGAACCGCGGTTGGGTAGACCCTTACGATAACGGCGGAAAAGACACTCACATTGCGTTCCGCGTTGACGATTTTGATGCGTTCCACGCACTTCACGAGGAGATGGGCTGCATTGTTAAAGAGAACCCAAAGATGGGTCTCTACTTCATCGCAGATCCTGATGGATGCTGGATTGAGATTCTGCCAGAGAAGTAAACATGACTGACTACGGTTTACTTGCAAAACAGATTGTCTCGCTTGCCGAGGTTGACGCTCACTGGCTGCCGGTGTTGTCTAACGCTGCAGCTCTTCTATGGGACGCGCTTGACGACATCAACTGGGTGGGGTTCTACCTGGTAGATTCTGTGACAGTGACGCGTGCGGAGCCGGACGCGGGTTCGGGCGTGGAACCGGGCGCGGGTTCGGACTTGGAACCGGGCGCGGCCCCAAGCGCCCACGAGCCGCGCACTCCCGAGCTGCGCTTGGGGTCGTTTCAGGGCAAAGTTGCCTGTGTGCGCATTCCGTTTGGTCGGGGAGTGTGCGGTACGGCTGCGGAAACAAAGACAAGTCAGCTGGTAGAGGACGTGCATCAGTTCCCGGGACATATTGCATGCGACTCTGCATCAAACTCTGAGGTGGTCGTTCCTATCGTCAAGGATAACCAGGTAGTTGGCGTGCTGGATATTGATAGTCCGAGCGTGGCAAGGTTCACCCAGGAAGACCTCACTGGTCTTGAGCAGGTGGTAAAAGCGCTTGAGAGCTGTGTGAATTTCTCGGACTTCTGTTAAATACGACTACAGAGCTAACGTTTGGGTACACAAATCATGTACGGGCAGATTTGCTCGTGCATGATTTTTATTTACACAGCATTCGCGGAGAGGTCTGCTTATGAAGAAAATTGTATTTATCATCGGTTCTGGCCGAAAGAATTCGTTCAATAAGACGCTGAGTCAGGTTGCAGCAAAGGCACTCGAGGGCAAGGCAGAGATTAAGGTTGTTGACGTTTTGGACGTCCCTCTGCTCAACCAGGACGAGGAATTCCCAGCTCCTGAAGGTGTTCAAAAGGTTAGGGACGCGGTTATGGCCGCCGATGGCGTATGGCTCTTTACTCCGGAGTACAACTACAGCATTCCTGGCACCGTTAAGAACATCTTGGACTGGCTGAGCCGTCCGCTCACTTCCGATTACGAGAAGAAGTCCGAGACCGCCATTGCTGGCAAGGTTGTCACTGCAAGCGGTGTTGGTGGCAAAAACAAGACTGCAGGATCGCTCGCCGTGGTAAAGCAGCAGTTCCTGGCCCTGCGCACTAAGCCAGTTGAGCCGTTCAATGGCTTCTCGCTTCCTGTTACCGCTTGGACTGAGGGAACTTGGGAGCCAGAACCCGAGGTTTACGAGGCAATTGCCCAGCAAGCAGATGATTTTCTCGCCGCACTGTAAGTTGCGTGCCCGGCGAACGCACCTGCAAGCTCGTGACCGCAAAGCGTGCCTGATTTCTGCAAAGAATCTGTAAATTCTGCCTGAAAACGTTAAAGAAACTGTGGATTTGCCTGATTTTGACAAAGAATCGGTGGCTCAAATACAGATTCTTTGCACTTTTCAGGCTCGCGGCGCGCCCGACCCGCGCACTCGAAAGCCCAGCGTGCGCGCACGCACAAAAAGAGCCCGGATGCCGCGCAATAGCATCCGGGCTTTGGTGTGTCTAGACGGAGGAGAGGGCCGTTGCTAGACAAGATGTGTATCGTACCTTGTTCGTGTACTGCGTTTATTCCCGCTTCGCAGCTTGTTTACACGAGCTTTACTTACCAACAAACTCCGAGATGGTCTTGTACAGATCGCTTGCCTGGAAGTCCTTGATAACCTTGGAGTCTTTCCTCTGGTCGCAGACCTCAAGCAATGCCTTCAGGGAAGCCTTATCGGGGTCAGTCTGATAATCTGCCTCGGCCTGAATGAGCTTGTACTTGGCAATAACCATGTCCATGAGCTTGGCGTTGTTGCCTTCGGCGTTTGCGTCGTCGAGGCCATCAAATGCCAGCGTAGAAACAACACCGTAGCCACCAGTCAGGAAGTGGTTGCCCACAAAGTCGTTAGGATTGACCTTGTTGTCAATGACAGGCGAGTTCTTGGTGTTAGTGAGCAGTACCAAGCTGGTGTTGTTGTAGACGTCGATGACGGTAAGTGTGCCGGTCCAGCCGGTGTGGCCAACGGTTGCTGCGTTTGCAATTGGCGAGAAGGCCCACTGGTAGCCAATGTGACCCTTACGTCTCCATCCCAAACCGTAGGTGACGCTGGTGTCCTTTGGCTTGATGAACTGGTCGTGAACGTCCTCGCTGAAGAGCATGGTGTTGCCGTAGCCACCACGGTTCATAACGGTCTGGACAAGAACAGCCAGGTCGGAAGCGTTGGCAAATAGACCAGCGTGACCAGAGATACCACCCATGGCATAGTAGGCCTTCTCGTCATGGACGGTACCCTGAATGGTGTCGGTACGCATGTTGTCAAAGGTAATGAGGCCGTCGCGAGTGTTGCCGTTAAGCTCGGTAGCTGCGATTCCGTCAGCCTTGAAGCCGTTGTCCAGTGGGTTGAACGTGACGTTCTTGAGTCCCAGTGGCTCGTAGAGAGCTTCCTTAACGTACTGGTCAAGGCGCTTATTGGTGATCTTCTCGATGATAAAACCAAGCAGCATGTAGTCTACGTCGGAATAGGCAGTCTTGGTGCCTGGGACGTACTGCAGAGGGGTCTCGATAATCTTCTGCAGAATCTCATCGCGATTCTGGGAGTACAGCTTCTGGTTTGCGTTTGGCTGAGGATCGTCGGGTTTCTCTGGGTTGTAGTTGCGGTTGTGATACTGAGGATCTGGTGGGAATCCAGCCTGGTGCTCTAGGATTTCACGAACGGTGAGGTCGTTCTTGCCCAGGATCTTATCACCCTCCTGGTCCTTGAAGTCTGGAATGTACTCCTGAACCTTCTTGGAGACGTCCAGTTGACCGTCGGTAACCAGCTTCTCAATTGCCAGGTTAGTGGCATACATCTTTGTGTTAGAGGCCAGGTCATAGAGGGTGTTGTCGTCAACAGCCTTGCCATCTTTGATACGAGAGCCGTCCTTGTTGTAAGAATTGACGTTACCGTAATTGGTTTTCTTGATAATCTTGCCGTACCTGGTAACAACTAGCTGGGCAGAGGTAAAGCCGTTGGCAATCTCTGCGTTGATAATCTGGTCAATCAGCTTGAAGTTGTCGTTGTCAGCGTAGTCCTTGGTGCCGTCAATAAGGGTTGGGTAGCCAATCTTGACCTCAAAGGTTGCCTGAGTCTCTTTAACAGTGCTGACCTGCAGGCGGTTATCGCCGTTGACGGTTACGTCAGAGATGTCAATTTGGTTCCAGGAGGAGCCGTCAAGCTTGTCAGTTGGAACCTGGTGACCGTTTACAAAGAGCGCAAAGCTCTGAGGCTCGGAGCTCTTTACATAGACGGTGCCCTGACCAGCAAAGCAAACAAAGCTGTTGAGCTGGTTGGTAACAAGAGAATCGTCAAAGGCCTCGTTGTCGTTGAGAACAGGGAAGACCTTCTCGTACTGGAAGGTTCCGTCTACGGAGTCAACTTTCTTTGCGGTTCCCTTAGCAGCAGTTGCGCCACCCTTTGTCTGGCAGGCGGTAAGGCCAAGACCTGCTAGAGCGGCTAGACCAAGAGCACTTCTGCTGAGGAATTGTCTTCTGGTTTGTCCAGCAGGGGAGCCTGCGTTGGGTGAATGCTCAGAGTGAGCGTTTTGATTCTGGTGCAAATCTTCGTTGGTGCGCATATTGTCTCCTTCGGTTTTGCCTTAGGTGAAACACCTGCTATCTCAATTGGCTGAGATAATTTGCGCTTATGATGACGTGCGTTCCATCAAAATTGCAGCTAGTTTGCTCAAGTTGAAATAATGGGTACGTTAACGTACTGCGAGTGGTATCAAAAAAGCTGTCAATGGTATCTAAATTTGAATTTTTTAGGCAAAAATGAAATATTTTAATCAGGTTTCACGTGGTCAAATGTCTACTAGGTAGTAAAAGTTTTTATGAAGTGATAGTAACGTACCTAACGTAAAGCAAGATTTTTACGACAATTGTCCCTGCATTACGCTGGGAAAACATGAACGATCGCGCATACAACGCAAATAGAATGCACTCACGCTCGCACACGCAATACTACCGTTTGCGGCACTGCCTACTTTACAGATGAAATTTTTATGGCAACGTGAAACAATATAGTCAAACGTTTTAGTCAACCGGACGACCGGAGGTGATTGCGTGAGAGGTGTTCGTCTTCGTCTGGAAGAGTATCGCAAGAATGCTAGTTCAGCTGAACGTGATATTGTCGACTATATTCTGTCTGATCCAGAGGCAGCAGTTGGTCAGTCAATCCATAAACTAGCAGCTCAAACGTATACGTCTGCGTCAACGGTTGTCAGGCTTTGCAAAAAGCTTGGCTGCGGTGGCTATAAAGAGTTCCAGCAGGCGCTTATTTACGAGCTGGCAGTCAGCAACAAAAGCAACGATATTGCTGTCGGCGGCGTTATCGCAGGTGACACCACTGATGTGATCATCGAAAAAGTTACGGCAAAGAACATTTCTTCGCTGGAGCTTACCAGGCAATTGCTTGACGCTCAGGTTGTTGACTCAGTTGTTTCACTTATGATGCAGGCCCATTCCATCTGCCTCTTTGGCATGGGAGCTTCGCTTCTGGTTGCAAGAGACCTACAGCTCAAACTCATGCGCCTCAACATCAACTGCAACTTGAGCGACGATTACCACTCTCAGATGCTCTACGCCAAAAACATGGGGCGAGAAGATCTTGCTATTGTGGTCAGCTACTCAGGCCTTACGCGTGAAGCCATCGAGTGTGCCTGGATTGCAAAGGCAAACGGTGCCAAAGTGGTCTCCATCACTCGCGGCGGCATTGATTCAGAGCTCATTCACCGCTCTGACTACGTTTTGGGCGTTGCAGAGACTGAGCACATTATGAGAAGCGGCGCCATGTCTTCAAGAATTGCCCAGCTCAACGTAGTAGATGCACTCTTTGCGGCCTATGTAAATAGAAATTACGAGAAGAGCGTTAAGCGTTTCTCGACAAACTATATTGGCAAGCTGGATTCGGCTGAGCGTGTAGCCACGTTGTCATCTGATCAAGATTTGCCTGGTATAGCCAACGACGTAATTGCGTAAAAATCACAACACAGAAGGTGAAAACGTGATTGATTTGACAAAACTTGTCACCGAAACAAGAAACCCCAACACTATGGACCTGGATCAGATGACCCCGCTTGAGCTGGTCAGCGTTATGAACCAAGAAGACCTCAACGTGGTAGCTGGCGTAAAAGAGGTTCTTCCCCAGGTAGCACAGGCAATTGAGTGGGCTGTTTCCTCGCTTGAGGCTGGCGGCAGAATCGTCTACTTTGGCGCGGGAACTTCCGGTCGCCTGGGCGTTTTGGACGCAGTTGAGTGCCCACCTACCTTTGGCGTTTCTCCCGACGTGGTTGTTGGTCTTATCGCCGGTGGCGAGAAGGCCTTTGTACGTGCAGTTGAAGGCGCGGAAGATTCTCTTGAGCTTTGCGAAGAAGAGTTCAAGAAGATTGGCCTGAACAAGAACGACATTGCTATTGGAATTGCAGCTAGTGGTCGCACACCTTACGTTATTGGCGGCCTGCGCTATGCTCGTTCTTTGGGCTGCAAGACCGTTGCTATTGCCTGCAATAAGGGTTCTGAAGTGGGCAAAGAGGCAGAGCTTGCTATTGAGCCTTCGTGTGGACCTGAGGTGCTCACAGGTTCCACACGCCTTAAGTCTGGTACCGCTCAGAAGATGATTCTGAACATGATTTCAACCGGTTCTATGGTTGGCGTGGGTAAGGCATATCAGAATCTTATGGTTGACGTGCAGCAGACCAATAAGAAACTGGTTGTTCGTGCACAGAACATCACCATGGCGGCAACAGGTTGCACTCGTGAAGAGGCAGCTCAGGCTCTTGAGCAGGCTGACGGTAACGCAAAACTTGCTATTGTCATGCTGCTTACTCAGATGCCTGTTGACGAGGCTAAAGCTAAGCTTAATGCCGCCCATGGCCATGTCAGAGGTGCACTGTAGTATCCACTGTAGTAACAAATGACACACGCGTGAGCATTTTGTTTCAGTTACATCGGTCAGTGGTATCAGCACGACGCGCAAGTGGTCGGCAAGTTTTGAAAAACGCTCAGTTTACCTGCAGTAACAGGGCGCTCAAATTAGGTCAAAACATGAAACATTGAACCACAGGTATGGATTCTTGTACCGCCAAGTTCATTTTTTATGTATTCTTGATAAGTATTTGTTGCAACATCGCAACGAGAGAAAGAAGGAAAGTATGGATTACACCAAGCTTTCAGAACAGATTCTTGCTGCCGTCGGTGGCAAAGAAAATGTTCAGAGCAACATGGTCTGCATGACCAGGCTCCGCATTAAGACCGCAGATCCTTCAAAGGTTGACTCCGAGGCCATCAAGGCTATCGACGGTGTCATGGGTCTGGTTGAGGATGCAGAGTATCTTGAGGTTGTTCTTGGTCCTGGCGTTGTCAACAAGGTTATTGTTGAGTTCTCCAAGCTTACCGGCGTTGCTGCTGGTGACGCATCTGAGGACGACGTTGTATCCGCAGCTAAGGACAACAAGGCAGCTCAGAAGGCTAAGTACGAGAACAAGCCTGTTCAGCGCTTCCTCAAGAAGATTGCTAACATCTTTGTTCCACTGCTTCCTGGCATCATTTCTGCAGGTCTGATTAACGGTATCATCAACGTTATCAACTTCTCCACTGGTAAGGCTTTTGCTAACGAGTGGTGGTTCGCAGCTATCTGGACCATGGGCTGGGCACTTTTCGCTTACTTGCCAGTTCTTGCTGGCGAGAACGCTGCCAAGGAGTTTGGCGGTTCTCGCGTTCTTGGTGCTATGGCTGGTGCACTCTCCATTGCTAACGCTGGTATGCCTCTTCTTGCTTCCAAGACTGTTGACGGCGTTGCAACTCGTCTGGTTCACCTTCCATTCAGCCTCCCAACTGTTGCTTTCAAGGAGGGCGCATTTATCGTCGCTTCCTCTGATCTATTTAACGCAGCAGCAGGCGGCATGATTGGTGCAATCATCTGCGCAATCTTCTTCGCATTCCTGGAGAAGAACCTGCACAAGGTTATGCCAAGCGTTCTTGACACCTTCCTGACTCCACTTTGCACCGTCATCATCGGTGTCATTGGCTCTGTCCTGATTCTTCAGCCTGCAGGTGCATGGCTCACTCAGGCAATCTTCTTTGTCCTTCAGTTCTTCTATGACAAGCTTGGCGTCTTTGGTGCTTATCTGCTCGGTTCTACCTTCCTGCCACTGGTTTCCGTTGGTCTTCACCAGGCACTTACCCCAATCCACGTTATGCTTAACAACCCAGAGGGCCCAACTCAGGGTATCAACTACCTGCTTCCTCTGCTGATGATGGCAGGCGGCGGCCAGGTTGGTGCTGGTCTTGCAATCCTCTTCAAGACCAAGAACAAGCGTGTCAAGAAGTACCTGACCGAGTCCATCCCAGTTGGTATGCTCGGCATTGGCGAGCCTCTTATGTACGCAGTTACCCTGCCTCTTGGTAAGCCATTCATCACCGCATGCCTTGGCTCCGGTATTGGCTCCGTCGTTGCTTACCTCTTCCACCTTGGTACCGTTTCCCAGGGCGTCTCCGGCCTCTTTGGTCTGCTGATCGTCCAGCCTGGTAACCAGGTCTTCTACCTGCTTGCTATGCTTCTTGCTTACGCTGCAGGATTTGCACTTACTTGGTTCTTCGGCGTTGACGAGGATCGTATTAACGACGTCTTCGGCGAGTAAAAACCACACGTTTTAGAAACGTTTATCCCTCTTCTTAGGTATCCTAGGAAGAGGGATTTTTCTTCTCGCCTAGCGCTCGACTGAGCCCCGACTGGCGCCCGACCGGCTGCCCGTCGGTCTTCTCGCCTGGCGCCCGGCTGGCCGTCGGTCTTCTCGCCCGGCGTCCGACTGGCGAGAAACCCGTCTTTTAGAAGCGTTTGCAATTTACTTGGAGGATTTATGCGCACCGGAATTTCACTGTATTTTGCCAGTGGATATGAAGCTAATGCTGAGGTTGTAGCAAAAGCGCAGGCAGCCGGATGCCACTACGCCTTTACGTCTCTACAGATTCCCGAGGAAGAGGGGATTGATTATCGCACTGAGGCTCGCAAGCTCTTGGAACTTTGCAGGAAGGCGGAGATTAACCTCATTGCTGATGTTTCTCCTGCTACTCTTTCAAAGCTTGGCGTTCAGAAGTTTGACGAGCTTGCTGAGCTGGGCATTACGTATGTGCGTCTTGACTTTGGGTTTGACGCGGCGGAGACCGTAGAGCTCTCTCGCAAGTTCCACGTGGTCTTTAACGCTTCGACCATCACCAAGGACGACATTTCAGCATGGCGAGCAGCTGGTGCCGACTTCACTCGTTTTGCCGCCTGCCACAATTACTATCCCAAGAGCTACACGGGCCTTTCGCTTGAGCGCGTAGCACAGATTAATGCACACCTTTCGGCACTTGGATTCCAGATTTTCTCGTTTGTTCCTGGCGAGGTTTTCCGCGGACCTCTCTACGAGGGATTGCCAACTGTCGAGGAACATCGTGGGCTTTCTGGTGATGCACTTATTCAGGCAATGCTTGCGCTTTACGATGCAGGCTCTGACGTGGTGCTTATTGGTGACCCAGATGTTACTGAGTCTACGTGGAAGCGCATTGGTCAGCTTGAGCGAAACTGCATTGAGCTAAAGACAGAGCTCAAGCCTGATTTTGAGTATCTGTATGATCGCTTGCAGACCGATCGACCTGATTCCAGCTCGTACATTATCCGTTCACAGGAGTCCAGACTCTGGAAAGACGCTCCGGTGTACGACGCGAAGCCTTCTACCTGGGAAACTGTTGCTACTGGCACCATTTTGGTGAGCAGTAAAGCATATGGTCGCTATGCAGGGGAGCTTTCGATTGCTCGAGGCCTGTTGGAGCTTGATGCTCGCGATAACGTTGCAGGAAACATCTGCGAAGAAGACCAAGCATTCTTGCCGTACATCCACTCTGGCCGCGGCTTTGTGTTTATCCGCAGGTAATTAGCCGTTTTCTGCATGTTGAGCTGCTCGTGCGAGCGTGCCATATGCGCCGTGGTTACGCGGCGTCAAGTATGGCACGCCAGAGCGCGTTGGTCGCACGGGGTGCACGAGGCGCACGCGGGCGCTCGAGGTGCACGAGGTGCACGAGGACACCTCGACGTGCATAAAGACTGCCTAATATTCACAAAAACTAATCAAAAAATTGATATGTCATTTAGAGGGTACTGTTTTGGGTAAAAAACCCGTTTAGTTGGAAATAAATTTTTGATTTTATCATTTTGGCATTTACGTTTAAGCAGTTCAGAAATAATGTGAATGCACATGAAAAATTCGTCCAATTAAAAGAGCTGGTAAAACGCTTGCATAGAAGTTTGTCAATCCTGTATACCCCAACTAAACGCATTTTTTACCACTTCGCACTGAAATGGGCCATTTTTGGATCAGAGAAAGTCATTTCGCACCAAAAAGGCCAGTTGGTGCCAAAATGACGTGCGACCGAACTATGTGACTGAACTCTTTGTGGGCGATAAATTTCTCACTCAACAAAGAATTGCCTGCTAAACAAGCTGCCTCCTATTTCCTCGGTGTCGGGAAATAGGAGGCAGCTTAAAAGGTAATGACACTTACAGCCTTTACAGCTTGACGATAACATCCTCAGCCGGCTGGCGACGCTTCTGGACAGGATCCATATCGCGATAGCCCAGGCTAAGCATACAGGAAACGCCAAAGTCGTTGTATTGGCCGCCGTCGAGAAGACCCTCTTCTCCCAAAATCTTATCGACAGCCTTGCGGTCAAAGCCCTCAATTGGACAGCTATCAACGCCAATCATAGCGGACATAGTGAGCATGTTTGAAAGCGCAATGTAGGTCTGCTTGCAAGCCCAATCAAAGGTTGCGCGCTCGTTGCCTACCAGGTCAAACATGTTCTCCTGGAAGTTTTTGAAGGCTGCAGCGTAAGTTGGTTCAAAGTCCGCAGGAAGCTGCTTGATGTCGTGCATCATGTGTTTAACGTAAGCAGACTCTGCGTTGACGTTCTTGCGAGCAAGCAGAATAACCAGGTAATGAGCACCGTTAAGGGACGCGCGAGCACCATAGCATGGCTCGTAAAGTTTCTCTTTAAGGCGAAGTGACTGCTCAGAGGCCTGATCCTCTCGCAGATTAACAACCAGGAATCGCCAAGGCTCCAGACCGTAGGAGCTAGGTGCCAGACGAGCAGCCTCAAGGATTACCTCAAGGTCCTCGTCAGAGACGTTTTTGGTAGGGTCATACTTTTTAGTTGCAAGTCTCCACTGGTAGGACGAGAGAACTTTGTTTGCAACGTGTTGTGCGGAACAGGCCATACGTGGTCCTTTCTTGTTGGTGGTGTTGTGGTGAGCTGGAGGTACGCTGTTGGACGGCGGTGAGCTGGGGGGGTGCGGTGAGCTGGGCGTTACTCGGAGAGCGCGCTACTCAGAAACGATAAAGCGACCAGGCTGTCCAAGCTCCCACGCGCCTTTGAGGCCGGCGGCAAGCTCAAAGTGCAGCTTGGAGATACCCAGGTCATAGTCTTGGATGAGGTGGCGCTGGTTAGGCATAGATGCGCTTACCACGCCATCTGTCAGGTCAAATACAACTGGCAGCTTGTTGATGGCGGTTGGGCATGCCAAAACCGCATTAATGCCGCGGTTAAACCACTCGGGCATCTGCTCCGGTTCAGTTGGAGTACCGTTTGCCGTCATAATCTGCGCAGGCTTTTTGGTGCGCAGACGAATTGCGGTACGAATGCCCTCCTGCTTGAGCGGAATCTTCTCCGGAGCGTATCCGATAGAAATAATAATGCCCAGCTTAAGGCCGTTGTACTCGTCGCGAGCCAGGGTCTTCCAGTCCATGGTCTCAGCAATCCAGCATGAACCAATGCCCAGCTGGGTGGCGAGAAGAACGATCTTCTCGCCATAGTAGCCGATGAGTTCACGGGCAATTGCGTTTTCACAATAACCTGCTACGTAGTGGTAAATGGGACCGACAATAGACCTGTTCTTCATGTGAACGGAAGTGCCGTCCTCAAGGTGAGGACCCTCGATGGTAAGGATTGCAGGGTGATCAGGCGCTGCTTCTGCCATCTGGGCATTTGCGACGTCAATGGCCTCCTGGAGCTGAGAAAGTTTCTCTTGCTCAATAGGCTTTTGGTCGTACGCGCGCAGAGATATGCGCTGGTCCATAGCTTCTTTTACGTCCATCGTGGTCCTTCCTAGAGCAAGGTTAAAGCAGCGAGCCAAATCGCTTAACGTAGAGGCTCTTAATTATGGTGATAAGAACCATATACCCGCTCATGAGTGCAGTTAGCCATCCAAAGAATGATAAAGGTAGCGCAACAAGACTCAAGGGCTGGGCGAACACCGACAGATACGGAAGAGCACTGACCACAATGATTCCCGCAGAGGTTAGAGCAAGCAGCGATGCCGATGGCATGCTCTGAATAAACGGAATCTTATTGGTTCTGAGCGCGTGGAGAACAAAGGTCTGGGTCCACATGGATTCGATGAACCAACCTGTTTGGAAAGACAGAATAAAGAGTGCTTGAGCAGCGGTGTTTCCAGCTGCAGCAAGTTCTGCCCAGGTTCCTCCGGCAAGCGCGGGAGAGACTACAAAGAACATGAGGGCAAAGGTCAGCACATCAAAGATTGAACTGATAGGTCCAATCCAAAGCATAAAGTTTGTAATTGAATGTGCATCCCAAGAGCGAGGGCTTGAGAGGAACGAATCGTCAACGTTGTCCCAAGGAATCGCGATGCAGGTAACGGTGTACGCAAGACCCAAGAGGAGCAGCTGAAGCGCGCTCATTGGCAAGAATGGCAGGAAGAAGCTGGCCACCAAAACGGATAGCACGTTACCAAAATTAGAGCTTGCGGTTGCCTTGATGTACTTGATGGTGTTGCCGTAGGTTCTGCGGCCCTCTTCGACGCCGTGCTCAAGTACCAGCAGATCCTTCTGCAGTAAGATGATGTCTGCGGACTCTTTTGCCACGTCAACGGCAGTATCGACGGAGATTCCTACGTCGGAGGAGCGCATGGCGGCTGCGTCGTTAATGCCGTCGCCCATGAAGCCGACCACGTGGTTGTTGGACCTGAGCGCAGAGACAACGCGAGCCTTTTGCATAGGGGAGAGCTTTGCAAAGAGCTGGGTCTTCTCGACACGCTCTTTGAGCTGCTCGTCGTTGAGATTCTCTACGTCGCTTCCAAGTAAGAGCTCGTCAACGTGGATGCCCACCTTCTTGCAGACTGCGGCTGCGACGCCTTCGTTGTCACCGGTGAGTACCTTGACCTGCACGCCTCTCTGGTTGAGCTTGGCAATTGCCTCGCGGGCGCTCTCTTTTGGCGGATCCAAGAAGGCCAGGTAGCCGATAAGCACCATGTCGCGCTCATCATCTACGCCAAACTCGCCGACGCCGCGAGGGTCGCTCTTCTGAGCAACGCCAACCACGCGCATACCCTCCTGATTGAGCTGGTAGACGCGGTCCATAACGCTCTTGCGCTGGGCGGGAGTCAGCGGCTTAATCTCGGAGTCCAGGTCAACAAAGGAGCACGCGTTGAGGACTTCCTCGACAGCGCCCTTAGTGATCATCTGCGTCTTGTCAGTTTTAGTGTTTCGCACCACAACGCTCATGCGGCGACGCTCAAAGTCAAACGGGACCTCGTCGATTTTCTCGTACTCAATGCTCAGCAGGTTGGTGGGCAGTTCGTCGTTGGAAGTCTTGATGATTGCGTTGTCAATGAGGTTGCGAAGGCCCGTCTGGAAGTAGCTGTTCAGATATGCGTGACGGAGCACGCGAGGATCCTCTTCACCCAGAATGTTGAGGTGGCGCTCAAGCACAACCTCGTCTGCGGTGATGGTGCCGGTCTTGTCGGTGCACAGGATGTCCATGGCACCCAGGTTTTGGATTGCGGCAGGGTTCTTAACAATAACGTCCTTCTTGGCCATTTGCGTTCCACCGCGAGAAAGGCAAGTGGTCACAATAACAGGCAACATCTGAGGGGTAATGCCTACGGCAACAGAGACGCTAAAGAGCAACGCATCAAACCAGTCACCCTTGAGGAATCCGTTTGCAAAGAACACGATGGGGCACATGATCAGCATGAACGAGACAAGTACCTTGGAGACGGACTTGAGGCCCTCGTCAAAGCTGGTCTCGCCGGCAGGCTGCTGGAGCAGCTCGGACATGGTGCCCACGTAGGATTTGTTGCCGGTTGCAACTACAACTACCGTTGCACTTCCTGATTGAACCGTAGTTCCCGCGAACAGCAGGTTTGTGCACTCAGAGAGTGAGAGGGGATAGCGGGTTCCATCTGCACGACGGCGAGCGTGGACGACACCAGCGGTTTTCTCGACAGGCTCTGATTCTCCGGTGAGTGCGGTTTCGTTGACAAAGAGGTCCTTGGCGTCCAGAACGCGGCAGTCCGCGGGGATCATATCGCCCGAGGCAAGGCGGATGATGTCGCCAATAACTACCTGTTCAAAGGGGATTTCTTCTCCCAGCGCGGAAGCAAGTTTGGGCTCTTCGGGAGCTTCGTCTTCATAAGCGGCGTCTTTATCGGCAGCATATTCATAAGCGGCGTCTTCCTCGAAGTCCGCGAGGTCATCTGCGCTGGCGTCTGGGTCTTGGCTGAACTCTTGGTCTGAGTTCTGGTTTAAGCCCTGCTCAGTGCCCGTGTCATCAAAGTCGATAGGACGGCGGATAACTCTTGTGGTGGAGGTTACCATTTTTGAGAGCGCAGCCGCTGCTGAAGCTCCCTTGGAGCTCTGGACAAAGTCAATGATGCCGGAGATGAGCACCATTGCGGTAATGATGACGACGGTTGACGGGTCCTTCTCGCCATCCGCGGCAAGAGCCACATTAGTGATGTAAGAAATGCCAGCGAGGGCAATCAAAATGAAGGTGAAAGGGCTTGCAAAGCTCTTGAGCAAGCGGATGATAAAGGGCTCTTCGGCGGCGCTGGTAATGACGTTTGGCCCATCGAGGTCGTATTTTGCCTGCGCAATGTCAAGGGCAAGACCGTCCGGAGTGGTATGGAATTTTCTACAGACGCTCTTCACCGAGTGAGTTGCGGCAAAGGTCAAGGACTGCCCAAGCTCTCCCGAGGTGGTCTGAGTTGTCTTTGGTTGGTCTGTGCGCTTCATGATTGCCATGTGCACCTCCGATGATTAGTGGGGACGAATGACTAATTGGTTGGTGTATGACGCAAGCTGAAAGCGTTCTGTTATGTGCGAGATTTGAAACCAAATGGTCTGAAACCGGGGCATAGGTTCATATATCTACAGAATCGAAATAGTTACAAACGAGCAGGTAAATCTGTAAATGTATAAGCTTATAAGAGCTCTTTTAGTTTCAATTCAGTTGAAATCAAATCTAAAACTTTTTATGGGAGGTTTCTTTATATCCCATACGCACATGAACAGAATCATCGTCGGCTGTCATACGTAAGCCGCTACTTCGACCAGGCATATAAAGCACCTCCTTAAAATTAGGTGTTTTGCAAGAGCAACGTCACTTAAAAAATGAATGTCCGTCCTCAAGCACTCTAAGAGTAGTTGGGTTGACGAGATTGGTCAAGTAATTACTATATACCCTATAAACAGGACATTTATTTAATACATACTGTCGAGAAGAACGTCGGGCTGCAACGTCGAGAAGAGCGTTTTACATCGCGGTGAGTGCCGAACCGAACTGTTGACCGGGAACGTCGAGCGTTGCACTCTTGCAAGGAAGGGACCTCACATGGGCAAAGTGATTGTATTTGGAAGCCTGAACATGGATATATCCATCGAGGCAGATAAGATGCCTCAGCAAGGCGAGACTATTGGTGGCAAAAATCTTGTCACCAGCCCAGGTGGAAAGGGTGCCAATCAAGCAGTCGCCGCAGCTCAAATGGGCGCGGACGTTCACATGATTGGCGCGGTTGGCGCTGACTCGTTCGGACAAGATCTCAAGCAGTCGCTTATTGGCTACGGGGTCAATGCAGAGCAGGTAGATGAGCTGTCTGGAGTCTCCACGGGTGTTGCTGTAATCGTGCGCGTGGGCGGCGATAACCGTATCATTTTGGACCACGGAGCTAATCACGCACGCACAGCCGACGACGTAAAAGCAGTGCTCGATCGCATTGCAGATCCGGGTGACGTGTTCTTGACGCAGTTTGAGTGCGAGTTGTCGACCACGTTTGAGCTTATCAGATATGCACATGAGCTGGGACTCTATACGATGGTGAACCCATCGCCATCGGCTACCATGACCACCGGTCTTCTCGCCAGCGTGGACGTGCTTTGCCTGAACGAGATTGAGTTTGCAGACTTGTTTGGCGAGGGCAAGATCAGCCCGCTGGCAGATCCCGAGGCTGCAGTGCAGAAGGTGCTTGCAAGCGGCGTAGCAACTGCGGTGTTGACGCTGGGTTCCAAAGGTTCCATTGCTGCCGACTCGCACGGCGTGTACCAGCAGGAATGTTACCGCGTGGATACCGTGGATACTACCTGTGCGGGCGACACGTTTATGGGTACGCTTGCTGCGTTCCAGGCATCGGGGCAGCTAGAGGGGCACGATATCAAGCAGGCACTTGATGTGGCTGCAAAGGCTGCGGCGCTTGCCACCACTAAGGTTGGCGCTCAGCAATCAATTCCAACGTATCAGCAGGTAGTTGAGTTTTAGGTTAAAATTGCAGTGATCGTTGCTTCATAAATTGCAGTTTACACACAGTTCAAATGGCTCCAACCAAGCTCAACGCAGCTTAAACACAGTATACACGCAGTTCAAACGCACAAAGGAGACTTATGACAACGCTTTCAACTAAGACGCGCGTCATCATTGACACGGATCCCGGCATTGACGACGCCATTGCGCTGGGATTTGCCCTGGCCGCAAAGGCGCTGGATATCAAGCTTATTACTACCGTGAGCGGAAATGTTGGCATCGAGAACGTCACCAATAACGCTCTCAAGCTGCTCAAATTCTGGAATCAGCACGTGCCTGTCGCGCGCGGCGCTGCCGAGCCTCTGCTCAGAAAACCTATGGATGCAAGCGACGTCCACGGCGCTTCGGGCATGAGGGGCTATGAATTTGACGGCATTCAGCCGGACTGTCTGCTCGAAGAAACTGCACTTGAAGCACAACATCGCATCATCATGGAGGGTGCTTCGGCTGGCGAGAAAACCACGCTGGTGACGCTTGGTCCTCTGACTAACATCGCACTGCTGCTGAAAGCATATCCACAGGTCAAAGAGCATATCGAGCGTATTGTTATGATGGGCGGCGCTCTTACCCGCGGAAACCTTGGTGTCATGTCCGAGTTTAACGTCGGCGTTGACCCCGAGGCGGCAAAAATTGTCTTCGCATCCGGCGTTCACGTGGCCATGGTTGGCCTTGAGGTGGGCGACGCTGCTCGCGTCATGCCCGAGGATATCGAGAACATCCAGAACTCCGGCAAGAGCGGCGACATGCTGGTCAAGCTGCTGCTCAACTACCGCGTTCACTACCAGGAGGAGGGTTTCAGCATGTACGACCCAACGGCCGTGGCCTACCTGCTGGCACCTCAGATGTTCGAGACCAAAGACGTGTTTGTGGACGTTGAGTGCGCTGGAGGCTTAACCGCTGGCTGCACCGTCGTTGACCTGGCCGGATACCTTGGCGAGAAACCCAACGCAACTGTATGCGTTGGCGTTGACCAAAAGGCATTCCGCACTTGGTTTGTCCACCAGATCCAAAAGTGCAACGTCCTCGACGGCTCCGCCCTTGCAGCTGAAGGCGTGCTGCTAGATTAACTTTGTCGAATTAAAACTTACAAGAAAAAAGCCTCTTCTCGCCATTGAACTGCCTCCCATTTCTTGGACATAAGAAATAGGAGGCTTTTTATGCGTATGG
>CALIZK010000125.1:0-9002 GCA_938028635.1 uncultured Atopobium sp.
GTCCTTGGTGGCCTAGCTCTTTATTAAATTCGTCCAAGTTTTGGGACGCAGTTCAATATAATCTGTCGGCTTTTGTTGTGAGAAGTAAAACTACTACTCGCTAGGCTTAGTGATTGATGTCTTGTTGCTCCTCAAAGACATCCTCATCAGCATCTTCTTCGTCAAGCTTAAGAGGGCGGAAGCTTGCGGTGTCACCACCAACGTAGTCTGCAACAGTAGCTGCGTTTTCAACACGCTCCTTGTGCAGCGCTTCTGCAAAGATATCTTCGTCTTCCTCAATCTGGGCAATACGCTCTTTCATAGGAGCCTCAACAAGGGGCATAGAGCCTGTTTGAGCTGCGTCTTCAAGCATAATACGAGTAAGCTTCTGCTCACGCTTAACCTTGGAGAACAAAGGAACGTACTCAAAGACAATGTTAGAGTTCTCAAGACCATACCAGCGAGCAGGAGATCCGCAGATGCGACGAATAAAGTACTTGAGCTCAAGGCAACGAGCGTCAAAACCGTTGATGTCAGTTTCTGGAGCTAGTACCTTACGCAGCAGACAGAATCTAAAGTCACCAATCTCGGAATGCTCCTTGTAGATGGAATACTTATGGTTCTGTGGAGCTAGCTGGTTGTTCTTAATGAGGTCGCCAACAATCTGATACAGATAGGTGTTAATTCGCTGGTTTACCCTGAAGCCAAGACGCAGCGTAATCTTAAACAGGAAGTCTGTACCAAAGTCATTGACAATGAACTCACGGGTGTTTGGATCATCTGTTAGTGAAATGTTGATGAAGTAGTAGGCCTTTGCGCGCTTTGGGCGCTTATCCAAGATGGAATAGAGGATGTCTCGATCCAACTTGTCAAAGGATGAATCGTTAGTAAGAAAAACTAGGTTATCAGCGAGGGTTGTATAATCTGCATCGTGGCTCAAGTTACGGAGCTGGTCAATGTATTTATCTACGGGGAGATAAACGCTCTGCGTCCTCTCAACTGCAGTACCACGACGCCAGACAAACATAACAACAAAGATTCCGGTAGCCATTAAAACGGTAAAGTAGCCGCCATGGAAGAACTTGGTAAGGCTTGAGAAGAAGAACATAGCCTCAATGGCACCAAAGAAAAGAATGAATGGAATAGCTGCCCACAGGCGTTTTCTGATAACGGACAGATAGGCGTAAAGCAAGATTGAGGTCATGAGCATGGTGACGGTAATTGCAAGACCGTAAGCTGCTTCCATATGCTCAGAGCTCTGGAAAAGAAGAACAACGCCAATGCAGCCAACCCACATGATGTTGTTCACAAGTGGAATGTAAATCTGACCCTTGGTTGTGGAGGGATAGTTAATTTTGATGTGAGGCATAAGGTCAAGCTTAATTGCCTCAGAGACAATGGAGTAGGAGCCGGTAATCAGTGCCTGGGAAGCAATAATTGCAGCCAGGGCAGAGAGAATAACGGCAAATGGTCTAATCTGACCAGGAAGCATCTCAAAGAAAGGATTGAGGTCTTTGATAGTGTTAAGTACGGTGTTATTGTGGTTGGTGACGATCCATGCGCCCTGTCCAAGATAGTTCAAAATGAGGCAAATCTTAACAAAAGGCCAGCTTACATAAATATTGCTCTTGCCAACGTGACCCATGTCAGAATAAAGTGCCTCTGCACCAGTAGTACAAAGGAAGACACTACCTAAAACCATGAGGCCAGCTGCATTGAGCTTGCCATCAAAGAGGAACATAATGCCGCGGACTGGGTTAAGAGCACGAACAACACTGATGTCAGCAAATATGTTCATAACGCCTGTAGCTCCCAGGAACAAGAACCACAAGGTCATGACAGGTCCAAAGGCCTTACCAATGGTAGAAGTTCCCGCTTTCTGAAGGGCAAAAAGCGTACAAAGAATAGCAATGGTAATCATAACAACAATGTGTTGATTATCACCAATAATGGAATGAGCCGCAGGAATAGTACGCAAACCCTCAATAGCGGTGGTTACCGTAACAGCTGGGGTCAAAATACCGTCAGCAAGAAGTGCTGCGCCACCAATCATGGCAGGAATAATCAGCCATTTGGCGCACTTTTTAACCAAACTGTAGAGCGCAAAGATTCCGCCCTCATTGTGGTTGTCTGCCTTCATTGCAACCATGACGTATTTAACGGTTGTAATGAGTGTCAGCGTCCAGATAATGAGGGACAGAGCACCCAAAACAACATCGGTACTCATGGTAAGAAGTCCGCCATTACCAGCGATAATTGCCTTCATGGTGTACATTGGAGAAGTGCCAATGTCACCGTAGACAATGCCAAGGGTAACAAGTACCATGCCAGCACTTAGAGGAATGCCAGTTGATTTCTTGGCTTTGTCCTTAGAGAAAAGCGCATGAAATGCAGCTTTACTTGTATTCATCCATTAATCCTCTCAATAGATGATCGGTTCAGTTCGTCATCATATGTTAGTCCATATACCTAGTTATAACTAGACGAATGTACAAACGTACTTATTTTGCCTGCAAGCGGAAAAATTTACTCATTTTCCCGCGGTTTTCTCGAGATTTTATATGCGTGGTGAATCTTCTGATTTCTTGAGAAGTCCTCCGGAATAGTTTCACTTGTGATGTCTTCGATGATGACACCAGCTCGCTGGATTTTCTCGACATCTGGCTTAAAGGTACGCAGGTTGCACGAGAAAATGGCAACGCCACCGCGAGTCAGAAGGCGAGAAATGCCAATGATAAGCTCAGCGTGATCTCTCTGGACATCAAACGAGCTTTGCCTCATGCGCGCTGAGTTAGAGAAGGTGGGGACGTCGCAGAAGATGACGTTCCAGCGATTTTTGGTATGACGCATCTCGGTAATCCAAGATAGGACGTCTGCCTGGACAAACTCGTGCTCCTCTTCGTCAAAGCCGTTACGCTTCATGTTGCGCTTGGCCCACTCGAGCGAAGGCTTGGAGAGGTCAACGGTTGTGGAGTGAAGTGCACCACCATCTGCTGCGTAGCAGGTAGCGGTACCTGTATAGGCAAAGAGATTGAGGAAGCTCTTAGCAGGTCCGGCGCTTTTCATGAGCTCGCGAATCTCTGCGCGCGTATCGCGGTGGTCTAGGAAGATTCCACAGTCCAGTCTGGATGCAAAGTTGACCTCAAAGAGTAGGCCGCCCTCATCGATGAGCAGCATTTCTTTTCTTGAGTTGTCGGCTGCGCTGCCCTCGTCAGAGTACTGAGAGCCACCCTTTGCACGCGTTCTTGTTCGTAGATTTACGTTTGAGCTAGGTACGCCTAGAATGCGAGGAGCCAAAGCTAGGACGTCTAGGAGGCGGCGCTTTGCAAGGTCTGGATCAATCTCTTTAGATGCAGCGTACTCAGAGATTTGCAGCCAGGTAGTTGGCTTTGTGGCGCCCTTGTAGATGTCAATACTGACGGCATAATCGGGCAGGTCAGCGTCATAGACGCGATAGCACGAGACGTCGTTTTTACGAGCCCACTTAGCGCGTTGCTTGGCCACCTTAGCAAGGCGTGCGGCAAATTGATCAGACGCTGGCACCAGTACGCTTACCGGCTGGTTGTTAACCATGACAGTGGGGCCTGCAGGAACCGAGGTTGACTCAGAGTTGCTTGCTGGTGCATCAGACGCACCGGCTTTGACTTTTTCAGCGATTGCGGCAGGGTAGGAGCGCATGGTGGCAATGGAGTTTCCCACGTAGACAGAAAGTGTCTGCGATGGAGCTGCTCTGAGTACCGTATCGGTATTTGTATCGCTGGTAAGAAGCGTGCTTGCCTGTCCCGCAAAAAGTCCAAGCGTAGCGTAAGCGGAGCCCTGAAGCGTGGGTTCCTCTTTGGTCCAAGAAAGATCTGCAACAATGCCCGTGAAGTACTCTGCATGTTTGAGCAGCTCAGAAGCTGGTAAGAACTGCACGTCCGCCTTGAGACCGCCTGCGCGAAGCGTATAAAGCACAGCCTCTTTGGCCTTTGGGCGAGGGTCTGCTGCATAGAGTGTGACCTGGCGCTCTTGGCCCTTCTCGGCACGTTCATCGGCCTCGGCCAGCAAATCCTGCCAGGCATCGTCGTCGTGGCCGGCCCAGCCCGTCATGCCCCAGCGAGCGCGCAGGATGCCCGGCGCCACGTCCAGCGCCATGCCCGCTGCCTCCTGCGCAAGCGCGCCTGCTCCCGGGAACAGCAGCGCCGGCAGTGGCGCGTCTGGAGAGAAACCCGATGCACTCGCAGCAGTTTGCGCCTGCAGGTACAGAAGGGCAGCAGCGTAGTCCAGCCTGAGCGGCGCAAACTCACGTGCCGGCCCTCGACCGCCAGTCAGACTGCGCTTAAAGAGAGCCTCACCAGCAAGGTCAATGCCAACCGTGGCACGGTTGCGTGATACGCGCACGACAATAGTTACGTCAGGCGCAAGCGTGTTGACCATAGGACGGCTTCCGCGCTTTGCTGCAAGTCGGTCTACAATAGCGTCTTTTGTTCTGACAGCAATGAAGTTGGTGTTTCTGAGCTGGTCATTTGTGCCGTGAGCGCTGACTGCAATGGTGGCATGCGGACCAATATGGTCTTCCCAAGCAATGTGGGAGAGGCCTTCGTAGAGAGCGTCTGAAGTTGCTGCGCCAACGCGATCAAGCACCAAAATGACGCGAGACGTGAGGCGAGACCATAAACAGACGCGGTAAGCATCGGCAAGTGAGCCGTAAAACGCAACTTGTCCGCCAAGAGGGCGCACCTTTTTGATGCACAGGCCGTCAAGCTCCTGTGCAAGAAGCTTCTCAAAGCCTTTTGGACACGTTGCAAAGAACTCAAGTTCTTGAGACATCGGGACACCTTTCGCCCGTAGGAATTGAATACATACTAACGTAACATTTTCCCATGTTTTTCTCGCTAAATCATCTGTTATTTTTCGCTTAAAATACGCATAGTATCTTTTACTAAGAAATAGAGAGCTGTTTGAGGTTTGGGAGTCCTTATGGATGCAAAAGTTATGGAAGCATTTGAGTCCTGGCGTGCAAACGTCACCGAAGAAGACCTGGTAAAAGAGCTCGGAGAGCTTGCAAAGCCAGAAGCAGAAGATAAGCTCTACGATGCATTTTATCGTTCACTTGCTTTTGGTACTGCTGGTCTTCGCGGCACCATTGGCGTTGGCACCAACCGCATGAACGTCTACGTTGTCGCCCAGGCAACCCAGGGTCTTGCGGATTACCTCAATGCTCACTATCAAAATCCTACCGTGGCTCTTGCAAGGGATTCTCGCCTTAAGGGTGAAGATTTCCAGAAGGTTGCAGCTGGTGTTTTGGCAGCTAATGGCATCCGTGTATATGTCTACCCACGTATTGAGCCTGTCCCAACGCTCTCGTTTGCCGTCCGCTACCTCAAGACTTCCGCAGGTATCGTGCTTACCGCAAGCCACAACCCTGCGCCTTATAACGGCTATAAGGTATACAACGATAACGGTGGTCAGATTACGGATGAGGCAGCGGCTGAGATTTCTGCAAACATCGCACGCGTCAATCCTTTTGACGTCAAGCCTATGGACTTTGAAGAAGGCCTGGAGAAGGGCTTGATCATTTGGACTCCAGAAGAGGTCCTGGACAACTTTATTGAGGCTATCAAGCGTGTTTCTATTCCAGGATTTAAGGCTGCCGACGGCTACAAGGTTGTATACACGCCGCTCAATGGTACAGGCATGGAGTGTGTCACGCGCATTCTCAAGGAGATTGGCGTCAATGACGTTGACGTTGTTCCAGAGCAGGCAGAGCCAGACGGAAACTTCCCCACATGCTCCTATCCAAATCCAGAGTTCCGTGAGGCACTTGAGCTGGGCCTCAAGCTTGCTGACAAGGTAAAGCCAAATCTTCTGGTTGCAACTGACCCAGATGCAGACCGTATGGGTACTGCAATCCCTCATAACGGCGATTACGTGCTGCTTTCCGGTAACGAGATGGGTGTCCTGCTTATGGACTGGCTCCTTACCATGGCTGAAGAGCGTGGCGAGAAACCCCAGGATAAGGTAGCTGTTTCCACCATCGTATCTTCTGCTATGCCCGACGTCTTGGCACGTGCTCGCGGCTTTGAGATGCGCCGTGTGCTCACGGGCTTCAAGTACATCGGCGACCAAATTGACCAGCTCAAGGATGCCGGCGAGGAGGATCGCTTCCTCATGGGCTTTGAGGAGTCCTACGGCTACCTTGTTGGAACACACGCTCGCGATAAGGACGCTATTGTTGCCACCATGCTCTGCGTTGAGATGGCTTCTTGGTACGCAGCTCGTAACATGGACCTCTATGAGGCAATGGACGCCCTGTATCAGCGCTATGGCTACTACCTCAATGGCGTTGTTAACGCTGCTTATCCAGGCGCTGAGGGCGCCGCTAAGATGGCTCAGATTATGAGCAGCCTGCGTAAGAATCCGCTGGAAACGGTGGGCAACTACAAGGTTGTTGGCGTAACAGACTATGCTGAGTGTGCAGAAATGCCTCGCGTCTCGGGCCTGCAGAAAGAGGCTCCTCAGACACTGCCAGCATCTAACGTTATTGAGTATAGGCTTGAGGGAGACAACAAGGTCATCTTCCGCCCATCAGGCACTGAGCCAAAGGTCAAGGCCTATCTCTTTGCCAACGGCAAAACTCGCGAGGAGGCCGAGGCACGCATCGCCGAGCTTATCGAGGCTGCACAGAAGGTGCTTTCATAGTTCGCCTTTACCTCTAAAACGTTTTCCACACAATTCTTTGGCGAGAAACCCGTCCAGCCCAGCATTCATCTTTTGTGGATGCTGGGTTTTTTACTCCGCGGCCTTTACCGTCACGGTATATAGGGCGTTTGCAGCGCTGGCAATAGTTTCTGCCGCCCATGGACGTGCGCTTACCTCAGAAGACAGAGGGTCGTGGACATTTACGGTGCCGTCATCGTTCTTGCTGGTTACCAAAATCCAGTGATCGCCATCAGAGCTCAGCTTATTGCCCTTAACCTCAACAAGCAGGAAGGTTTCAGCATCTAGAAGCGTGGTGATATTGTCGGCAGAAATGTTATAGCTGTCAGCGGTAAGACCAAGGTTAGCTAAATTCTTCTCAAGAAATGATCTGTTCATTCCAGAGTCGGTGTCCGTTGCCTTGGCGGTTTCAACAGCGCCCGCAATATCTGCTGGAGTCCAGTTGTTCTTTCCGGTAAGGCCCATGTATGCCATAGAGAGGGCAGTGGGACCAGAGCCCTTGGTGGCAATTACAGAACCAGCATACGAGACTCCGCCCCACCTGGAGTCCCAGGTATAAAGCTGAGGAGCTGTGCCTTTGGTGATTGAATCGTCGTAGGTTTTGGCTTTGCCGTCAGAATCGGGGTAGTTTGCTACAAAATCAATAGCCTCAGGGTGGGCAAGTGCCAGTTCAATGAGGCTTTTATCGCTGTATTTATCAGCGTGTTCTGCAATCCAGGCAAGGTTTTTGTTCTGATCTAGCTTGGCTGCTAGGGCTTTAGTCAGCTCCTCTGAAGTTCCCACAGCAACACGAGAATCAACGGAGTTGACCTCTACCTCTGGAGTAGATTCTTTAGCACACCCGCGCACGCAGCTCGACACAATAAAGACCAGTAAAAGTGCTGCGATGACCGCTAGTCCAATGACAATATAGGTTCTCGTACGAGAATCAATGCGATGTAGTAGAGACTGTCTCTTAAAAAGAATGGCCTGCGAACCAAGGGTATTTCTCTTGCGACGTCTTGCCTGCCTATCAGAAATACCGCCATCACGAGGAGGACGGCCATTTTGTGGGGGACGACGACGCATTGCAGGATCTCCGTAGGAGCCTTGTCTTTTATCAGGTGAATCATTCAGGGGCATGGCGGCCTCCAAGCCGTAAAAATAGTTTCACTCATGATGAATCATACGGCGAGAAGTGTATAAATACTTTTAGAAAACGGTGAATGCAATATTCCGACCGACGAGCGGGTTATTTGCACCGTTTAGCGGTTTGGCATGCGCATAAGGGTTGATTAAGTATATTCTTTTACTCACTATCATTTGTTTTCAAAAGTTAGTGAGCCGCATAAAGAAAGAAGGCATCGTGAAGCATAGAAATGCTCGACAGGACGTGATTCGTGAGCTTGTTCGCAGCGAGTCCATCCGTACGCAGCGCGATCTTGTTGACATGCTTAAAGATCGTGGCTTTGTCTGTACTCAAGCAACCGTTTCTCGTGATACAGCAGAAATGGATTTGCAAAAGCTTCCCGAGGGCGCCTATGTGCTTTCTGAAGATATGCACTTGCAGAAAATGCTCTCTGAGTTTGTGGTTGGGGCTACGGCAGCAGAGAATCTTATTGTGATTCAATGCCATCCAGGCACTGCATCAGCCGTTGCGTTTGCCCTTGACGACGTTGAGCTTGACCACGTTGTTGGCACCGTTGCCGGTGACGATACCGTTTTGATGATTGTGGATAAGACTGAGCACGCTGCAGACGTGGTGCGCATCATTACACAGCTTGGCAATGTAGAGAGCGTTCTATAAAACACAAAGCTTTTGGCGAGAAGCCCGTCAGGTGGCACGGCTAACGTAAATGAAAAATAAAAGGGAGCTGGTTTTTATCCAGCTCCCTGTTTTTATTATATGCGGGACAACCTTAAGGAGTTCCAGTTCCCGTTCCCGTTCCAGTACCGGTGCCAGCTCCAGTTCCAGTTCCAGTACCCGTACCTGTGCCCGTTCCGGTTCCAGGAGTGGCTGGAGTAGTAGGAGTGGTAGGAGTAGTGGTTGAATCGTCCTCTTCCTCTTCCTCCTCCTCGTCAGTCTCTTCTTCCTCTTCGTCGTCATCTTTCTTATCTTGCTTGGCATTAGCGGAGCCACCAACAAACTTCCAGTAGCTGTCAGGCTTATAGGAAATCTTTTCAGTGGTCTTAGGGAATTCAGCACGTGCAACACCAGAAAGTGCTGCGTTCATGTAGTATGCCCAAACATACTGAGCGGTAACAAAGGTAGAGGACTCTCCGCCGCCAATAATAACGGGGTCGCGACTATCTGGATATCCACACCAAGCAACTGTTGCAAGCTG
>CALIZK010000126.1:0-15539 GCA_938028635.1 uncultured Atopobium sp.
ACCCGCATATGAACTGCCTCCCATTTCTTATGTCCAAGAAATGGGAGGCAGTTCAGTTTAGGGGGATTTTAAATAAAGTGCTGGTAAACGGTATGTAAGAGTCGGGTAGCCCGTTTGTTCTGCAGCCAATTACTTTGATGGGGTGTTCTGCTCAGATTGCTTTCCAGGCTTTTGTGACTTGCGACGAAGCTTGTTGACACTGCGCATTACGTGCGGCGTAAGGTCAACGTCGGCTGGTGAAAGCACGTTGTACTTGAGCGACCAGCGCCTAAGGCCAACGGTAACCACAACGCAGACAACGGCTGCCCAAATTTTGGTAACGCCCGCATAGGAAACAAGCGCCCAGTAGGAGGTAGCGCCAGCAACTGCGCAAAACGCGTAGAGATTGCTTCGCTGGAAAATACGAGGGATATCGCCAAGAAATACGTCGCGAAGCATGCCGCCACCAACGCCCGTAATGCTTCCCATCAGAATGACCGAGAAGGGAAGCAGGTGATATACCAGGGCTTTATCGGTACCAACGACAGCAAAGAGGCCAACGGAGATAATGTCGGTCCACTCAAGCATGCGAGGGAATCTATCAAGCGGCTCAGGGAACATAAACAGCAAGACAGCGGTAAAAACGGCTGCCGGAATGGCGTAGGGCGAGTTGAGCATGTAGACGCCGCCTTCTTGCATCATGACGTCCCTGATAAGCCCGCCGCCCAGACCACCTAAAAGGCCAAGACCCACAAAGCCCACAAGATCCAAGTGGCGGTCTCGAGCAACTAAAATTCCCGAGATTGCACCAATAATTACCGTTAGAAGGTCTAGCCAGTAGGGGATGCCCACAGAAATTGCATCTGTGCCATACGGCGAGAAAAACGGTGGCATCCATACCTCCTACTGGTGTTTTGTTTTTATTAGTATGACAATACTACAGAAGAGTTAAAAATACACAGAACTTCTCGCCCTATATTGGTGAGAAATCCGCTATACTGTCCCGTGCGGTTTTATATGGAGAGTTGTCCGAGTGGCCGAAGGAGCACGATTGGAAATCGTGTAGGCGTCTAAAGCGTCTCCAGGGTTCAAATCCCTGACTCTCCGCCAGAATTTTCACGGCGCCTACGGGCGCCGTTTCACCCTTCGGAGGGGTGGCAGAGTGGTTGAATGCGGCGGTCTCGAAAACCGTTTACCCCTTCTAGGGGTACGAGGGTTCGAATCCCTCCTCCTCCGCCATTTAACATTTTTATTTGATTAATTGTTACCAATAAAGATATATTTATTTTTCGATTTTATATAGAATGTTTAGGCTTTGTAATTCGATGTCATCTTTTTTGACACGAGGGGAGAGTTAAATGGCTGTTTCAGCAGATGAGTTGAATGGCTACAGGCGCGATCGCTACTTTGCACGCTCCTGGGCACTTCTGACTTTGGAAAAGGGTTGGTGGAAGCCTGTTCTTATTATGGCTCTGTTTGGTCTTATTCCAGTTGTCGGAATTCTTGCACTTGTTGGCTATGCACTTGAGACTGCACGCGTAACTGCATGGGGCATCAATGCTGGTCCAAAGCAGAAAGACCTTAAGTTTGGTACCTACATTGTTACCGGCTTCAAGGCAGCTGTAATTGCACTTGCATTTGGTCTGGCATACAGCATTGCTACTGGAATTCTTTCTTTCATTCCAGTTATCAATCTGATTCTTATCCCAGTCTTTATTGTTGCAGCATTTGTGTATCCACTGTTCATCAATGTTGTTCAGGTCCGCGCATCAGTTTATGGTCGCATCTCTGCTGGTTTTGCTTTTAAGAACATCTTTGAGATGATCAAGCATGACATGGGTGGCCTGTTCCGTATCTTTGGTATGGGCATTGTGCTTGGCATTGTTACCTCAATCATTATGGGTATCATCGGCGGTAGCGCTGCAATTAGCATGATTGTTAACATTGGTACTCAGGCTTTAACCATTGCAAGAACCCAGAATGTAACCGACCAGAGCCAGGTGGGTCTTATCATGCTGGCCCTGCTTGCACGTGGCTTTATTCAGATGGGACCAATCTTCCTTGCTATTGGTTATATTGGTCACGTTGTTGGTCTTATCGTTATGCTTCTTATGCAGAACGCAATTGCTCTTTGGATGCGTCAGTTCAATGTTGCCGCATGGGGACAGAGCAACGATCCACTGCCACCATTCATTAATGATCCTCGCGATGGTGCAGCCGCTGTGTATTCAGCTCCAGCACCAGTTGCTCCAACTGCACCAGCAGCAACCGCTGCTCCTGCAGTAGCACCTGTTGCCGTTCCTGTTGCAGCACCAGTAGCAACCCCAGCACCAGCAGCCCCTGCAGCACCTGTTGCCCCAGTTGCTGCCCCAGCTCCAGTTGTACCTGCAACCCCTGTTGCAGCTCCAGCTGAGCCTGTTGCGGCTCCAGTCGCACCTGCTGCACCAGTGGCTCCTGCTGCTCCAGCTGCACCTGCCGCACCAGCAGCACCTGTTGCACCTGCTGCTCCAGCTGCACCTGCCGCACCTGCCGCACCTGTTGTACCTGCTGCACCTGCCGCACCAGTGGCTCCTGCTGCTCCTGCGGCACCGGTCGCACCTGTTGCGCCAGCGGCAACTGTAGCTCCAGAGGTTCCTGTCGCTCCCGCAGCTCCAGAGCCTGCACCTGCTTCAACTGTTGTTGTTGAGCCAATTATCCCAACAACTCCAGAGGCTCCTGAGGCACCAGCTGCTCCAGCAGACGCACCAACTCAGAATCCTGAGGGACCTGCAGCTCAGTAATGTAGAGCACATATAAACGAAACGGCCATCATGCAGATTGTGTGATGGCCGTTTTTCTTATTTAATCCCATGTTATTTGAGTTATGCGTTTGACCATACCTTAGAAAGATTCACGTCAAATCTTTGCAAGATTAAAGACAATTAGGCGACAAATTGCCAATTTAAGCTATATATGTGGACTGCATGTGAGAAAGTTTGTGGGCTAGTTTCGTATTTAAGCATTTATGTGGTATGATGCTTGGTCGAACTTTCCTGCTTCGGGTGCACCTTCACTTCCCGAAGCCATTAGCCCAGAGGAGGTGACAATATGAAGGCCTATGAACTGCTGTTTTTTGTTGACCCAGCTTCCACCGAGGAAGTCCGCGCTGGTGTAATGAAGCGTATTGACGTTGCTATCACCACTGACGGCGGAGTAGTCGACAGCGTCGAGGATTGGGGTAAGCGTAAGCTTGCTTTTGAGATCGACGATCTTACCGAGGGTGACTATACCCTCATCAATTTCCATGCAGATCCAACGCAGATTGCAGAGCTCGATCGAGTCCTGCGAATCAATGATGCTGTTAAGCGTCACATGATCGTGCGTCGAGTCGATAAGGACTAAGTCCTTGTAATGGAAAAGTGGAATTATTCCACGATGAGAGGTAGTGAGATTTATGAGTATTAACAGGGTTAACATTTCGGGCAACCTGACCCGTGACCCGGAGCTTCGCTCCACAGCAGGCGGTACCCAGATTCTATCCTTCGGCGTTGCGGTTAACGATCGTCGCAGGAACCAGCAGACTGGTGAGTGGGAAGATGTTCCTAACTTCGTAGACTGCGTAGTATTTGGTCAGCGTGCTGAAGCACTTTCCCGCTTCCTCTCCAAGGGTTCGAAGGTTGCTATTGAAGGCAAGCTTCGTTTCAGCTCCTGGGAGACGAAGGAAGGACAGCGTCGCAGCAAGCTTGAGGTTGTTGTCGATGAGGTCGAGTTCCTTTCTAGGAATCAGCAGGGTGGAGCCCCTATGTCACAGGGCGCACCATCTTATGCAGCTCCAACTCCACAGGCACCCGCTCCCGTTCCGGCTCCGCCAGACGAGGAGTTCTACGATGCTGATATTCCGTTTTAAACGTCAGACAGCAACACAGACGTTACTGTCATCTGAAAGGTAAAAGACATGGCTCAGCAGAAACAAGATTTCCAGCGCCAGCCGCGTCGCAAGTATTGCCAGTTCTGCAAGGAGGAGACTGAGTTCATCGATTACAAAGATACTCAGCTTCTTCGTAAGTACATGACCGACCGTGGCAAGATTAAGCCTCGTCGCGTCACTGGCACCTGCACGCAGCACCAGCACGACATTGCACTTGCTATCAAGCGCGCACGCGAGATGGCACTTCTGCCCTACACTGTCCCTGTGGTTTCCAGCCGCGGTGGCCGTAGTCGCGGATAACCTATCTGTTCTTTAGGTAGAGTTGGTTAGCAATGGATAGACCGGATTCAAATATTCCTCAGGCACCTGAAGGGTATTCTCGCCCAGAGAGTAGCTCGCAGAATGTTGCCGGTCCAAGCAACCAAAACGGAGGCAAACCGCGTCCGTTTGAGGCTCCAACATACAAGCAAGGATTTGTACTTTGCGTTGTTGGTGGAGTAATTACCGGGCTCCTTTCTTTTATTGGAGCTGCTTTGGTTGCGTATGGCATGGTAATTGCTGTCTATTGCAAAAAAGGGCACGGATGGTTTGGTCCCGCTATTACTTCTGTACTTGTTACAGGTGTAGCAGCTTATTTGCTCTCGGGACCAACGGAAGCGGCAACTTCAGTTACCGCTTGCGCACTTGCTCTTGGAGTTGGCTACGCTTTTGCAACAGAGAAACTCACTGTTGGTGTTGGATCTCTTCTTGTAGGGGCAACGGCTTTGGCACTTCTAGGATATGACGCGTTCTTTGCCGCAATGGCAGGAACAACTCTTCCCGAGCTTGCTCAGAACGTATTTAATCAATACGCCTCGCAGGTCTCAGGTGCTTCTCCAGAGATCCAAGAAGGTCTTTCAACGGCAAAGGCACTCTTTATGCTCTTTTGGCCAACCAGCTATACCGGCATGGCGCTTTTATATTTTGTAATTGCGCGTTTTGGAGCTCGAACAGTGTATAAAGCACTGACAAGAGACCCACAGAAATTGCCACAGTTCCAGCTGATGGATGTTCCATTTTGGATGTGTGCTCTTACCGTGGCCAACTTGTTTGTGTATGCACTTTCAAGCACCATTTTGTCTGCACAAGACATACTTCAGCTTATTACGTTGAATGTGTTTATGGCTCTTAGAGTCGTGTTTGCTCTTCAGGGCCTTGCAGTGCTCACATGGTTTGTGCGCGAGAAGCACTTCTCGCCAGCACTTTCTCTGTCACTGTTTGTATTGGCAGGCATGCTAGAAGTTCAGTTAGGCGTTATGGCTCTCGTAGGACTTATTGACGCCTGGGTTAACTTCCGAAAGCTTAATCGCTCAGGAAACCAGGATTCAGAGCCTACGATAAACAACAACTAGTCGATACCATCGACTCATCAAAGGAGTTTCCCATGAAAGTTATTCTCTTGGGCGAGCTTCGCGGTAAGGGCGGCGAAGGCGACATCGTAGAGGTCGCACAGGGTTATGCGGAGAACTTCCTGTTCCCCAACAAGATTGCCCAGCCTGCTACACCGGGTAACATCAAGCAGCTTGAGGAGCGTCGTCACAATATCGCTAAGCGCGAAGAGCAGCGTATTGCTGACGCAAATGCTACCAAGGCAGCTCTTGATGGCAAGCTCGTAACTGTTGACGCTCGCATCGGCGAGGAGGGCCAGCTCTTTGGCTCCGTCACCACCGCTCAGATTGCTGACGCAATCGAGGCACAGCTCAACGTCACTGTTGATCGTAAGCGCATTGCTCGTAGCGCTGCTATCAAGACCGCTGGTCGCCACAATGTCACCATTGAGCTTTACCGTGACATCACCGCTACCGTCGTTGTTCTTGTTGGCGAGGACGATGCTGCTCCTGCAGAGGAGGAGACCGAGGAGGTTGTCGCAGAGGCAACCGTCGAGGTTGAGGTTGAGTCCGCAGAGTAGTTTTATGCATGCATAAAACACTGTTCTCCTGCATTTTTTGGTGGTTTATACAATTTCTGCAGTTTTCTACAGATTTGTAAGCTTTTATAAAAAGCTCAGCCATCTGAAAAGAATGGAATGTTTGTTCGAACCACCCCTTTGTAAAACATAACAAAGGGGTGGTCTTTTTATGTGTAGACGGATTGGTATATTTTCTTGTGCTCTACCTGCGGTTATTCAAAATGTTATGTAAAACATATTCACTTAACCTGCGGAATTGTAATTTGATTTGTATAACCGCAGATAAGCAATTGTGTAGAAAATACTACGTGTCGAAAAAAGTCCAAAAAATGTTGAAAACGTTGAAAACTTAAGGAAATCCCGCTCAGGGTATGCGAGTTTTGGAAAATCGTGTTGAAGACTTAATTTTTCGAATTTTGCAAGCCAAAATGACTCTTTATTTTTTTGAAAAGTACACTACTATTCAGATTCATTCCCAAAAAACATGATTGGAAAAGACGATGGCACAAGACTCGTTTGAGATGAATCCTACGCAATTGACAGCCCTAGAGAACGCCTCTATGCCACAAGATTCTGATGCCGAGTTTTCCATTCTATCTGCAATGATTCTTTCGGAAGAAATCAGAGGAGAGTGCCTCATTAGGCTTTCTTCCGAGGATTTCTATATTCCATCCAATCAAATTATTTTTGAGGCAATTAAGTCCCTGTTTGACAATAACAAGCCAGTAGACGTTATTTCGCTTGCAGATCACCTTAAGAGTAATGGCAAGTTTGAGCGCGCTGGAGGAGCTGTCCGTTTAGCAGAGCTTGGAAACAACCCACTCGCTATGGTTGGTTGGGAAAACCACGCTGTTATGCTGCACCGTGATACTACGCTCAGAAAGATGATTAGTGCTTCTGCAAAGATTTCTGCGCTTGCCTACAACGCTCCAGAAGATACAAAAGAAGTAGTTGACCAGGCAGAAAAGCTCATTTTTGATGTAACCAACAGAGATGTTCAGCAGTCTGAGCAGGGCATTGAAGACATTATGACTGATCTCTTTGAAGAGCTTCAGCAAAATGCTGGCAAAGATGCTTCAGAGCTGGGCGTCCAGACCGGATTTGCAACCCTAGATGGCCTCTTCCAGGGTCTTCGCCCTGGTCAGATGGTTGTTATTGGCGCTCGTCCTGGTGTTGGTAAGACCTCTTTTGCTCTCAGCATGGCCTATAACGCCGCAGTTTCCGGTGCAACTGTTGCGCTCTTCTCGCTTGAGATGAGTAAGATTGAGATTGCGCAGAGACTGTTGGCTTCTGAATCAAAGGTTGATTTGCAGACCATCCGTTCTTCCAACATCAGGAATGAGCAGTGGCCTACCCTTCTGGAGGCAGCAGAGCGTATTTCTCGCCTTAAAATCATTGTTGACGATACTCCAGGCACAACAGTCACAGAAATCCGCGCAAAAGCCCGCAGAATGCTTAATAAGGCCGAGAAGGGCGTCATTATCATCGACTACCTCCAGCTGCTTTCTCCACCAGCCGAGAAGGGCCGTGCAGACAGTCGTGCAACTGAGGTTTCTGAGATGTCTCGTGGCATTAAGATTATGGCTAAAGACCTCAAGGCGCCTGTTATTGCACTTTCTCAGCTCAATCGTACGCTTGAGAACAGAAACGGCAAGCGTCCACAGCTTTCTGACCTGCGTGAGTCCGGTGCAATCGAGCAGGATGCAGATATTGTTTTGCTGCTTGACCGCTCACTGAGCGATGAAGAAGCCGCACGCGATGACCGTCCTGATAAAGACGTTACCAACATCATTGTTGCAAAGAACCGTGCAGGTGCTCTGAGGGATGTTCCTGTAATGTTTATGCCAACATCCACTAAGTTTGTTGAGATCTACCAGGGAAATAATTACTCAGAAAGTGAAGCCGCTCAGTACGCTGCGATGGCAAACCCTACACATTAATCGTTTCTTATGTGTGACAAAACCTCTGCGCTTCTGTGCTTTTGCGAGTGGTATTAGATATACTTATGAAGCAACCCCTAAAGAGGTTGCAACCGTCATGTAATGGTCGTGTTTGTAGATAGCTGCGATAGGGGAGAACTTATGCCAGCTTCCGTACTTGTTGGTGCTCAGTGGGGAGACGAGGGTAAGGGTAAAGTTACCGACCTCATTTCCGGAGATTTTGACGTTGTTTGCCGTTACGCAGGTGGTGCAAATGCGGGCCACACGGTAATTGCTGGAGATACAAAGCTTGCGCTTCACCAGGTTCCATCTGGTGTTATGTACGAGAACACCTATCCAGTTATTGGCAATGGTTGCATTGTTGACCCAGAGGTTCTTCTCGGCGAGATTGACATGCTGGAGAGCAAGGGTATTTCCTGCGACCTGCTTAAGATTTCCGGCAACGCTCACATTGTTATGCCTTATCACAAAGATCTTGATGGCGTGCACGAGAAAAAGCTGGGCAAGAACCTTATTGGTACCACCAAGCGCGGTGTCGGTCCAACGTATATGGACAAGATGAACCGTACTGGCCTGCGTATTCAGGACATGCTTGACGAGAAGATCTTCCGCAAGAAGCTTGAAGCTGCACTTGAGTACACCAATCCAATCTTGAGTCTTGTGTATGGTCTTCCAACCTATACCGTTGACCAGATTTGCGAGACCTACCTGCCTTATGCAGATCGCATTCGTCCTTACATTGTTGAGTCTTCTCTCTTCCTCAATGAAGAGCTTGAGGCTGGTAAGAACATTCTCTTTGAGGGTGCTCAGGCAACCATGCTTGATATTGACCACGGCACCTATCCATTTGTTACCTCTTCTAGCTGCACTGCTGGTGGCGCAGTAACTGGTTCTGGCGTTGGTCCAACCAACATTGACCGCGTCCTGGGCATTGCAAAGGCATACCTCACACGCGTTGGCTCTGGTCCATTCCCAACAGAGCTCTTTGACGAGACGGGCGATCTTCTCGGCGAAGTTGGCCATGAGTATGGTGTAACTACTGGCCGTAAACGTCGCTGCGGCTGGTACGACGCAGTAGTTGTTAACTACGCGGCTCGTATCAATGGCCTCACTGACCTGGCAATTACCAAGCTTGACGTTCTTGGCTGCCTGGATGAGATTAAGGTATGCGTTGCTTATGAGTGCGACGGCAAGATTTACAAGACCGTCCCAGAGCACCAGAGCGTCTTCTATCACGCAAAGCCTGTGTACGAGACTCTTCCTGGTTGGAAGTGCGACATCTCTAACGTTCGTAACTTCTACCAGCTGCCTCGTGAGGCTAAGGACTACATTGATTTCCTGGAGCAACTTGCTGGTGTACGCGTTTCTATCATCACCGTTGGTCCAGATCGCGAGCAGACAATCGACCGCTACTGGAGGTAACCCGTGGCGTCTTCGGACTGCTCAACTTTTGCAATAGTTTGCGATAACCCCTGTGGGCTTGAAGCTTCCCAGCTTGAAGCCCTGGGGGTTTCTGTAATACCTGGAGCTCTAAGCTCAGATGCTGATCAGGTAGACGAGTTTTACCGAGGCATTATTGAGTCAGGAGTTCAAAAGATCCTCTCGCTTCATGTGAATGCAGATTTTTCTGACTCGCTTCTTACGGCAAAAAAGGCTTGTCAGAACAATCCTGATATTTCAAGCTCAATTTGCCTGGTAGATAGCGGAAATATGCCTACCGCCATGGGAATCATGCTTGAGCGCTTAAGTGTGGCAAGAAAGTCTGGAGCTTCATTTGAAGATGCTTGCGCGTATGCACAAGAGCTTGCTGAGGTAGTTGCCACAATGTACATTGCAATGAACAAGGTTGTCCTTCATAAAAGCAAGGACAAACGCCCCAGGCTTTCGTTGCGACTTCGACTTGAGCGTTTGCATAGGCGCATCTCAAACGATATGTATTTGTATCGTTTGGTTGGCGGAAAATGTACAGAGGTGGCTCGCTCATCAGATTTTACCGATCTAGCAGCAAGAATTTCTCGCCTTATGAGCGCTTGTTTTGTAAAGCGCGGCGAGCTCAAATATGTAGTGATTTCAAGTGGCGAGAAACGCATAGAAAAGCATCTCAAAAAGCCGCTTAAAACCAACGAATATGATGCAGAATGTATTGCAGAAAGACTTGCTTCCCCTGAGTTTAAAAAACATCTTGGAGAAGGCGCTGTTGGCGTTGCTTGTATCCCAAAGGCGTTGTATCAGAAGGCTGGAGTACTTATGAATGACACCGTTGATATTTTGTTGCTCGGCGCAGGTGGTCGTGAGCATGCTCTTTTAACTAAGCTGCAGGAATCACCTCGCACAGGAAAAATTTACGTTGCTCCAGGTAATGGCGGCATGGCTGCCCAGGCAGAGATTGCTCCTATTGATCAAAATAACCCTGACGAGGTTGTTGCTTTTGCCAAGGAAAAAGGCATTAACCTGGTAGTTATTGGCCCAGAAGCACCTCTTGTTGTGGGTGTCGCAGACGCTGTTCGCCAGGCTGGTATTGCATGCTTTGGTCCTAACCAGAATGCAGCTCAGATGGAGGGTTCAAAGGCGTTTGCCAAGGGCGTTATGGAGCGAGCAAACGTTCCAACTGCTGCATGGAAGTCCTTCACAGACCAGGCGGCTTGCGAGGCATATGTTCGCCATATCGGCGCACCTGTTGTTGTTAAGGCGGACGGCCTTGCCGCAGGTAAGGGCGTTATTGTTGCAACTGAGCTTGAGCAGGCCCTCGAAGGTGTTCGCGAGTGTTTCTCGGGCCATTTTGGCGATGCAGGAGCAACCGTTGTTGTCGAGGAGTTCCTTGAGGGACCAGAGTGCTCACTACTTGCGTTGACTGATGGAACGTACGTTGTTCCGTTGGCAACAGCCCAGGATCACAAGCGCGCTTATGACGATGATAAGGGACCTAACACCGGTGGCATGGGCGTCTATTCTCCTGTTCCGTTTGTGACTGATGAAGAACTTTCCCAGATGATTGCCATTGAGCAGCGCGTTGTTGACCAGCTCAAAAAAGAGGGTATCAACTATTCTGGCTGCCTTTATGGTGGATTTATGCTGACCAAAGATGGCCCTAAGGTTCTTGAATTTAACGCTCGCTTTGGTGATCCAGAGACTCAGGTTGTACTGCCTCGTCTCCAGGGTGATTTGGTTTCAATTTTGATGGCTTGCGATAACGGTACCCTCCGTCATCAGCAGGTTTCCTGGTCTGATACAGTGGCTGTTTCTGTTGTTCTGGCAAGTGCCGGATATCCTGGTTCTTACGAGAAGGGCAAGGAGATTACCGGTATTGAGGCTGCTCAGCAGCTTGAGGGCGTTTCTGTGTATCACGCCGGAACTGCTCAGACCGAGGACGGAAAGATTGTCGCAGCAGGCGGCCGCGTGCTCAACGTTACTGCGCTTGCACCAACTTTTGAGGAAGCTCGCGCTCGTGCATATGAGGCTTGCGACCTTATCAACTTTGAAGGCAAGCAGCTCAGGCACGATATTGGACTTAAGGCTCTTCAAGGTCGTCCAGAAAAATAGTTAGGTTAGCGCTTATGGCAAATCAAAATGACGAGAAAACTAACGTACAGGATGGTGCTTGGACCAGCAATCAAGGCAACTCTCAGTTTAGTGATGTGTTTGATGATATGCAGTCTGCTGAGCCAGAGATTCTTGATGCTGACATGCAGGTAACTCCAGAGGTGTTTGATTCTGCTCGCAATGATTTGCACTCGGCAGTTGATTCGCTTACCTACGACGGTGAGCGTGTTGCTGTGGGCGATGCTGCCTACCATCATTCTGGGGAGCCACAAAAGCGCAGCTTTGTTGCAGGTACAGAGGATGCGCGTGATGCCTCTCTAGAAGAGAAGCCACTTTCTGAAGATACCGTTTGGGTTGGTCGCATTTTTGACGTGAATCGTCTGCGTGTTTCTCTTCCTGATGGACGCACTGCTCTTCGTGATGTTGTGCGTCATCCCGGTGCTGTAGCTATTGTTGCATTGACTGATGAGGGTAGAATTTGCCTGGTTCGTCAGTACCGAACTGCGCTTGGTCGCGTAACAGTTGAGCTACCTGCAGGAAAACTTGATCCAGGCGAGGATCCTCTTGATTGCGCTCACCGTGAGTTGCTGGAAGAAACCGGAATGAAGGCGGGAAAGATGGCTTTTCTCACCACTACCGCCACTTCCGACGGATTTACCGACGAGCTTATTCACCTTTATATGGCAACTGAGTTGACCTTTGAGGGATCAGACCCAGATGCCGACGAATTTATTAACGTGGATCTTGTTCCACTATCTGAGCTGGTAGACGCTGTTCTCGATGGCAAAATCGAGGACGCAAAGACTATCATTGGAGCTCTTATCTGCGATTCAATTTCACACCGATTGCCTATGGAGTAATTACGCATGCTTGATCGTTCTTCTCGCCCTGTACCTGGCAGTTCTTTGAACCAGACCTCTCGTAGAAATGCTTTTGGTAACAACACCTCTGGCAAAAACGTTTCTGGCAAACACCGCAAATCGCTGTTTGCCAGTTTTCTTTCTTATTACGCCCCGCAAAAGCATCTGTTTATTCTGGACACTATCTGCGCCATCATTTTGGCTTGTATCGAGCTCGCGTTCCCCCAGATTTTGCGCTCGCTCACCAAGGGGCTATTTGTGCAGGGCAAAGATGCCATTCTCGGCAGCTTGATATTCATTGCTATTGGCCTTGTGGTTATGTACTTTGTCCACTTTCTGTGTCGCTACTTTGTCATTAGCTGGGGACACATCATGGGCGCGCGTATGGAAAGCAAGATGCGAGAAGACCTGTTTGACGCCTACGAGCGTATGAGCTTTTCGTATTACGACCGTCACAAGACAGGCGATCTGATGAGTCGCCTGGTATCCGACTTGTTTGACATTTCTGAGACGGCACATCATGGTCCTGAGTACCTGATTATTGGCTTGCTTGAGATTGCCGGCTCTTTTGTCATTCTGGCTTTTATTAACGTACCCCTTACGCTGGTGCTTGCTGGAATTGCTGCGGTGTTGGTAGTGTTTAATTTCTTTGCCAACATGCACATGCGCGGCATTTTTAAAGAGAACCGCATGCGCATTTCCGACGTAAATACCCAGCTAGAAGACTC
Source organism: uncultured Atopobium sp. (assembly GCA_938028635.1). Lineage (GTDB taxonomy): Bacteria > Actinomycetota > Coriobacteriia > Coriobacteriales > Atopobiaceae > Lancefieldella. Next base: position 12,903 of record CALIZK010000126.1, read on the forward strand.
ACTTTCTGGTATTCGCGTGGTTAAGGGCTTTGCGGCGGAAGATCACGAACGTAAGAAATTTAGAGCAAGTAACTCGGCATACTTAGACTCCAAGGCCAATATGTACCAGGCTATGGGCAGGTACCAAGCTGCAATTTCAGGCATGATGGGTGTTTTGAACACTGTTGTGTTGGTTTTGGGCGGCTGGATGATTGCTCAGGGCCAGATGCAAGCCATTGACCTGGCTACGTATGCACTCTATATCTCGCTGTTTACCACGCCAATCATGAACATTCTGAACTTTACCGAGACATTCCAGAAGGGTCTTGCCGGCTTTAAACGATTCACAGAGATTCTTGAAACGCAGCCGGACATTCAAGATGCACCAGATGCCCGGGACATTCAAATTACCGCGGGTGAGATTATCTACCAGGATGTTCATTTTGCTTACAACAATGCTGAAGAAGTTATCGACGGCTTGAACCTTCATATTGAGAGTGGAAAAACCGTCGCGCTGGTTGGACCTTCTGGTGGAGGTAAGTCCACTACCTGCGCTTTATTGCCACGATTCTACGATGTGACAAGTGGAAGCATCACCATTGATGGGCAGGATATTCGTTCCGTTACGCAGCACAGTTTGCGTTCGGCAATTGGCATGGTCCAGCAAGACGTGTACCTCTTTGATGGTACTATCGCGGAGAACATTGCATACGGCTGCCCTGAAGCTTCTGAAGAAGACATTGCGCTGGCAGCAAAGCGTGCAAACATCGCCGAGTTCATTGAATCGCTGCCAGATGGATATGACACGCAGGTAGGACAGCGTGGAACTAGACTTTCTGGCGGACAGAAGCAGCGCATTTCCATTGCGCGTGTATTCCTGAAGAACCCGCCGCTACTCATTTTGGATGAGGCTACTTCCGCTCTGGATAACGAGTCCGAGCGCGCGGTTCAGGAGTCCCTTTCCGAGCTGGCTAAGAACAGAACTACGCTGGTCATTGCCCATCGACTCTCGACCATTATGGGTGCTGATGAAATTATTACCATCAACCACGGTCGTGCAGTTGAGCGGGGAACTCATGATGAGCTGCTCGAAAAGGGCGGAATCTACGCTCATTACTATCAAATGCAGTTTGGTGGTGCACCAAACATCGCAAGGCGGTAAAATAGAGCCTTAAGTGCTTTGCGAACTGCGGTTTGCGGCAGCAATCGTTCTTCTCGTGATGCGCTTAACTGCAGGTTTGCGGTTTGTAACTTGCGGTCTGCGACTTGCAGCTTGTAAACCTACGGGTGGAACTAAAGAGCAAAAGTCAACGCATCGCACGCTTTTAAGTGTGTTTATGCAGGTTGAATGAGAGAGCTACATGGCTAAAGATGATGCAGAACGTTCACGTTTCGCGCGCCGCCAGAAGGGCGCGCTTGATGCTGACGCAGCTGAAGAGTTGTTTACCAAGGTAGACGAGACAGGTCATCCAAATGAGGAGCGTGCGGCACTTGAGCGCGCTCGTAGACAGGGTGGAGCTGTCGCTGTTGACATTGATCCTCTTTCGGGCTCTGATCCTTCGGGTTCAAATATCGAGAAGGTTATTACAAAAACAGCAGTTCTCTTTGTTTTGATTTTTCTGACCATTGTTGTGCTTATGCAGGTTTCTTGTGGCGTTATTCGCCGTGCTAATACGGCCAATCTTACCGAGTCTGTTACTGTACGAACTGTTGCTTCTGCACTTCGTGGCGGCGTTGAGTGGGGTAATGGCTTCACGCAGTTCCCCGAGGATTTTTCTGTTCAGGAAGCTGATGAGAACACTGGTCGTGTTGAGGTAACCGTTACTGATACTACCTCAAAGGACGTTCTTGAGTGCTACGCTGGCTCTAGCGTTCAGGCTCAGGCATTTGCAATTAACGCACTGCTCAATCCAAAGATTAATACGGTTGTATATCACGTAAGCGTTCACCGCAACGATCAAGGCGAGCTTCAGAAATCCCAGTTGTTTGGTTTCTTGAAGCCCGGCGGTGATTCAACACCTATCTTTACCTTTACGTTCTCTAAGACACAGTCTTCTGACGGCGTAAACATCACCATGGTCATTACCGGTGCAAATGAGTCTATTCAATCTGAGCTTCGAGATCAGATTGCTACTTCGTTCACGCCAGTTCGAGTTCTTGGTGGCCTTGTTGGCGGAGAGTCTTCAACAAAGAAGAACACCACCACTGGAACTACCGGAATCACTAACAGCACAGGTACAAGCGACAGTCCTTCAAGCACTAAGTAGCGTACGTACCTGCAAGCAACAAAGCAAAAGAGCCGCTGAAGTCAGCGGCTCTTTTGCTTTGTTGCTGGAAGTGACTTATCGGGAGGTCGGCACGATTCAAAATGATGGCGCGGCGAATGAGTTGCACGTTAATTTGACTGAAAGTCATGAAATCGGTGTTTTTAAAACGATTTTGGTCCCAAAAAGGTAAAAAATCCATTTAGTTGGAGGTTTAAATCTTTATGCATAGCGATTTTGAGCGATTTTGAGTCAGCAAAGTGTCGCTTGATGAACGCCAACTGGGCTTTTACTAATATCAAATCTTTAATTAATTCCTTCGATCCCCAACTAAACGGATTTTTTACCTTTTTCGCCTTATTTTGAAGCTCAATTTTTGTTTGATAAAAAATGA
>CALIZK010000127.1:0-3237 GCA_938028635.1 uncultured Atopobium sp.
CGTAATTGTTGCTCACTATGACTCTCCACATACAAACTTCCTTGTTGAGTCCCCTGTAGCAAAGTACGTACCGCTTGCACAGAGGTATGCTCGTTGGTGTGTAGTTGCCGTGTTTGTTGCTACGTTTGTTCAGATTCTTCGTTTCCTTCCTGATCCAGTTCGTGTCCTTTTCTGGATTGTTGGTATTCTTGCAGCTCTTCCACTTGTTGCTCTTTCTGTCGCAACTATTGCAGAGCGTTTTGCACCTTGCACTATTGGCGCAAACAACAACAAGTCTTCAGTTGCAGCACTTCTTGGTATTCTCGAGAATGTCCGTCCTACTGGTCATCGACCCGAGGTTGTTCATCATTTTGCAGGAGATGCAGCTGCACTTATCCCAGAGCCTGATGAGGTGGAAGGCGTCCGCCACGGCGAGGAAGTTCTTAATTCACTGGGCATTCTTCCTGAGGATTGCGAAGTAAGCTACGTTGCTTATGACACTACTGGCGCAAGCCAGACTGCATCTCTCGAGGATGTTGCAGAGGCTGTAAATGCAACAACAGAAGAAGAGCAGACTGAGGATGCTTCTGCTGACAACACCGTTGCGTATGATTCTGTTGACGATGAGCTCAATGCAACTATGAAGCAGGTTCATGAATCCGCTGATGCAGATGCAACGCAGGTACAGCCTGAAGCAACACATGAGCTCCATGCTAAGAACGACTTTGCTCGTCGTGCGTCCCTCTTTGATCTTCCTGATCCTTCTGGCGACGCCGTTGATCCTCTAGCTCCATCTTCCGAGCCAGCTCCTCACTATGTTCCAGCTCCAACATCTGCGCCTTCTCCAGAGGCAGAAGATGCAGAGAGCCCATTCGACACCATTTCGGCTGATGAGGGTCTCACAGAGGCACAGGACGCAAAGACTCCTGAGGCAAAGCGTCGCTCCTTTAGACTCTTTGGTCGTAACGACGGACCATCAGATGATTGGAAGGGCGGAGCAGCTCCATCTGCAGAGAATCGTGAAGATACTGACTCTGAGGATGCATCTGTTGTCTCTGAGGATGATCTTCGTAATGCTGTTCTTTCACTTTCTGATGACGAGCTCATTGCACACGATATTTGGTTTGTTGCACTTGGAGCGTCTGATTTTGACCACGCAGGCATGAGGGAGTTCCTCGCAAAGCACAGAACTGATATTCGCGGAGCTTTTCTCATTAACCTTGATTGTGTTGGTGCTGGTACGCTTTCCATTCTTAAGAATGAGGGAATTGGCAACGTCCGCCGCGCTGATCGCAGAATGACTCGACTCCTTTCTACTATTGCAGCTGATCTTCATATTGATGTTGAGCAGCGTGCATTTGACTGGGACACCACTGATGCAACTCCTGCAATGCAGAATTCAGTTCGTTCTGTTACCTTGATGGGCTTAAACGAAGATGGACTTCCTGCGCTTAGCCGCACCGCTGCCGATGTTCGCGAGAACGTTAATGCTGGTCAGTGTGCTGATGCTGCAGCCCTTGTTACTGAGCTTATTAGACGCTCATAAACGAACAAGAAACTAGTACAAATTTTTATGAAAGGGCAGAGAGAGTTCTGCCCTTTCTTTGTTTGAGCAGCAAGATAAGATCACACAACTAAAGAGGACGTCTTATTTTTGCTGTAAATACATGAGTGCATCCAATAAGTACTGATCCTGCCAGAGCAAACAAAAGAGGAATTGCATACGCATTGTCTGCCGTGCCCGGAAGATGGGGCTTAGGAGCTACGCGAATAGTCTGAGCTTTAGAGTGACTGTCGGTGTGCGATGCAACCTCTTCACCATTTTTTGAGATTGTTTCGTAGGCGGTAACTTCTTTGCCCTCCAGTGAGGCGGTCCTTACAGAAAAAGGAACTGCAGCTTCTCCTGATGAGGTAGGAGCTTTGAAGTGGACAGTTCCGCGAGCAACAGGCTCTGCCGTACCTTCTTGGAGCTGCTTTGTTTCATAGAGTTCTCCAGTAATTTCGTACTCTTCCCCTGGAGTAAGTCCTTCATATTTGATGTGATCAACAAGATTGAGTACCTCAGTATATTCAGGATTTTTTGATCCCGCAGCATCTACAAGCATTGTTTGTAAAGAAATTCTTTCATCAATGAGCTTGGGTGCTCCTACAGTCTCTTCAGAAGTAAGAGTAACCGTTGGGTTCCACTCTTTGTTGAGAGAGTATCCTGCTGGAGCCGTAATCTCTTTAAGTGAATAGGAGCCAAAGGGAAGACCTTCAACGGCAGCCTCTCCAAGCTCGTTTGTGTCTACTGTGGTGACAACTTCGTGAGGAGCAATCCATTTTCCCTGGTAGAAGATGGGTTGAGCAGAGCTATTAGTTAGCTCAATTTTGGCGCCCTTCAGACTTGGCATTTCATCCGCTTCAGAATAACCATCGGTCGAACTTAGAGAAGTATGCCCGATTTTCTTAACCTTAAGATTTCCTCTTATTACCTCATCTTTAAAGGTAAAGGAGTGTTCAGATGAGGAATTCTCTTTTCCGCTAGAAAGATTTGTCCAGATAAGATTGGCGTTTTGGTTTGATAGCTTCCAGGTTTGAAGAGAAAGTCCTGGGAGTTTATAACCCTCTGGAGCTTGAATTTCTTCGATCTGGTAATACCCCAAAGGTAACCAGGGTTTCTCGCCAAGAGTAAAGAGGTCATCTCCAGAAACCTTATGTTCTGCATCAAAAGAAACAAAACCATGAGAATCAGTCGAGAAAACCCATGTTCTTATTGTTGTTTCAGCAGAGCCACTATAGGTCACTTTAAAAAGCGCCCCTTGAAGCGTTGCGTTTCCTTGGGGAGAAGCGCTTTGCTGCTCAGAACGAGCGTCTTCATCGAGGCTCGTGCTGTGGTCAAAGTCTTGTTTTGAAATGCGTAGATCAAACTCTCCAATAGGGGTATCGGTAACCGTGAGAGTGCTCTCTTCTTGGTTTGTTATTTCTACAGCATAAACCGATTGGTCAAGAAGGAAGCCCTTTGGAGCAGTGGTTTCCTTTACGTACACCGTTCCAACAGGAAGATTGTCGAGCGTTGCAGACCCAGATTTATCAAGGGTGAGACTGCCCAGAAGATTGGTGCAACTCTCGTCGGAATATACTCCGTAGACAGCGCCTTCTAGGGTGTAGTACTCGTTATTGGAGGTGACATCAGGCAATAAGGAGCTTTTGGTAATTTTGAGTGAGCCAGATTGCTGTCCAAAGAAAAACAGAACTTGTTTGTCTCCTGTGGGTACA
>CALIZK010000128.1:0-1248 GCA_938028635.1 uncultured Atopobium sp.
TAAAGCCATCGACATCCAAACGCTGCCATTCCCAGGATTCCCAACAGACATGCAGGCCCAGACCATGACGCTGCTTGCACTGGCTCAGGGCACGTGCATCATCACGGAAAACGTGTTTGAGAACCGTTTTATGCTGGCATCCGAGCTCTCTCGTATGGGAGCTGACATTACCATCGAGGGCCATCATGCTATCGTTCGCGGTGTCTCAGGTTTTGAAGGCGCACAGGTTAAGTCACCTGATCTTCGTGGTGGTGCCGCTCTTGTTATGGCTGGTCTTGTGGCTGAGGGAGAAACTACCGTTTCTGCTATACACCACATCGATCGTGGCTACGAGGGATTTGTCGAGAAACTCGTTGCTTTGGGAGCCGATGCTCAGCGCACCACCATTCCAGACGACGACTTTATCGAAGGATAGTTTGTGTCAAATACGTCAAAGAACACTCAGTTACCTGCTGACGGGACTGCAGAGAGCGCCGCTACAAGTGCTTCTCCGTTTAGCCGTTCTCAGGCAGAGGCTTACCAAAAGCGCCGCAAGCGCGTTTTCAGAAAGCAGATAGTTGTAAGGACACTTTTATGTACCCTTGCTGCTGTTTTTGTGGCTGCGCTGGTAGGTGTAGGCATTTGGTATGCAAGTGTTCAGGCTCAACTCAATAACTCGCAGGTCATTACTGCGGAACTTCGCCAGACGCTTCAGGAGCCCACGGCACCAAGCGATCCTTACTATGTGCTGCTTTTAGGCACTGATGGCCGCCCTGGTGAGACCGAGTACCGTGCTGATTCCATTATTTTGGCGCGTGTTGATCCTATCCATAAGCGCGTGACCATGCTCTCTATTCCACGAGATACGCGCGTCTTGTGGAAGGGTTCGTACATGAAGATCAACGCTGTGCACTACTATGACGGCGCAAATGGCATGGTACAGGTGGTAAACGAGCTCTGCGGTGTGCGCATTGCACATTACGCTGAGGTCAATTTTGACGGCCTTGCAGGCATCACGGATGCGCTTGGCGGCGTAACCGTTAACGTTGAGCAGTATATGCGCGATACAGAAAACTTTGACGACGTTGTAGAGCTCTATCCTGGCGTTCAGAAGCTCAACGGCGCTCAGGCGCTCTTCTTCACACGTGTTCGCTACGCTTTTGCGGACAGCGATTACACCCGCATGCGTCACCAAAGAACATTTATCAAGGCTATGATTGCACAGATTTTGAACACAGGTGACCCTGTGGCCATCGCCAATATTGTCAA